>JBKOWY010000183.1:0-8061 GCA_046724655.1 Actinomycetota bacterium
CGGCGTCGCCTCGCGCCCGCCCCACTCCTTGGGCCAGTTGATCGCGGCCCAGCGACCCTCGTTCAGCCGCCGCTGCCAGTCCTTTCGTCGCTCCTGGCTGCGCGACACGCTCGACGGCGCGCCGCCGGCGCGCCCGCCGGCTTGGTCCTCGTCACCACCCCAGTCGGCCAGGAACTTGGGCAGGTTCTCGTCGAGCCACGCCCGGAGCTCGTCGCGAAACGCCAAGTCCTCCGGTGAGTAAGCGAAATCCACGGCGCGAACACTAACATCCGTGTCAGGTTTCTCGGGGAGGCCGCGCTCCGTTGGACTTCACGTTTTCGGCCGATCAAGACGCGCTGCGCGACGCCGCGCGCTCGTTCCTGACGCGCGAAACCCCGGGTGACTACGTCCGTGCCATGGCCGAGGACGAGCGCGGCTTCACCGACGACGTCTGGGAGAAGCTCGCCGCGCTCGGATGGCCCGGCCTGCTCGTTCCCGAGGCAAACGGTGGCCTCGGCCTCGGTCTCGTCGACATGGCCGTCGTGATGGAAGAGATGGGACGTCTTCCCTTCCCGGGCCCGTTCTTCTCGTCCGCCGTGTTCGCCACGCTCGCGGCGACGCGGCTCGAGGAGACCGACCTCCTCACGCAGCTGGCGTCGGGCGCGATCCGCGGAACGGTCGCGCTCGAAGAGCTCGGGCACGGTGATCCGGTCGACCGCGTCCGCGCCCGCGCCCGGCGCAAAGGCGCCGACTGGATCGTGACCGGCCACAAGCCCGTCGTGCTCGACGGCCACACGGCCGACTGGGCGATCGTCGTCGCCCGCACCGAGGACGGGCTCGGCTCGTTCCTGCTCGAAGCACCGCGGGGCGAGCCCGTCCCGACGATGGACCCAACCCGGAAGGCCGCCCGTCTCGTCCTCGAGGAACGGCGCGCCGTTCCCATCGGTCCCCGTGGCGACCAGACGAACACCTGGCGGAGAGTCGTCGACGACGCCGCCGTCATGCTCGCAGCCGAGCTCATCGGGGCGTCCGACGCCGCGCTCGAGCTGGCCACCGAGTACGCGAAGGCGCGCGTCCAGTTCGACCGACCGATCGCGAGCTTCCAGGCCATCCGGCACAAGGCCGTCGACATGTTGCACCGGCTCGAGCTGGCGCGCGTCGGCACGCACTACGCGGCCTGGGCGTCGGATGTCGACGACCCCGGCCGTGAGCGCGCCGCGGCGATGGCGAATGGATTCGTCGCCGAGGCGGCGGTGTTCATCTCGGCCGAGGACATCCAGATCCACGGAGGGGTCGGGTTCACGTGGGACTGCGACGCGCACCTCTACTACAAGCGGGCCAAGATGAACGACGCCATGCTCGGCTACCAGGGCTGGCAGCGCCACCGGCTCGCCGATCTCGTGCTCGACCGCGCCTGAGAGATCGGGTTTTGGCGTCGCTGACTACCGCTATTCGACACTCAGCGACGCCAAAATCATGGTTGTGACCTCCCTCAGGGACGCGGTCGAAGAGCACGTCCGGCCTGGTGACGCGCTGCACATCCTCGTCGGCCACACGCGCTGGACGGCAGCCGCTCGCGAGGTCGTCCGTCAGTGGTGGGGGAGAGACCCGCGCTTCACGCTCGTCATGTTGAGCCTTTCCACCCTCGGGACGCTCTTTTTCCGCGGCGGGCTGGTCGAGCGCGTCGTCACCGGCTATTCCGGCGACACGTTCCCGAACTTCACCCCCAACCCGATCTTCGCCCGCGCGTACGAACGGGGCGAGGTCGACGTCGAGCACTGGTCGTTCCTGACGTTCTCCCAGCGGCTCGAAGCTGCGGCGCGCAATCTTCCTGCTGTTGTCACGCGGTCGATCGCCGGCTCCTCGATGGAACAGAACGAGGCGTACACGCGCCTGCCGACGCCCTTCGGTGAGGCCGGGTTGCTCGCGCCGCTGGTGCCGGACGTCGCGTTGCTCCACGCCCCTATGGCGGACCGGCACGGGAACGTCGCGCTCCACCCACCGCTGCTCGAGGGCGTGTGGGGTGCGCTGGCCGCGCGGCGCGGCGCCATCGTGACCGTGGAGCAGGTCGTCGACGATCTCCGCCCGTGGTCGCACCTGGTGTGCATACCCGGACACCGCGTGCTCGCCGTCTGCGAAGCGACCATGGGTGCGCACCCGGGTGGCCTCTTCACGCGCGACCTGCCCGTCGCAGGCTACGGCGAGGACTATGACTTCTGGGTGGAGGCACGCGACGCATCGCGCGCCAAGGACTTCGACGACTGGATCCGGCACTGGGTGCTCGAGGTCGACGGACAGGACGAATACGTCGCTCGACTGGGCGACGACCGCATCGCGATCTTGCGGGCCAAGGCCGACCCGGACTCGTGGCGCGCCGACGAAGCCGCGCACGAACCAGACCTGGACGCCCCGCCGAACCGCTGGGAGATCGCGGCGGTGTACGGGGCCCGCCACCTCGCCGGACGCGTGCGCGCCCTCGGCGCGCACGCCGTGCTCGCGGGCGCGGGCGTCGCCAACCTGTCGGCGTGGCTCGGTGTCGCCCACGCCCAGTCGGCGGGATGCGACGTACAGCTCACGGCCGAGATCGGGCTGTGGGGATACGACCCGACACCGGCCGATCCCTTCGTCCTGAACCACCGGAACTTCCCGCGTTCGACGATGCTGGGAGACGCCGGGATCGTGCTCGGGACGCTCGTCGGCGGGCCCGGCACGACCACGATCGCGTGTCTCGGCGGCGCGCAGATCGACCGGTACGGAAACATCAACTCGACGCTGGTTCCCAGTGGCCCGTTCTTCGTGGGCTCGGGCGGCGGCAACGACGCCGCCAGCGTCGCGGCCGAGGCCGTCGTCGTCGCCACGTTGACGCCCGAGCGCACTCCGCCCGAGTGCGGTTACGTGACGTCACCGGGACGAAACGTGCGCGCTCTTGTGACCGATCTCGGGACCCTCGAGAAAACGGACGGTGACGAGCTGGTGCTCTCCGCGGTCCCGGCGGGGAGCGCGCTCGAGGACCGGGTCGGCGCCGCCCGTGCCGCGTGCGGCTGGGATCTCTCGGTCGCCGGCGAGGTGCGCGAGCTCAGCGCACCGACCGCCGACGAGATCGCGGCGCTCCGGCGCTGGGACCCGCGTGGGTGGTTCCTGCGCGATCGTTAACGCATGATGCGCTCCTCAACTTCGCCTGGCGAAGTTGAGGAGCGCATCGACGGGCTCCGGCTGGCCGAACAGGAAGCCTTGACTGATCTCGATGCCCAAGCGGCGCAAGGCATCGGCCTCGGCTTCGGTCTCGACGCACTCGGCGATGATCCGACAGTCCGTGATCGTCGCGAAGTGATTGATGCCGGCGACGAGCGCCTGGCGGGCGGTGTCGTCGTCGATGCCACGCACCCAGGTCATGTCGAGCTTGATGTACGAAGGGCGCAGGGCGAGGATGTGCCGGAGGCTCGCGTACCCCGACGTTCAGCCGCCGTTCGGCGGCGGTTCGCCGTGCGCCGCCTCGCCCCCGGCGAGGCCGCCTATCCTGCCGCCGACGGTAGAGACGGCGCCTGGAGCAGAGGGAGCGCGTGGGTCGGGTAGCAATCCGCGGAGTCACCAAGCGGTTCGGTGACGTCACGGCGGTCGACGACCTGACGCTCGAGGTCGCCGACGAGGAGTTCCTCGTCTTACTGGGCCCCTCCGGGTGTGGGAAGTCGACGGCGCTGCGGGTGATCGCCGGCCTCGAGGAGCCCACCGCGGGGACGATTCAGATCGGGGACCGCACGGTCAACGATGTCGAGGCCAAGGACCGCGACATCGCCATGGTGTTCCAGAGCTACGCCTTGTATCCGCACATGACGGTGCGCCGGAACGTCGAGTTCCCGCTCAAGTCCCGGAAGGTGCCGAAGGAGGAGCGGGACCGGCTCGTCGGCGAGGCCGCCGGCGTGCTCGGCCTCACCGAGCTGCTCGGCCGCAAGCCGGCTCAGCTCTCGGGCGGGCAGCGCCAGCGGGTCGCGCTGGCACGGGCGATCGTCCGCCGGCCCCAGGCCTTCCTGATGGACGAGCCCCTGTCCAACCTCGACGCCAAGCTGCGGGTCCAGACCCGGGCCGAGCTCATCGAGCTCCGTCGCCGGCTGCGGGCCACGATCGTCTACGTCACCCACGACCAGGTCGAGGCGATGACGATGGGCGATCGCATCGCCATCCTCGACCAGGGTGTGCTCCAACAGGTCGCCGGGCCGCAGGAGGTCTACGCCCGTCCCGCGAACCTGTTCGTCGCCCGCTTCATCGGCAATCCGCCCATGAACACGGTCACGGGCGACGTCACGCGAGAGAACAGCGCGATCGGAGTGCGCATCCCGGGCGGTGTCCTCTCGCTGCCGCCCGCGCTCGGCGCGGCGGTGGAGCAGCGGGGGTTGCAGCAGGTCGTGCTGGGCGTGCGCCCCGAGGGCCTCACGTTTGTCGACGGCGGAACGGTGAAGGCCACCGTCTCGGTGGTGGAAGCGCTCGGCCACGAACGGCACGTGATGTGCCGGCTCGAGGACGGCCAACTGGTCATCGCGCGCCAGCCCGTGAGCGATCCGCCACCCATCGAGCAGCGTGAGGTCGGCTTCACCATCGACCCGGAGAACCTCCACGTGTTCGACTCCACGAACGAGGAACGCGTCGACGCGTGAGCACGCCCGTCGACGCTGCCGTCGATCTGGGGCCACCCGACGAGGTGACGCCGGCGCCCACAAGGCGCCGGGTCAGCCGGCGGGCGCGGGAAGCGGGGCTCGGCTACCTGTTGCTGCTGCCCGCGTTCGTCATCTTCGGCGTGTTCATCTTCTATCCGTTCTTCCGCAACTTCTACCTGGGCTTCTTCTCGACGCCACCCTTTCCCGGTCAGCCAAAGAACTACGTCGGCTTGGATCAGTACCGCGATGTGCTGTCATCGTCCGATTTCCTGGACAGCCTCAGGATCACCATCACGTTCGCGGTGATCACGGTGCCGGTGGGTATCGCGCTCGGCATCCTGCTCGCCGTCCTGGCCCACCAGAAGCTGAAGGGCATCGGGATCTACCGCACGTTCTTCTCGTCAACCGTCGCCACGTCGGTCGCGGTGGCGTCGGTGATCTTCGGGACGCTGCTGAGCCCGCAGGTCGGGCTGCTCCAAGGCATTCAGACCGAGCCGTCCATCCTCCAGAACGGCTCGCCGCTGATCGACATCAACCTGCCCGTGATACGCAGCTTCATCCCGTCGGTGGCGTTGACCGCGGTCGCGGTCACGACCATCTGGCTGAACCTTGGACTGAGCTTCATCCTGATGTCCGCCGGGCTCCAGTCGGTTCCCGACGAGCTCCAGGAGGCCGCCGAGATGGACGGCGCCGGGCCGTGGTCGCGCTTCTGGCGCGTCACGATCCCGCTCTTGTCACCGACGATCTTCTTCGCCTTCGTGGTCGGGTCGATCTTCGCCTTCCAGACCTTCGGCCAGATCGACCTGCTTACGCCGCGCGGTGGCCCGCTGAAGTCGACCAACGTGCTGACGTACTTCATCTACGACCAGCTCCAGTTCGCCAAGAACGACGGCAAGGCGGCAGTGCTGGCTATTGCTCTGTTCGGCGTGACGCTGATCCTCACGCTCGTGCAGTTCCGGTTCCTCGAACGCCGGGTCTCGTATGAGCGCTGACGCGATCACGCTCAAGGGCGCCGAGATGTCGGCCGAGGCCGGATCCGAGGTCGTGGCCGCACGACCAGGCAAGCGGGCACGCCGGCTTCGGATCTTCGGGCGCTACGTGTTGCTGACGGTGCTCGCGTTCATCGTGCTGTTCCCGATCTACATCACGCTCGTGAACTCACTTTTGCGACCGAGCCAGATCGCGGCTCGCACGCCCACGTTCTTCCCGACGTCCCCGCAATGGCACACGTACGGCGACGCCTGGAGTGACGGCAATCTCGCGCGATACCTCGCGAACAGCGCGGTGGTGACGGTGCTCGTCACCGCCGGGCAGCTCACCGTGGCGACGCTGGCGGGATACGCATTCGCGTTCTTGCAGTTCCCGTTTCGCCGAGCGCTGTTCGTCTTGTTCCTCACGACGCTGATGGTGCCGTTCGAGATCACCGTCATCACCAATCTCTCGACCGTGAACACCCTGGGCTGGTACGACAGCTATCAGGGCTTGATCGTGCCGCTCCTTGCGACGGGCGCGCTGGGGTTCGGCGCCTTCCTCATGCGCCAGGCGTTCCTCCAGGTGCCGAAGGACCTGCAGGAAGCGGCGAAGCTCGACGGCTACGGCCATCTCCGCTTTCTGACGCGCGTGGCGATACCACTGGTTCGTCCGACGATGGCCGCGCTGGCGGTCTTCTCGTTCCTGGCGGCGTGGAACCAGTACCTGTGGCCCCTACTCGTGACGAAGGACGATCGCCTCCGAACGGTCCAGATCGGGCTCAAGCAGCTTCGGTCCACCAACATCGACCAGATCAACGTCACGTTCGCCGGCACCGTGTTGGCGTTCCTTCCGCTCGTCATCTTGCTGCTCATCTTCCAGAAGCAGCTGGTGCGCGGACTAACGGCCGGCGCTGTGAAAGGCTGACGACGCTCACGAGAATAGGAGTACAGATGTCCCGACTTGCGCACCGCCTCGCCGCCGCCGGCGTCGCGACCTCCTTGGCTGTCGTCGGCCTCGCCGTTCCCGGCGCTGGCGCCGTCCCGGCGCAGGCGTCGGGGAAGTGCCCACTCAGCGCGCTGAAAAACGCGAAGAGCAAGCCGGTGGAGATCACGTACTGGCAGGGAGCATTCCAACGCGCCAATGAGGAGGTGCTCCTCCGTCTGACCGACCAGTTCAATTCGTCGCAGAACGACGTCCGGGTGACGGTCGTCAACCAGACCACGTACGTCGATACCATGAACAAGTTCCGGGCGGGCCTGTCCAGCGGCGACGTCCCTGATCTCGTCAACATCCAGGACATCAGCCTCCAGCAGATGATCGACACCGGGGCGGTGCTGCCGGCGCAGGCCTGCGTCAAGGCCGACAAGTACGACCTCTCCGACCACCTCGAGCGGGTCGTCGACTACTACTCGGTGAAGGGCACGCTGTGGCCGATGCCGTTCAACGTGTCGAACCCGGTCCTCTATTACAACAAGAAGGCGTTCCAGACTGCGGGTCTCGATCCCAACCAGCCCCCGACGACACTCGCCGAGGTGAAGTCTGCCGCTCAGAAGCTCAAGGACTCGGGAGTGGTTTCCCAGGCCGGCTTCGGGCTCAAGCTCGATCCCTGGCACCTCGAGCAGTGGTCGGCGATCGCCGGGAAGCCCTACGTGAACAACAGCAACGGCCGAAAAGCCCGAGCAACCGCCGCCACCTTCGACAACGCCACGGGCAAGGAGATCTTCACGTTCCTGAACGACATGGTGAAGTCGGGGGCGGCGAGGACGAACGCCGCCGACGGGCCGAGCGCGGTCGACAACCTGCTCGGGATCGGGAACGGCAACTTCGGCATGACGATCGACACGTCGGCCGCTCTCGGCACGATCCAGCAACTCCTGACCGCCGGGGATTACCCGAACGTCGAGCTCGGCGTGGCGCCAATGCCGGGACCGAAGGGGAAGGGTGGCGTGCTCGTCGGCGGCGGAGCCAACTACATCTCGAGAAAGTCGTCGCCCGAGAAGCAGGCGGCGGCGTGGCAGTTCGCGAAGTTCCTCAACGACCCTGAAGTGCAGGCGGCGTGGAGCGCGGGCACCGGCTACGTCCCGATCCGCGAAGCAGCGACCAGCCTCCCGCCGGTCCAGCAGCGCTGGGCCGAGGTGCCCGGCTTCAAGGTGGCCTACGACCAACTGGTCGGCGGTGTCTCGAACGCGGCCACCGCGGGCCCGGTAATCGGGGACTATCAGGGCGTGCGCGACGTCGTGCTCGACTCGGAGCAGCAGATGTTCGGCGGCATGTCACCCAGCGCGGCGCTGAAGCACGCAAAGCAAGAAGCGGACGGCAAGATCGAGGAGTACAACTCCCGCGTCGGGAGCTAACGGTCGCCCTCGCAAGCTCGGGCTCCTGCTCCGGCGGTCGGCAAAGCCGCCGCCTCCGCGGGCTAGCGCCGCAGGATCACCACTGAAGCGTTGGCACCGCGGCCCAC
>JBKOWY010000051.1:0-19175 GCA_046724655.1 Actinomycetota bacterium
GCTCGACGAGGCGCGCGCGATCGTGCGTGAGGCGGCCGTCGCGGCCGGTCGCGATCCGGACGCCTTGGGCATGGAGGGCCGGATCGGCTGGGGCGAGGGCGATGTCGACAAGCTCGTCCGTCAGGCGGGTCGGTGGCGCGACGCAGAGGCCACGCATATGTCCGTCAACACGATGGGATCCGGGTTCGGGTCGATCGAGGAGCATCTCGCCGCGTTGACGGTGGCGGCGGACGCCCTCGCTCCTCTCGAGGCCTGATCAGGCGGCGGCTACACGTCGGTGAGAACGCCGCGGACGATCTTGAGGATCTGGCGGTACCGCGTGCTTCCCGGTTTCACCGGTTTAGCACCCTGCCAGTTCAGCTCCACCACGGTGTCGCCCTCGGCAACGTTGACGCTGTCGATCGTTCCGTCCGGAATGAGCACGGTCTTGCCCGTGTACGCCTCGTCACCGATGCCGTTGATGGGTCGGATCTCTCGTGTGCCCGACTCGAGCGCGCTGCGGAAATCGGGATAGCCATCCATAGCCTCCTCGAGCGACTTCACCTCGAGGAAGACGTACCTGTACGTCCCTTCGTCCACGCGCTCCACGGGGTCGGTCTCCCACGTACAACCGTGCTCCTCCGGACGCGGCTGCCCGAACGGCTTGTCGGCCATGACCGTGACCACCTGCTTGGTCGTGAGCATCTTGCACACCTCGTCGGGGCTCGGCACCCCGACCTGCAGTGCGCCGGCGAACGATGCTGCGGCGACGCTCAACGCGGCGATGAGCGCGACTGCCATCCCGACCCCCGCTACCGACCGAAGGCACCCACGATACGCATGAGCGTGAGAGAGCCCAAGACCCGCCTCCTAGCTCGGCGTGATGTTACCGTCAGCGCACGCTATTCGGGACGAAAGAGATCATGCACCGGCTCTTCTGTTCCCACGCTGGTCGGTGACGTCGATCTGCGCACGAACTCCGCCCCGGGGGGCCAGTGCGCGACGTATTGGTCTCCGGTTGGTGCGTAGCGGATAAAAGTGACGTCTGAGATCTCGACGCGAAAGAGATGGAAGTACGGCTCTTCCGGACGCCACCCGAGAACCGAGACCGCGTCGCAGTACCGGGTTCGGGATTCTGGATCGCCAACGGGCACGGCACGACCCCGCAACTTCACCTCGCCCTCGTCGCCGTCACGCGTCGTGATGATGCTGTGGACCAGCAGCCGGTCGTCACGCAGAAGGTCGGTTGCCTTGCGCGACTGCCACATCATCGAAAGCCACAGGTCGCCGTCGAGGACGAGCGGCTCCACCGGGCTGAGCCGGGCAGTTCCGTCACGGCGAATCGTGACGACGAGCAGGACGCCGGGAGCGATCAGGCGGTCGTGGGCCACGCCGGCCAGCCGAGGTGTTTGGCGCTCGAAGTCCGCCCACTTCAGCGTCGCAAGACTCGGCTCATCCACCGATGCGAAGCATGGCAGAGTCGAGCCCAGCCGCACGAGGAGTCGTCGATCGATGGTCGTCACGGGAGGACTCATCGCCGAGAGCCTGCATGTCGGAAGGGCCCTCGAAGGGATCAACCTCACGGTGAGGAGGATCACCCGCGAGGATGCCGGCGACCCCGATGCCGGACAGCCGCTGACGTGGACCTTCGTCGACTTCGAGGCGCCGCTCGAGGACGCCGGACGACTCGCCGCCGCGCTCAGTCGCAGCCTGGATGCGCGGCTGGGCTGGTACTGCGACTTCCGCTCGCCAACGGAGACGTTCGTCGTCTTCGCCGATCGCGTCTTCCGCTACCCACGCGGTGACCGCGCCGGCCGCGCAGAGGTAGAGGACTACGCCCGTTCGGTGGGCGTCCCCGAGTCCCAGCTCGACTGGCCCGAATAGCTCGGCACCGCCGGTAGCGGGTTGCGCCTGACGGGCCGACCGCCCAAAATAGAACGCGTTTCATCCACGGTCCCAGCGGGGTGCCATGCTCGATTACCTCATCCAGGGCGGCACGTTGGTCGACGGCACGGGCACCCCCGGCCGGCGGGCCGACGTGGGCGTGCGCGACGGGCGGATCGTCGCCGTCACCGAGCCCGACGCCATCGACGAGCCCGCCTCCGAGACGATCGACGCCGAGGGCTTGGTCGTCGCGCCCGGGTTCGTCGACCCGCACACGCACTACGACGCCCAGCTGTTCTGGGACCCGCTGGCGTCGCCCTCGAGCGTGCACGGCGTCACCACCATCGCCAACGGCAACTGCGGGTTCACGCTCGCCCCGCTCGCCGAGCAGGACGCCGACTACATCCGCCGCATGATGGCCAGGGTCGAGGGCATGCCGCTGCCGGCGCTCGAGAACGGTGTGCCGTGGAACTGGTCGAGCTTCGGCGACTACCTCGACAACCTCGAGGGCAACGTCGCCGTCAACACGATGTTCAACGTCGGGCACTGCGCGCTGCGCCGCAACGTGATGGGCCCCGACGCCGTCGGCAACGAAGCCAGGCCCGACCAGATCAACCGGATGGTGCGGCTGCTGCACGAGTCCATCGACGCCGGCGGCATCGGCTTCTCGACCACGCTGGCATTCACCCATTCCGACGGCGACGGGCAACCTGTCGCGTCCCGGTGGGCGTCGAAGGAAGAGGTGCTCGCCCTCTGCGGGGCCGTGCGCAACCACGAGGGCACCACCCTCGAGTACGTGACCGACGGTTGCATGCGCGGGTTCCGGGACGACGAGGTCGAGCTCATGGCGGAGATGACGCTCGCCGCGCGTCGGCCGCTCAACTGGAACGTGCTGACCGTCGACGCCAAGGAGCCCGAGCGGTACCGGTCGCAGCTCGCCGCGTGCGAGAACGCGGCCGAGCGCGGCGGCAAGGCGATCGCGCTCACGATGCCGATCCTCGTCGAGATGAACATGAGCTTCCGCAACTACTGCGCGCTGTTCATGCTGCCGGACTGGAACGAGGTGATGAACTTGCCGGTGCCGGAGCGCATGGAGAAGCTGCGTGACCCGGCCACTCGCCATTGGATGAACGAGCGTGCGCGCTCGAAGGAGGCGGGCGTCTTCCGGCGGCTGGCGTCGTGGGGCCGTTACCAGATCGGCGACACGTACTCGGCCGCCAACGAGGGCCTGAAGGGGCGGGTCGTGTATGACCTCGCCAAGGAACGCGGTCAGGACACTTTCGACACGCTGCTCGACGTCGTCCTCAATGACGACCTGCGCACGGTGCTGTGGCCGATGCCGCCCGACGACGACGAGGACTCTTGGAAGCTACGCGCCGAGGCGTGGCGCAACCCGAACGTGCTGATCGGTGGCTCCGACGCCGGCGCCCACCTCGACCGCATGTGCGGCGCTCCGTACACGACCGTATTTCTCGGCGACATGATCCGCGGCCGGCGGCTCGTCTCCATGGAGGAGGCGGTCCACCGCATCACCCAGGCGCCGGCGCAGCTGTTCGGGCTGCGCGACCGCGGCCTGGTACGCGAGGGGGTCCACGCCGATCTCGTCTTGTTCGACCCGGAGACGGTCGGCGCGGACGAAGTGCGCCTGGTCGAGGACCTGCCGGGAGGGTCGGCGCGGCTGTTCGCCGGTTCCACCGGTGTGCGGCGCGTGTTCGTCAACGGGCGGAAGATCGTCGAGGACGGCCAGCCGACCGGCGACCTGCCCGGCACCGTGTTGCGCTCGGGGCGCGACACCCGCACCGTGAACGTGCCCGCGGGGGCCTAACGCGGTGGCGGTCAGCGCACGCCCAGCGCCGGTTCGCATCGACGACCTCGCCGAGCCGGGCTTCTCTCCCGAGACCACCGAGATCCTGACGGCGATGGCGGCGATGGCGCCCGGCCTGCGTCTCGAGCCCGAACCACTGATGCAGGAAGCGGTCGCCGCCACCGGCCTCTCCGACTTCGGCGACGACCGCTTCCGCGAACCGCTCGAGATGCTCTGCACCGCCCTGCGCACCGAAGCGGGGTTGAGCGGAGCGGGTATCGTCATCACGCACTCGCAGCTCGTGCAGCTGCTCAAGAACCGGCTGCTCATCCAGGACCTGCTCCGCCGCCACCCCGAGATCCACGACGTGCGGATCGAGGCGCCGATCATCGTTTGCGGTCTCCCCCGCACCGGGACGACGCACCTGCACAACCTCATAGCCGCCGACCCCGCGCTGCGGTCGCTGCCCTACTGGGAGAGCCTCGAGCCAGTGCTGCCCGACAGCGAGCAGCCGGCGTCGGGTGAGCCCGACCCGCGCCTCGCCCGCACCGAGGTCGCGCTCGACTTCATCAACACGGCGATGCCGTACTTCAAGCGCATGCACGAGATGACCGTCGACCACGTGCACGAAGAGATCCAGCTGCTGGCGATCGACTTCTCGACGATGCTGTTCGAAACGACGTCGACGATACCTAGCTGGCGCGACTACTACCTCGCCCACGACCAGACGCCGCACTATCAGTACATGCGCACCGTGCTCAAGGTGCTGCAGTGGCTGCGCGGCGGCGACCGCTGGGTTCTCAAGTCACCCCAGCATCTCGAGCAGTTCCCCGTCTTGCGCCACACGTTCCCCGATGCGACGTTCGTCGTGACGCATCGCGATCCGGTCTCGGTGACGACGTCGGTGGCGACGATGATCACCTATACCGCGCGCCTCAGCCACGAGCCCGTCGACCCGCACTGGATCGGCGGTTACTGGGCGGACCGCATCGAGCGCATGCTCCGGGCGTGCGTCGAGGATCGCGACGTGCTGCCGGCCGACCAGTCGATCGACGTGCACTTCGACGAGTTCATGGCCGACGACATCGGCATGGTCCAGCGTATCTACGACCTCGCCGGCCAGCCCATGACCGATACCGTCCGCGCCGCGATGCAGACGTTCATGGCGGATCATCCGCGCGGGAAATTCGGTGGCATCGTCTACGACGTCGCCGACTTCGGCCTCGACCCGGCCGAGCGACGGGAGGCCCTGCGCTTCTACGTCGAGCGTTTCGGGGTGAACGAAGAGTCCTGACCGAGCTCGGCTCCGAACGGGGCGAGGAACGCGTCGATCCGGTCGGTCCAGCTCATGATGTCGCGTAGGCGGTGGGCGACGTGTATCTGCACGTCGGGCAGGAGCTCGACGAGACGCTCGGACGTCGACATCGGGTGGCCGGGGTCAGTGGTCCAGGGCAGCAGCAACGACGGCACCGTGATCGCGCGCACCGCGTCGACCGCGGGAAGGTCGCTGTCGGCTGCGCCGCGTAGAACGAACGGAAGGAGCTCATCGGCAACCTGGGGTATGGGTCGGAGGCGCTCCGCGAGATCGCCGAGGATCGCGGGAGACGACAGCTTGAACAGCGCGTCGAGGTAGGCCTCGAGACCCACCCGCTCGATGAGCACCGCCCCGGCGCGGTATAGATCTGCCTGCGCGCCACGGGACTCGTACGCCGTCGGCGCGAGCACGAGCACCAGCCCGGCGATTCGGTCGGGGGCCTGGGTTGCCGCGTGCAACGCGGTCGCCGCGCCCATCGACGCGCCGCCGGCCACAAACCGGTCGACGCCGAGCGCGTCCGCGAGCCCGAGCAGGTCTCGGCTCAGGTTGTCCCAGTGGTAGTCGTCGGGGACGGGCTTCCCGCCGGACAGCCCGTGCCCCCGTGCGTCCCAACGAACGACCCGGTACCGGTCGGCGAGGCGAGAGAAATCGATCACCCCGAACTCGTCGTCTTGCGCCATGCTGCCGCTGAGGCCGTGGCCCCAGAAGAACGGCAGCCCGGAACCGGTGTCCGCAACCGCGATGTCAGCGCCCCGCACGTTCGGCACGGGGCCAGTCTTACTGAAGGCGTTACCCGGCGAACCTCGGCGCTGCCCTCACCGACGTGGCCGAGCCCGGGGGTTGGATGCGCAGGGCGCGAGAGGACCTCGATCCGTGATCCCAAGGTCACCGGGAGTGGGCTTCCTGCAGCGGCTTCCCCTCGAGCCGCAGGCGCACGACCTCCTGGAAGTTCGGGCAGGTCACGACGTCCTCGCGTGGGCAGGCGAGCGCATGCTCGACGGCTACCCGGGCGGCCTGGGCTTCGGCGATGCGCTCGTCGAGCTCGATGAGCTTGCGGCGAGCAAGGTCGTGCCACGCCCGTGCTGACCTCGATCGAGCGGCCATGAGCCGGCGGATCTCGTCGAGCGTGAAGCCGACGTCGCGGAGGAAGAGGATGGCGCCAACCACGCCGACCGCGTCGGGCGGGTAGCGACGGTGCCCGGACACCCGAGCCGCCGGACGAAGGAGGCGAAGCTCGTCGTAGTACCGCAGCGCCGATGTGGCGACGCCGGTGCGTCGCGACAGCTCGCCGATCGTGAGCAGGTCACCTGCCATGGCTTGACTTCAAGGGTACTTGAAGTTGTTGGATGGCGGCCATGGGGCTGAAGCAGAAGACGATGGGCGCGGTGGTCGGACAGTTCCACCGGCCGCACGGCTTCGGCGGTCGAGCCGCGGGCTGGGTCATGGCCAAGCGGGGGTCGAACCGGCAGCGAAACGTCTGGGTGGTGGGCCTCCTCGACGTGCACCCGCACGACCAGGTGCTCGAGATCGGCTTCGGCCCGGGCGTCGCCGTCCGCGAGCTCGCGCGCCGCGCCACGAGCGGGCTCGTCGTCGGCATCGATCACTCAGAGGTGATGGTGCGCCAGGCGCGAAGGCGGAACGCAACGGCGGTGCGCGCCGGTCGCGTCGACTTGCGCCTCGGCAACGCGGAGCACCTCCCGACCTTCGACGCGCCGTTCGACAAGATCCTCGCCGTCAACTCGCTGATGTTCTGGGACGATCCGGTGGACCGTCTCGTCGAGCTGCGTCGACTTCTGCGCCCGGGCGGGCTCGTCGCGATCGGCTACCAGCCCCGCGGCCCGGGCGCGAGCGACGAGACCGCGGCGCAAGCGGGGTGCGACATGGCCGAGCAGTTCGCGACAGCCAGATTCACGGACGTCCGCGTGAAGACCCTGGATCTGCGACCGACGAACGCGGTGTGCGTGCTCGGGGTCAATCCGAAAGCTGGACCACGCGCGTCTTCGGACGACTTGGCGTCTCCGCCGGGTAGAACCACCTGAACCAGATGCGGCCGCGCGGGTGGCCAGCGGTCGACACCCAGTTGGGATGGCCGGGATCGCGGTGCGCGACGACGATCTTCCACGAACCGTCGGGCTCGTACGAGATCTGCCCGCCGTTGATCGTCACGCGCTCGTAGTCGTAGTTGTAGGTGTGCAGGAACTGGTTCCACAGGCACAGATTCCAGAACGCGCACCTGGGTGATCGGCCCTCGATGATCAGCGCCTCGTCGTCGGCGAGGTCGAAGCTGCCCGTCGCGTAGGCGGCGTCGCCGGCGGCCCAGCCGAAGGTCTGCTGCGGCACCGGGTACGGCTCGTCGACCGTGTTCGGCTCGCCGAGCGCCAGCGGCACGATCTGCGCCTGCTGCTCGACCCACGTGCGGGCGGCGCGGAAGCGGCGGGTGAGGTCGGCGTCGTTCTCGCGCACGGTCGACGGCTGGTCGTCGGTTTCGATGTGCCACTCGGCCCGACGGTCGCGGACGGGGTCGATCACGTAGTCGCGGGTGATGGCGCACACGGCGTCCGGCTCGAGCTTCAGCCACGTGCCGTCGTGGGGGTCGGGGCTGAGCACGAGCTCGAAGGTGCCGTCGGGAGCGACGTCGAGCATGCGGTCGTTGACGGTCCCGACGATGCGCTCGGAGTACCGGCCGTCGTCGGGCCCGCCGTACACGGTCAGAGAGAGATAGACAGCGTCACCCAGCTTCCCCCGCACCCGGTAGGTGCGGCGCGGGTCGATGGGTGCGAACTGGTAGAAGGCGTCGGCGTTGTCGCCGCCCCACTTCTTGTACGGGCCGACGATGTCGACGAAACGCGGGTTGGCCTTGTCGCCCCAGACGTAGACGTCGAACGCAACTTGGAGGATCGAGAAGATCCACTTGTAGCCCTCGAGGACCGACTGCTCGTCCTGCGGCGCGTTCGGACCCTCGAACAGTTTCGCCTCGAGCCCACGCACCTCGTCGAGCAGCTCGGCGAAGGCGCCGCTCGTCTCGAACTCGGTCCGCCTCATGGAACCCGTTCTAGCCTGGCCGTGAGGTGAAAGTCATCGCCGCGCTCCTCGGTGCCATCCCCGACGACGCCGACGAGCTGTACCTGCCCGTTGGCGAGGGCGTGACGGGCCGGCCCGGCCGAGTCGCCGGCATCGCAGTCATGCGTCACGACGCTCCCCTCCCGGCAGATGCGGAGGCGTACGAGGTTGACGAGCGGTTCCAGTGGGACAAGGGCGGCGACGCCGTCACCCGCATCTCGTTCGTGCGCCGCGCGCCACAGCTCACGCACGAGCAGTTCGCCGACCACTGGACGAACGTCCATGCGCCCCTCGCCCGCAAGCACCATCCGGTCGTGCGCTACGTGCAGAACGTCGTCGTCGAGAAGCTGATGCCCGACGCGCCCGACGTCGACGGCATCGCCGAGCTCGGCTTCCGCACCGTCCACGACGTGCACCACCGCAGCTACGACTCCCCCGCCGGCGCCGCCATCATCCGGCGCGACATCCAGCGCTTCCTCGACGTCCCCGCCGGCTGGCGCATGCTCGCCAAGCGCGCCGAGCCAGCCCGTGCGTAGGGTGCGCATATGAGCGAAACCGTCACACCCTTCCGCGTCGACATCCCGGACGTGGAGCTCGACGACCTCGGCGCTCGGCTGGCGCGTGCCCGATGGCCCGAGTCCGAGCCCGTGAACGACTGGAGCCAGGGTGTTCCGGTCGACTGGCTGCGCGATCTGTGCGCGTACTGGCGCGACGGGTACAACTGGCGGCGTTGTGAGAAGCGGCTCAACGACCTGCCGCAGTTCACGACCGAGATCGACGGCCTCGGCATCCACTTCGTGCACGTGCCTTCACAGTCGTCCGACGCGCTCCCGTTGGTGATGACCCACGGCTGGCCCGGCTCGGTCATCGAGTTCCTGGATGTCATCGGGCCGCTGGCCGACCCGGCCGCGCATGGCGGCGATCCCGCCGACGCGTTTCATGTGGTGTGCCCGTCGCTGCCGGGTTACGGCTTCAGCGACAAGCCGGCGGAGTCGGGTTGGGGCATCGACCGCATCGCGGACGCATGGGCCGCGCTCATGGCCCGTCTCGGATACGACAGATATGGCGCGCAGGGCGGTGACTGGGGAGGAGCCGTGAGCACCGCGCTCGGACAGCGCGACGCGGACCACGTGATCGGCATCCACACGAACATGGCGATGGTGGGTCCCGACCCCGACACCATGGGCGACCTCACCGATCTCGAGCAGCGGGCGCTCGCCGACTTGGCCGAGACCTTCGAATGGGGCGTGGGTTACGCCCTCGAGCAGTCGACTCGTCCGCAGACGCTCGGCTACGGGCTAGTCGACTCTCCTGTGGGCCAGTGCGCATGGATCGCAGAGAAATACTGGGCCTGGACCGACCACGACGGCGACCCGACGAGCGCGCTGACGCGTGACCAGATGCTCGACAACGTCGTGCTGTACTGGCTCACGGCGAGCGCGGCGTCGTCGGCGCGCTTGTATTGGGAGAGCGGATGGGCGCGGCCTTCGGGTCGCGCCCAGCTCGCTTCGGCCGAGCCGTTGACCATGCCGGCCGGCGTCTCGATCTTCCCGCGCGAAATCGTTCGGCCCTCCCGTCGGTGGTGCGAGAAGCGCTACACAGACCTTCGCTTCTACGAGCAACCCGACCGCGGGGGCCACTTCGCTGCGTGGGAACAGCCCGAGCTGTTCGTCGACCAGGCGCGGCGCGCGTTCCGCACGATGCGCTGATCGATTGTGAGCGTCGCACCGCGCGTCAGTCTCGTGACCTTGGGCGTGCGTGACGTCGAGCGGGCCGAGGCCTTCTACCGCGCCCTCGGGTGGGAGGTCGTCATTGCCGCCGACGACGGTTTCCGCATGTTCCGCACGTCGGGGGCATGGCTGACGCTGTGGCCGGCGGAATCGCAGTGGACTGACGCGGGCGTTCCGCCACCCGCCGAACCGCGCTTCGGGGGCGTTGTACTGGCGATGAACCTGGACAGTCCGGCGGACGTCGACGATGCGCTCGCGACCGCCGCCGCTGCGGGCGGCACAGTGCTGAAGCCGGCAAACGCGTTGGACTGGGGCCTGTACCACGGGCACGTCGCGGATCCCGACGGGCACGTCTGGGAGATTGCGTACAACCCTGATTGGGAGATCGGGCCGGACGGCCGCCCCGTGGTCGTCTAAGGGCCCGCGTTACTCGGGCCCGCACTCCCACGAGCCGACAGCGGCGATCTCACTGCCGTCCTGGCCGACGAGATGGGTGTCGAAGGATCCCGACCTGAGGTTCAGGCCGACCGTGATGCGGCCCAAGCCGCCGGTTCGGTCTGCGACCCAGGGGCCGGCGCGCTCGCCGTTCAGTCTCACGCCGGCGTCGAGCTGCGGCGGGGGCGGCAGGTCGATGGCGCCGCCGCCGGGATAGTTGGCGAACGGCGCGAACACGGTGAGGCTGTACTTGTCGCCACCCATCGTGCCGAAGATGGTCGCCGTCGTCGTCGTGCAAGTGGGCACGCCTTCGGGCACCAGCGTTCCATCGACGGCGCCGCTGACGGCAAGGGCGACGCCTTGCGGCGCGGGCTGCCGGGTGGTCGCCGGCTGCTTCGCCAGCCGACTTTCGGATCCGTCGCAGGCGGCCAGTAAGAGCGCGACGAGCGCGGCCGTCGCTGCCGAAGCGCGCACCGACGCCGTCGTACGTCGTGTGCGCCCAGACTCCATGGCGAAACTGTTCTACACGTCCGCCACTGATATGCGTTACGGGACCAACCGACCCGAGCTCAGGCCGGATCGCGTCGGACGTCAGGATGCGTGCCACGTTGCGGCGTTGTTAGCGCGCGATGGGGCCACCGTGGCCGAGCAACGCGAGGAGAAAGCGAAGAAAGCGAAGATGAAGTCGAGAAGCGGTCGACCAGTATTCATGTGATGCGCTCCCTGTCCTATTTGGATCGCCCCTTCCGGGCGAAGTCCCTCTCTTATCGACAGCCCAGGCCGGTCGCCTGAGCGCCACGGCCTAACAGCGCGACCGTTTCGTTGACGTTCTGACAGAGAGTTCCAGGTCCGTGAGAGACGGGTTCGCCACGGACGCAGCACCGTTTGCGTATTAGGTCGGTTTGCGGTTTGCCGACGCGTGGAGGGGTAGGTGATGACGAGCAGCGGTTCTTGCCGGCAACGGTGTCGTAGTGATCTCGTGGACGACCGGCGGTGGTGCCGGCGTGGGCGCGGTCGGGGCAGGCGCGGGCGCCGCGGGTCCGGCAGTGCCGGTGGTGGCTGGCGCGCCGCGCTTTACCGGCTGACAGCGCGGAGCGCTACGGCTTCTCCGCACTGACGACCCACATGGCCCCCGAGCCAGCCACATCACCGGCGCTGATACGCGCGCACCGCAAGCGGTACGAACACCACGAGCAGCGCTGTGATCCAAAGCGCCGATCGGAGCACAGCAGAGCCGGCGGGGTCGCCGAGCATGAGCGCACGGGTGGCGTCGGCCACGCTCGTCACCGGGTTGATGTCGGCAAACCACCGCACGACCGTGGGCATTGACTCGACAGGGACGAGCGCCGAGCTCGCGAAGGTCAACGGAATGACCCACACGAAGCCGGCATCGTGGACGGCTTCGACGTTCTTGAAGGTGAGGCCGACGAATGCCGCGACCCACGAGAACGCGAACCCGAACGCCACCGCGATGCCGATCGCGGCAAGGACGTATGCGATATTCGCATCGGGTCGGAAGCCGATCACGATCCCGACACCGACGGCGATGAGCGCGACGAGCGAGTTGCGAACGGTGTCAGCGAGCGCGCGACCGGCGGGCACAGCCGACCGGCTGATGGGAAGTGCACGAAACCGGTCCGTGATGCCGCGCCCCATATCGAGCGCGAGGCCCACACCCGTTTGGGTTGCCCCGAAAGCGATGGCCTGAACGATGATCCCAGGAACCAGGAAGTCGACGTAACTCACGCCTGGGATCACGATCGGGCCGCCGATGACGTATCGGAACAGCAACAGAAAGATGAGCGGCGTCATCAGCGAGAACACGACGAGACTGGGGACGCGCTCGTTGTGCTTGTAGTTCCGCCAAGCGAGGATGAGCGCGTCTCGAAGGGCGCCGCCCGGCGTTGCTCGGGTTTGGGTGGTGACGGTGGTCATGAGTGACTCCTTGCTCGGTGAGAGGGTCCTTGCCCGTTCGGGTTGGTGGGGGCGTCGTCGCTCGCCTCGCGTGATGACGCTCGGGAGCCCGTCAGCGCGAGAAGCACGTCGTCGAGGCCGGGGCGGCGCACCTCCGCGGCCGTCACGACGAGGCCTTCACGGTCGAGCCGGCGGAGTGCGTCCGGAAGGAGTCCGGCACCGTTCTGCACGCGGACTTCGACGGACCCCTGCTGCCGGTCGACGGCCGTGACCTCGCCCATTCCGGCCATCACCTCGGCCCCCGCAGCCAAGTCGCCGACGTCCTCGATCTCGATGTGCAGCGAGTCGCCTTGGAGGCGCGCCTTGAGCTCGTCCGGCGTTCCGGTCTCGATGACTCGTCCCTCGTCCAGGACCGCGACGGTGTCGGCGAGGCGATCGGCTTCGTCGAGGTACTGGGTTGTGAGCATGATCGTCGTGCCTCCGGCAGCCAGGTCCTCGATGAGCTCCCAGAGCTGCCGGCGGTTGGCGGGGTCGACACCGGTCGTGGGCTCGTCGAGGAACACCACGCTCGGGCTCGTCAGGAGCGTCACCGCGAGGTCGAGGCGACGCCGTGTCCCGCCCGAGTACGAGCCCGCCAGCTGATCGGCGACCTCGACGAGCCGGAACGTCTCGAGCGTCGAGTCGACGCGCTCGGTGAGCTCCTTTCGGCCCATTCGGAGCAGCCGCGCGACCAGCGTCAGGTTCTCGCGACCGGTCAGGTACTCGTCGACTGCCTCGTGCTGGCCGACGAGGCCGATTGCGCGGCGCACGGCGTCCGGCTCCGTGGCGACATCGTGACCGGCAACAACCGCTCGGCCTGCGTCGGGCCGGATCAGCGTCGTCAGGATCCGGATGAGCGTCGTCTTGCCTGCGCCGTTCGGTCCCAACAGGGCGAGGACCAAACCGGTCGGAGCGCTGAGCGACACGTCGGCGAGCGCGATGCGGTCCCCATAGCGCTTGGTGAGCGCCTCGGCGAGCACGGGGGGTGTCGTGGTCATCGGGTGACCTCCTTGGTCGTCAGAAGCGGTCGCAAATGGCACGGAGAATCCGGTCGAGCTTTCGTTTGCTCGGCCGGGGGTAGCCGTCGCCCATCACCACGAGGTGATGGATCGCGCCTGCGAGCACGAAGCCAAAGGCGTGGGTGTCGACCTCAGGGGAAACGCGGCCGACTTCTTGCTCGGCGGCGAGATATTCGGAGAGGAGCCCTTCGAGGAGGGTCGGGCCGGTCCCGGTGGCATGGAAGTCCGCGACAACAGCCTCAGCGAGCGTCGGGCTCTGCATCACGTGCTGCGCGAGCGCGACCGCCGGCGAATCGAGGAGCCACTCCGCGAACCACGCAAGGTTGCCGCCGACGGTGCCGCGGCCAGTTCGGTGGAGCAGCTCCTCACCTGTCGCGTGCAGGTCGCCGAAGCTGGCCCGGACGAGCTCGAGCATGAGCTCCTGCCGGTCGGCGAACACCTTGTACGGGAGGCCGAGGGCGCAGCCAGCTTCGTCAGCGAGCGCCCGCATCGTGAGCTTGGCGGGACCCTCCCGGGCCACCAGCTGTCGGGCGTGCTCCATCAGCGAGGCCCTGAGCTCTTCGGCCCGTTCGCTCTGTGAACGCATGTTCACGACTCTAGCGTGAACGCTCGTTCACGGCAACCCTCAGTCGGCGAGACATCCGTCACGCCCATGGGGACGGCCCCGCGGCCGGGTATGGAGGCGGTTTCAGCGGAACCGCGGTGGAGAAAAGTGTTCCGCGGAAAATCCCACGAGTGCCGAGTGAAGGGCTGCTCCGCTGCGCAGACCCTCATGACGTAGGTCTGCGCTCGGGTGTTCACTGACCTCGACGCCGATCAGACAGCGTCGGATTTAGGCATCGACTCCACTGAAAGCCCACCGTGAGACGTGGAACCAAGATCGCCGCGATCGTTGTGACAGCGCTCTGTTCAGGCGCTGTTGGCGCGGTGATCGGGTGCTCGACCGCACCGACAGACGCGCCATCGAAACGGTCACCGTCCACAAAGGTGACGGCCTACGCCGTCCCTACTGACGGCGCACCTCGAGGAACCACCCGGCTCGACGGATCATGCGACCTTGGCTCGTCGTTCGCTTCCAATCGGCCAGACGCGGCGCGCTGCTTCGCCACGGCTTCGGATGACCGCGGAGTCAACGTGTTCGATCCGTGCTTCCACTCGAAGGCTGACACCCCGGGCATGGTCGACGAGTTCGTGTGCCCAGAGGATCCGTGGAACGACAGGGCCCGACGCACCGTCGTCACCGTGAGCGGGGGCACGGGGGCGCTCGACGCGGCTCCGTCCTCCTTCCGGCCGTGGGCGCTGTTGCTCGCAAATGGGCAGCGCTGCTTCAGAATCAGCGGGGCAACAGGTACGACAGCCGGTGTCCGCCACAACTACCAGTGCTATGCGCCACCGTTCGCTCGCAACGCGAGGCAGCCGATCGGCAAGCACGGCGGCGTCCTGTTGGGGGACCCCGACCAACAGAAACGCGTGTGGACCGCCTCATTCGCGAAGGACCCCACGAAGAACACGGTCATGCCCGTCGAAGTTCGACAGGCACACGAATAGCGACGTCGCCGCCCTACGGCTTCTCCGCCCCGACTACCCACATGGCGAAGAACTGGGAGCCGCCGCCGTAGGCGTGGCCGAGGGCGGTGCGGCCGCCGTCGACCTGGTGCTCTCCCGCCTGGCCCCGCACCTGCATCGCGGCCTCGGCGAAGCGCAGCATCCCCGACGCGCCGATGGGGTTCGTCGACAGCACGCCGCCCGACATGTTCACCGGCAGCTCGCCGTCGAGCGCGGTGGCGCCCTTCTCGGTCATCTTCCAGCCGTCGCCCTCTGGCACGAAGCCGAGGTTCTCGAGCCACATCGGCTCGTACCAGCTGAACGGCACGTACATCTCGATGCAGTCGATCTGCTCGCGCGGGTTGGTGACGCCCGCCTGGGCGAATACGTCGGCGGCGCAGTCCTTGCCCGCCTGCGGGTTCACGGCGTCGCGCTCGGCGAACATCGTCGGCTCGCTGCGCATCGCGGTGCCGAGCACCCACGCCGGCGGCTTGGCGGCGCGGTCTCCGCCGGCCTCGTCGGCGATGACCATCGCGCACGCGCCGTCCGAGCTCGGGCACGTCTCCAGGTACCGGATCGGGTCCCACAGCATCGGGGACTCCTCCACCTTCTCCATGCTGATGTCCTCGAGATGGAGGTGCGCGTATGGGTTCTTGAGCGCGTTCAGCCGGTCCTTCACCGCGACCATCATCCCGATGTTGTTCGGCGCGCCCGCCCGCCGGATGTAGGCGCGGATGAGCGGAGCGAAATAGCCGCCGGCGCCGGCGAGCGTCGGCGGCGCGAACGGCAGCGGCCGCGACAGCGCCCACATCGCATCGGCGTCGGACTGCTTCTCGAACGCGACCGTGAGCACGCGCTGGTGGATGCCGGCCTGCACGAGGCTGGCGGCAACGAGCGCGGTCGACCCGCCGACGCTGCCCGCAGTGTGCACACGCATCATCGGCTTGCCGACGGCGCCGAGCGCGTCGGCCAGGTACGCCTCGGGCATGACGACGCCCTCGAACATGTCGGGCGCCTTGCCGATGACGACGGCGTCGATGTCCTGCCAGCGCATCTCGGCGTCGTCGAGGGCACGGCTCGCCGCCTCGCGGACGAGGCCGGCGATCGACACGTCGGTGCGGGCGGACTTGTGGTGGGTCTGGCCGATGCCGACGACCGCGGCGAGCTCGCTCATTCGTCACCCTCCAGCACGCACACGAGGTTGTGTTGCAGCGCCGGGCCCGACGTGGCCTGGGCCACGGCCCGACCGGCGTCACCTTGCGCGATGAGCTGGGCCGCTTCGCCGATGCGCGTCAGCCCCGCCGCCATCACGACGTTTGTCGTGAGCGCGCCGCCCGACAGGTTCACGCTCGTGCCGTCGCTCAGTCCGAGCGCTTCGGCGAGGATCGGCTCCTGGTGGCTGAACGGCGCGTGCAGCTCGGCGACGTCGACGCCGTTCACGCCCGCCTTCTCACCCGCGAGCTTCGTCGACGGTGACTGCGCGAGGTCGCGCACGCCGAGCCCGTGCGCCTCGATGCGGTGGTCAATGCCGCGGATCCAGACCGGGTGGTCGGACACGTCCCGCGCCCGGTCGCCGACGGCGAGCACCATCGCGACGGCGCCGTCGGAGATCGGCGGGATGTCGTGCTTGCGCAGCGGCGACACGACGTACGGCTCGCGCAGGAGCGTGTCCGGCTCGTCGTCGCCGTAGACCTGCGCCCAGTGGTTGTCCTTGGCGAAGCGGCGGCTGCGCGCCGCGACCTCGGCCATCTCGCTCTCGTCGTGGCCGGCGTCGAGCCAGGCGCGCGCCTGCAGCGCGGCGATGCTCACACTGTCGGGCCACAGCGGCGCCACGTAGTACGGATCCATCTGCTGGCTGAGCACGATCGGCAGGTCGCCGAGGCTCGACTTCCCGAACGAGTACACGAGCGCGGAGTCGAGGTCGCCGTGCTGGAGCCGGACCCACGCCTCGTACAGTGCCCACGCGCCGTCCATCTCGACGTGGCTTTCGCGGATCGGCGGCCACGCCCCCACCGCGTCGAGGCCCATCACGAACGCGAACGGCGCGCCGGCGAGGTAGTCGCACGAGCCCGAGCACGTGAAGCCGATCTCCTTGCGGCCGATGCCCGACTTCTCGATCGCCTCGGCGACGACGGGGATGAGCATCTCGACCTCGTTGCGGGTGGGCTCTTCGCGGGCGCTCCACTGCGCGAACGAGACGACGGCGACGTCCTTCACGGCGCGGTCGTCCGCATCAGACGTGCGCCCGGTACGACTCGTACGGAGCGTCGGGCTCGCCGGTGGGCCGGAAGTACTTGATGCTCTCGAGGGTCGGCTTGCGCTCCTCCGACGGCGCCCACACCGCCTCGACCCGCATGCCCATGTGCACGTCCTCGGCCTTGGCCTCCTGGATGAGGTGCATCATGCCGATGTCGGCGCCGTCGAGCAGGATCGTCGCCGACACGTAGGGGATCTCCATCTTCTGGTCGTAGAACGGCACGTTGACGACACAGAACGTGGTGACCGTGCCCTTGTCGCTGACCTCGACCGGCTCCTCCCCGAGCGCCACGCCGTCCGACGCGCACGCGCCTCGGGGCGGGCAGTACACCTTGTGGCACACGGGGCAGCGCTGGCCGTAGATCTTGCCCTGCTCGATACCGCGCAGGAACAGCGTCTGCGCGTGTCCGGCGACGTACCGGTAGCGCAGCTCGATCGGCGTGTCGATCTTCGTGACGACGTCTTCGGCCATCACGCGTCCTCGGGCACGAAGGCCTCGACGTCGTGGATGTCGCCGACGCGCTCCTCGCGCCAGCGGGCCTTGACCCGCATGCCGGTGCGCATGCGTGACTCGTCGCCGGCGTCGACGACGTGCAGCAGCGCGGTGTCGGCGCCGTCGAGGCCGATGAGCGCCCATGCGAACGGCCGGTCGAGCGGGTGTTGGTCGCGCGGGTGGTGCACCCAAGCCCAGGTGGTGACCTCGCCACCGGGGCCGACCTCGACGAGGTCGTCGACGGTGAGCTCCTCGCCGGTCTCGGCGTCGTACTCGGTGGGCGGGCAGATCACGTGCCCGTCTTTGGCGCGGATGCCAAGGAACCTGCGGTTGCGCAGGGCGGTCATGAACCGGCCGATGATCGGGCCGACGGAGCGCGCGTACGGGTACTCGAGGATGTTGGGGGCTTCAAGGACCTCCGGCTCCGCCATCGAGACGAAAATAGAACACGTTCTCTCGATGCGGCAACCGGCGTAGTGTCCCCGCCATGACGCTGCAGCCCGATCCCCGCGAGATGTACGCCTTCATGGACCCGGCCGAGGACCTGTCCCGGGCCCGGAAGCACGAGCTCGTGCGCGAGGTGAAGCGCCTCATCGACCTCGTCGCCCACGTCGACGTGGAGCACGCCGACCGGGACGAGCTGGCGCAGTTGGCGGACGACGCCGCCGAGCTGGCCGACCGGCTCGAGGGACTCCCGAGCCTGCTCGAGCGGGGCGGGATGGCCGCGCAGCAGGGACCGCAGGGCGCGCTGCTCGAGCGCAGCGGGATCAGCGGCCGCGCCAACCCGCTGGCCCCACCGATGCAGTGGCACCCCGACGGCGACATCCTGCGCGGTTGGGCGACCTACTCCCCTGCCTACGAGGGCCCGATCGGCCACGTCCACGGCGGCTTCGTGGCCGCCGCCTTCGACGACCTCATGGGCATGGCCCAGATGGCGTCCGGGATCGCGGGATACACGGGGACTCTCACGGTGAAGATGCTGCGCCCGACGCCCCTGAACCGCCGGATCGACTACGAAGCCGGCGTCGACCGCGTCGACGGCCGCAAGATCTACGTCTGGGCGCGATCCCGGGACGTCGAGACGCTGCTAGCCGAGGCGCAGATCGTGTTCATCGCGCCAAAGGCCGGGATGCCCCGGTAACGCTAGAGGATTGGGTCGGCATCCATATCCGAATGCCGAACAGGCACCGCTAGATCAAATCTCTCGACAGGACTGCGAAGGAGGTCGGGCGAACCAGGCCGGACTTCCGGGAGCGACGACGACTTCGACTATCAAGCTCTCCAGGTCGACGGGCACAGCAATGCCGTCGGGGATCGATTCTGCTGGACCTTCCCAATTGGAGAGGACCGCGCGCGCTTCATGTTCGTACTCGAAGCTCTTTCGCTTACGCATGAACCTGTCGAAGAGGTTCCCTTCGGGTATCCACGAGGTGGAGTAGTCGAGATATTGAACAATCCCTACGTGGATTTCGTCAGCCGGCGGAAGGCCCTCGACGGGTCTGCGGTAACTCGATCTGATTGGGAGTGCTTCTCATAGCCTTGGCGACTCTATGCAGATCGTGGTGCTGATCTGTGCGCACTCGGCCAGTGCTATGTGTCAAGCGTCGTCCGTCTACTTCTGCCCGGCGGCGCGCCAGAACGGGACGGCGACTCCTTCGTCGGCTTGGACGAAGTAGACCTCGACGGGCGTGCCGATCTGCAT
>JBKOWY010000174.1:0-12868 GCA_046724655.1 Actinomycetota bacterium
CAGCTCGGGCCTGAACGCGTCCGTCTTCGCGCTCGGTGGTGGTGCGGTCGTCGTCGCCGCGGTCGCCGGCTGCGTGCTCTTCGCGCGACGCCATCGCTGAGAGCGGCCGTACGCTGCCGACCGTGGATGCCGTGCAACTCGACGCGCTCATGGGGGTCGCGCTCGACGAGGCGCGCGCTGCTGCCGAGAACGGCGACGTGCCGATCGGCGCGGTGGTGGCGCGCATCGAAAGCGGCGAGGTGATCGCCCGCAGGCACAACGAGCGCGAGCTCGCCGGTGATCCCACCGCGCACGCCGAGATCCTCGCGTTGCGCGACGCCGCGCGCACCGTCGGGTCGTGGCGGCTCGATGGATGCGCGCTCGTCGTCACGCTCGAGCCGTGTGCGATGTGCGCCGGCGCGGTCGTTGCGGCGCGACTCGATCTCGTCGCGTTCGGCGCCCCCGACCCCAAGGGCGGCGCGCTCGGCAGCCTCTACAATCTGGCCGTCGATCCCCGCCTCAATCACGAGGCCATCGTGGTCGACGGCGTGCGCGCCGCCGAGTGCGCCGCGCTGCTCACCGAGTTCTTCGCGGAACATCGCCGCTGACGCGTTGGGTCACATACCGGCGCTATGCGCAAGGTTTTCGACCCAACGCATGATGAGTCACACCGGGTCGACGATCTCCTCGCTGATCAAACGCGTGACCGGCGTCTCGAGCACCTGACCGTGGCGGCGTAGCTCGTCGACCGCCGGGACGGGCTCGGGATCGGCGAAGACGCGCTCGTCGTCGTAGTCGGCGGGCCGGCCGGTGGCGTCGATCGCCCACCACGACGCCTCGAGCGCGATGCCGCTCGGGTCCGTGAAGTAGATGGAGCGCACGAAGCCGTGATCAACGACCTCCGTGCACTCGCATCCGGCGTCGAGCAACCGCTGCCGTAGGTCGAGCAACCCCCGCTCGTCGGGAACGTTGAACGAGAGATGGTCGAACTGGATGGCATGGGACGGCGGGGCGCCGGCGGGTTTGGCGAACGTGCCGATTCCTTTGATCTCGAAGAAAGCCACCGTGTTCTCGGGGCCGATCTCGAAGAAGTAGTGACGCATGGGGCCGGCCCGGGTCGTGGCCACCAGGCGCATGCCGAGCACGCCGGCGTAGAACCGGACGGTGGCGTCCATATCGGGGGTGACGAGGGCAAGGTGATTGACCCCCCGCCAGTGCGGAGTCTCTGACGCCGTCAACATGCGGCTCCTCTCGGAAGGGACGAAAAAAAAGGTCTCGTTAGAATTCTCGGCCGGAGGGATGCGAGAGCGGCCGAATCGGATGGTCTCGAAAACCATTGTGCCTTCGGGCACCGTGGGTTCAAATCCCACTCCCTCCGCCAAGCGACGAATCCGGGGTGGCGCTTGCCAACGGCGCAGGCCTGGGAGCCGGCCTGACAGAGGGACGCGCTCACGACCTAAGGTATGCGGGCCTGAGACCGGGGAAGGCGGGGACGACCAATGGCAATCGCGATTCTCATCGGCTTGCTCGTGCTGCTCGTCGCGGGCCTCGTGATCGCCCTCCTGGCTGCCAAGCATGCCCAGCGGGAGCTCGAGGACCTCGAGGACGAGTTCGCCGAGCACCGTGGCGTCGCCCTCGACGAGTCGGACACTCCACCGTGGTCGCCGATCGACCTCGATGCCCTGCGCGACGACGTCACCGACGTCACCGGGCCTGACCCGTACGCCACGCTCACCGGGGTCGACCCGGCGGTCACCTGGAATGCCGCCGGCTCGTTCCGCCTGGAGCCGGAGACAAACGGCTCCGAGCCCGAGCCCGACGGTTTCGAGCCCGAGCCGACCGGCTCCCCGGCGACGACCGACCTGGCGCCGATCAAAGACCTGCGGCCCGTGGCCTGGCGGGCATCGGCCGACGCGCCCGTGGTCGTCCTCGTGGTCGGGGCGGGGTTCCTCGGAACCGGCATGACCGCCGGCCTGACGACGGCGGACCGGCTGCAGCGGGACGGGGGCAAGATCAACGACTCCTTCGCCGAAACCGGGGTGATCACGCTCAACCCCGACCCGGTGTCCTCGGCGCCGTCGGGCGACAACGGGGCCAAGCACGAAGACGTCGCCGCCACCGATACGGCCGCCTGGCCGCGCCCTCGCCGACGCTCCGTTGACCGGTCCCCGCCTCCCGAGGAGGAGCTCTCGCGGGCCAGCTCGCCGCGCGCCGAGAGCCGCCCCGCCGCGTTCGCGCCACCCGAGGACGACGATTTCTCGCATATCACCTCGCGGCGCGCCGCCCGTCGCCGCGCCGACGCGGCCCCGCCACCCGAGGACGACGATTTCTCGCAAATCGGCTCGCGGCGCGCCGCCCGCCGCCGCGCCGACGTGGTCCCGCCACCCGAGGACGAGGACTTCTCGCCGATCAGCTCTCCGCGCCCGCGGCGTCGCCGCGCCGACCTGTTGTTCCCGCGGCCCGAGGAGGACTCGCAAAAGAGCTCTCCGCCCCCACGCCCGAGGCGCGTGAGGCCGAGGCCGACGGCCGATCCCGAACCGATCACGTGGCGGCCGCCCAACCGGCGCTGATCATCGCTCAGTAGCGCGCCTCCCCGGCCCAGAACACGTACGAGCCCGGGAGCGCGTCGGGGCCGCCGTCGACGTCGATCTCGATCACCGTGTCGCGGGCGTCGGGTGCCGCCGCCGGCAGGTCCCGCACGATCAGCACGTCGTCGCGCTGGTCGACGGGCAGCTGATCGCCATCGGCGAGCAGTCGGGCGCCGGTTGCGCGGCTGCGGAGGAACCCGACGCGGATCACACCATCCGTCGGCCACGAGAAGCAGTGCAGGTAGAGGCGACTCGGATTGCACGTGAGCACGCCGTACGCGTGCGCGAGCCAGGGGCTGCGGACCGACCCGTAGATCGAGGGCCCGTTGTCAGCCAGCCAGTCGCCGACCGTCTCGAGGAGGTCGACGGCGGGCGTGGGCAAGGAGCCGTCTCCCTTCGGGCCGATGTTCAGCAGCAGGTTGCCGCCGCCCGACGCGCACACCGCCAGCGCGCGAACGATCTGCGTAGGCGACTTCCAATGGTCATCCGACGCGTGCCACCCCCACGTGTCGTTCGTCGTCATGCACGCTTCCCACCGACCGAACGGCGGCAAGACGCTGATCGACTGCTCCGGCGTCGAGAAATCGCCGGGGATCCCCGAGCGGTCGTTGAGGAGGATGCCCGGTTGCAGCTCGCGCGCCATCGCCTCGAGCTCGAGCGACCCCCACGCCTCGCCCGAATGGGGCCAGAAGCCGTCGTACCAGAGCGTGGCGATCTCGCCGTAGCCGGTGAGCAGCTCGAGCAACTGCCCGTGCACCTGGGCGCGGAACGCCGCCCAGCCGTCCGGGTCGGCGAGCGGGCCACGCCAGTACGCCTGGGCGCGCCAGTCGAGCAGCGAGTAGTACAACCCCACGCGCAGGCCCGCGGACCGGAACGCGTCGACCCACTCGGCCACCAGATCGCGCCCGGCGGGTGTGTTCGTCGCCTTGAAGTGGTCGGTGGCGGTGTCCCAGAGGCAGAACCCGTCGTGGTGCCGGGTGACGAGCACGCCGTAGCGCATGCCGGCGCGCCGGGCGAGCGCGGCTTGCGCAGCCGGGTCCCACGCTTCGGCCGTGAACTGCTCACCGAGACGTTCATACTCCGCTACGGGGATGTGCTCTCGTTGCATGACCCAGTCGCCGCGGGCAGGCAACGACATCACGCCCCAGTGGACGAACAACCCGTAGCGGGCGTCGTCCCACCAGGGCGCGTCGGTCACGACGGCTTTAGCCGACGCCTTCGCGCAGGCCCAGTCGAGCGAAGATCTCCCGCGTCGCCGTCGAACGGTTCAACGTGTAGAAGTGCAGACCGGGCGCGCCGCCTTCGAGCAGCGCCTGGCAGAGCTTCGTGGCTTCCGTGATGCCGACCTCGCGCACGGCCTCCTTGTCGTCGGCGACCGCGTAGAGCTTGTCGGCGAGCCACTGCGGGAACTCGGAGCCCTGGAGCTCGGCCATGCGAGTGATCGACTTCAGGTTGGTCGCCGGCATGATGCCCGGGAGCACGGGCCTGTCGACGCCCTGGGCGCGGAGCCCCTCGACCAGATTGAAGTAGTGCTCGGCCTCGAAGAAGAACTGCGTGATCGCGAAGTCGGCCTTCTCGAGCTTGCGGGCCGTCCAGTAGCGGTCACTCTCGCGTGTCGGCGACTTCGGGTGCGGCTCGGGGTGGGCAGCGACACCGACGGAGAAGTTACCGATCTCACGGACCAGCTCGACGAGCTCGACTGCGTAGTGCAGCTCCCCCGGCGGAAGGTCGAGGTCCGCGGGCGGGTCGCCGCCGAGGCAGAGGACGTTCTCGATCCCGGCGTCGCGGTACCGCGTGACGATGTCGACGAGCTCCGCCCTCGTGTGCGCGGCGCACGTGAGGTGCGCCATCGCCGTCATCGTCGTGGTGCGAAGGATGTCGACGACGATTTCGTGCGTCCGCTCGCGTGTGGTGCCCCCGGCGCCATAGGTGACCGACACGTACGACGGCGTGAGACTCTCGAGCTCCACGAGCGTCGTGCGCAGGATCTGCTCCATCTCGGGCGTTCGAGGGGGGAAGAACTCGAACGAGAAGCTCAAGCCCCGCTGCAGGATCTCGCTGATCTTGGCCATTGGCCGGAGAGCGTATCGGGAGTGCGCGACACTGACGCATCCGAAATCGGCAGATGCCAGTGAGCGCGCTCTTTCCGTCGTGACAGGCTCATGAACTTCCGCATCGAGCAGCGCATCACGGCTCCATTGACGGCGGTCGAAAGTGCGCTGATCGATCGCGAGTTCATCGCCGCGACCGCGAAGCTGCCGAAGCTCGGTGACCCCGAGGTGCTCGAGCAGCAGCGGGACGGCGATCGCGTCCATCAGCGCATCCGCTATCGCTTCACGGCGGAGCTGTCGTCCGCGGTGACACGGGTGATCGACCCGGCCAAGCTCACATGGGTCGACGACGCCCGCTTCGACCTCGCGTCGCACACGGCCCGGCATCGCATCCTGCCCGACTACTACGCCGACCGACTGCAAGCCTCGTACGACGTGATCCTCGAGCCGCTCGGAGACAGCACCCGGCGCCTGGCGACCGGCGAGCTCAAGGTGCGGATCCCGCTCGTCGGCGGCCGCGTCGAGCGCGCCATCGTGAGCGGGCTCGAGGAGCACGCCGCCGCCGAAGCCGACCTGCTCGGCCGGTGGGTCGCGGAACGCCGTGACGGGTAGCCGGTGTCTCGCACGGGTATTCAGAGCACAATGCGTCCCCAACGCCAAGTGGTCGTCATCACAGGTGCCAGCGCGGGAGTTGGACGCGCGACTGCCCGGCTCTTCGCGGAGCAGGGCGCCCGGCTCGGCCTGATCGCCCGCGGCCGCGACGGGCTCGAAGCCGCCGCCAAGGAGGTAGAGCTCGCCGGCGGCCATGCGCTCGCTCTTTCCGTGGACGTCGCGCACGCGAGTGAAATCGAGGACGCCGCCTCTTCGGTCGAGCGCGAGCTCGGGCCCACGGACGTGTGGGTCAACAACGCAATGACGTCCGTGTTTGCGCCCTTCCTCGACGTCACCCCGGAGGAGTTTCGCCGTGTCACGGACGTGACTTACCACGGTTACGTGAACGGCACGCGGGCCGCGCTACGCCGCATGGTGCCGCGTGACCGGGGCACGATCGTGCAGGTGGGATCGGCGCTCGCCTACCGCGGGATCCCGCTTCAGTCCGCATATTGTGCGGCCAAGCACGCGATCCAGGGCTTCACCGAATCGGTCCGCGCCGAGCTCTTGCACGACCACAGCCGTGTGCAGATCGCGATGTGCCAGCTGCCGGCGTTGAACACACCCCAGTTCGAATGGGTCCTCTCGCGGCTCCCCCGGCGCCCGCAGCCCGTACCGCCGATCTATCAGCCCGAGATTGCGGCCCGAGCTGTCGTGCACCTCGCCCGTCGTCCGCGTCGCGAGATGTGGGTGGGCGCCTCGACGATGGCCACGATCGTCGCTGATCGGTTGGCGCCGGGTCTGCTCGATCGCTACCTCGGGCGCCGCGGCGTGGGCTCGCAGCAAGCCGATGAGGTCGACGACCCGGATCGCCCCATCAACCTGTGGGAGCCGGTCCCCGGTGACCATGGGGCGCGCGACGGCTTCGAATCGGCTCACGCTCGCAGCGCAGCTCTCTGGATGAGCCGGCACCGGCGGTCCCTGACAGCGGCGGCGTTCGGCGCGGCCGCGGCACTGGGCGCGCGCGCACTGCGTTCTGGGAGCCGATGATCGAATCCGACGAGGCATCGCCGACGCCGATCTCCGACTACGGGCTGATCGGCGACACCCGCACCGCCGCGCTGTCTTCGTCGCATGGCTCGATCGACTGGTTGTGCCTTCCGCGCTTCGACGGCGAGCCGATCTTCGGGCGATTGGTCGGTGGCGAACAGGCCGGCAGCTTCGTGGTGCAACCGGCCGCGCGAGCGGAAGTGCTGTCCAGGCGGTACTGGCCCGACTCGGCGGTGCTGGAGACGAAATGGAACACGGGCGCGAGTGAAGTCACGCTGACCGAGGGCATGGTCAGCGAAGTGGAGCACGAGCTCTTGCCCACGCTGCTGCTCGTGCGCCGGCTCGAGTGGAGAGGTGCGCCCGCCCGGGTGATCGTGCGCTTCGATCCCCGGCACGGGGAGCGCCACACCCCGCCGCGCGTGCGCCGAGAGGCGTCCGGCCTGGTGTGTGAGTGGGGATCGCTGGCCGTCGGGCTTCACGTCGAGCCCCAGATCGTGATCGAGCCGGGGCGGGCGGTCGAGATCACGCTCACGCAGGGGGAGTCGATCACACTGGCGATGACGGGGACCGAAGGGGAGCCGCTCGTGTACGTGCCGGCGGCGCGGGCGTGGGCTGCCCTGCTCCGCGACCACGAGCGCTGGAAGGCCTGGGTCGAAGGGGTCGGTGACTGCGGGCCGTTTCAGGACTCGGTCGTGCGAAGCCTCATCACCCTGCGGTTGTTGACGTACTCGCCTTCGGGTGCGCCCGTGGCGGCTCCGACGACCTCGCTGCCCGAGGAGATCGGCGATGAGCGCAACTGGGACTACCGGTATGCGTGGGTTCGCGACGCGAGTCTGGGCATCGGAGCATTCCTCGGGACGCACCGCGACGAGGTCGCGCGCGCCTTCTTCATGTGGTTGCTGCACGCGAGCCGACTCGATCGTCCACATCTGGCGCCCGTCCTCAACCTCGACGGCAAGCGGGTTCCGAAGGAGCGCCGTCTCGACTGGCCCGGGTACGCCGGCAGCAGACCGGTACGGGTGGGGAACGACGCCCGCGACCAACATCAGCTGGATTGCTACGGATTCGTCGTGGATGCCGCGGCCCGGCTGCACGAAGCCGGGCACGGTCTCTACGGGGAGACGTGGCGAGTGATGTCCGGCTACGCCGACTACGTCGCGAGGCGTTGGCACGAGCCGGACGCCGGCCTCTGGGAGGTGCGCTCACGACCGACCCATCACGTGCACTCCAAGCTCATGGGCTGGATGGCCCTCGCCCGCGCCATTCGACTCGCCGACACGTACCCGACGAGGCGACGACGCCTCCGGCGCTGGGTGGCGGCACGCGACACCCTCTTGGCTGATGTGTGGCGTCACGGATACGACCGCGACCGTCGGACATTCGTCCGCGCATACGGAGCCGAAGACCTCGACGCCGCGCTCGTGCGCGTGCCGTTGCTGGGGTTCGAGGCCGCTGATTCGCCGGCGTTGATCGGTACCGTCGACGCCGTGCGTCGAGAGCTCGGCGCCGGTGGGTCCCTCCTGTACCGCTACCGCCCCGGGTCGGATGGGCTCAGCGGTGGCGAGGGTGCGTTCCTCCCGTGCTCGTACTGGCTCGCAGAGTCCCTCGCGGCCGCGGGCCGGACGGACGAGGCCATTGGTGTGCTTGACGAGCTGACGCGCCACAACGCGCCGCTGGGCCTCCTCCCCGAGGAGGTCGACCCGGGCGCGGGTGGTTACCTCGGCAATTTCCCCCAGGCCTTCACCCACGCTGCACACGTCGCGGCAGCTCTGGCGATCCGGGACGCGGCGGCGGCTCGGCGGCGGGATCACGTCGCGTAGGCACGCGTCAGTGCGGGTGCAGCAACAATCCCAACGCGGCGCCGTACAACACGTGGGCGACGATCGTCACCAGCGGCGTCTCGCGCCCGTAATTGAGCGCGAGGAGCCCGGGTTGCTCGAGCACGGGACCGGTGCTCAGGCCGGCGCGTGCCGATGCCAGGCGCGGATGCACGCCCACGAGCAACGGGATGATGACGGTTAGCGCGACGAGTGCATGGACCAACCCGAGTACCGCGCCCATCCACACCGTCGCCCGTCCGAGTGCGGCAAACGCCGCTGCATAGCCGAGCGCAAACCCCTGGCCGTTGACGAGGTGGATGAAGAAGCCGAACACCCGAGCGCGGTCGGGATCAGGCGTGATCAAGGTGCCGAGGAGCAGCGGGAGATCGAGACGGGTGAACCCGGCGAGCTGCGCGGCGATCATCGCGGCGGTGAGCACCGCCGTCGCGATCAGACCGAAGATCGCCCAGCCGCTCCAGTCGATGTTCGCTACTCCCCGGCTCCGGTGTCCCCCGACGCGCCGATCAGACGATCACGATCGCCGAGCGAAGATTGGGTGCGGAAACGCCGCCGCCAGCCGCGCCAGCGCCAGCGCCGCCAGCAGCAACCCGAAGTCGCGCAGCGCGACGTCGTAGTAGTCGCCGAGCAGCAGCAGGTTCACGATGATCCCGCCGAGCCACGCGGCCACGACGTACGGCGCGACGCGCGGCAGTAGGAAGACGAGTACCCCTGCAACGATCTCGACGACGCCCACGGCCAGCATGGCCTGATGGGCGGTGCCCGGGATGATGTCGTTGAACTCCGGCGACAGATAGAGCTTCCAGTCGACGAGGACGTCGAAGAACTTGTCCAGGCCGAACAGGATCGGCGCCGCCGTGAACCCGACCCAGAGGATCAGGAAGCCCTGAAAGGCGGGATTCGTCCACTCGCGTCGAGGCCGAGCCCCTGTCGCGAACGCAGGGGTCGACGCCCGAGGACGAGCTTCGGTGGTCGTGGCCATCGTCATCCTCCTTGTAGCAACTGTAAAAACAGCGTTCCCTCACGTTAGAGATGCAATCCGGTGCTTGTCAAGATCCATTGGTATTAGAGTGCAGGTGTGGTCGACGACCTCGACGACCTCCAGAGCCTGCAAGGCCTCACCGACCCGGTGCGCCGGTCCCTCTATCGCCACCTGGTCGCTCACGGCGCCCCGGTCGGCCGCGACGCCGCCGCGCAGGCCGTCGGCATCAGCCGTTCACTGGCCGCGTACCACCTCGACCGTCTCGTCGAGGAGGGCCTTCTCGAGGCTCGGTACGAAAGGCTCACCGCGCGCCGGGGACCGGGAGCGGGACGCCCATCGAAGGTGTACGTGCGGTCCCGGGCGCGCATCCAGGTCAGCGTCCCGCCTCGTGATTACGAGGTCGCCGCCCGTGTCCTCGCCGAGGCGTTGGAATCCGAATCGGGCGGACGGGCCGTGGCTCGCGCGGCGCGCGCGCTCGGCCAGCAGATCGGAACTGAAGCCGCGCGTTCCACCGCCGACACTCCCTGCTCCGCGTCCGACCGCCTCGTGGAGGTGCTCGAATCGCGGGGCTACGAGCCCTACGACGACGGCGGCACGATCCGCCTCCGCAACTGTCCCTTCGACGCATTGGCAGCTGAGCACCGCAACCTGGTGTGCGAGATGAACCTCGCCCTCATCCAGGGCGCGACAGAGGAGCTCGGCGACGACGCCCTGCACCCTCGCCTTGATCCGCGATCAGGTGAGTGCTGCGTCACGTTCGAACGGAGTCGGGACTCTGACTAGTCGCGCCTAGATCGGCGTCTCGACACCGAGCTGCCGGAACCAGCCGAGCGTGTCTTCGACGCCCCACGACTCGGCGAGCCGGCCACCGATCACCCGGTAGACAGTCGTACCGGGCTTGTCGTAGCGCTGACCGGCGGGCTGGATGCCGAGGAACGGCTGCCCGGTGAGCGTGCCGCGCTCGCTGTAGCGCATCACGATCTTGTCCCCTTCGACGATCAGGTCCTCGATAGTGATGCCAACGTCCGGGAACGACTGCCGCAGGAACTTGCACACATTCACGTACGCTTCGCGGCCGACGGTCGCCTTTCCCTCGGCGCCGTAGTACGCGGTGTAGTCGTCGGCGAGCGTCGATTCGCACACCGTCCAGTCACCGCGGTTGAAGCCTGCTTCGATGTGCCGGCGGACGAGCCCGCGCATCTCGTCGGGGGTCACTCAGCCTGTTCCCGCCGTCGCGACCACGACCACGAAGATGACGAGACCGAGGATCATCAACCCGATCGCGATCCACCCCATGATCAGGCCGGCCTGGGCCATCCCGTCCCCCTGGAGCCGGCCGCCGGAGGCGGCGATCTCACGACGGGCCTGGTTCCCCAGGACGACGGCGGCGATGCCGACGGGCGCGCACACGGCGAGGCCGGCGATCCCTGACACGAGGGCGGCGACCGCTTTGCCGGCGGTCGGGGCCGTCCCGGGGCTCGAACCTGACCCGTAGGCCATCGCCGGCTACGACGCAGGGGGCGGCGATCCGACGGCGGCCTGCTGTGCGCGCAAGCATTCCTCCTGGCGCGCGGCGACCTTGCGGATCACGACGATTGCGAGCACGGCGGCGATGATGCCGGCCACGTGGGCCACGATGCGCAGGCTGTCGTCGCGCCGGACCTTCTCGGGTTCGTCGGCGCGCACATCTCCGCCGGAGCTCGCGATCCAGTTCGGGATGAAGTACAGCACTGCGCCCACGAGCCATGCCCAGATCGCGGGCAATGTCTTCGAACGTCGCCAGCTCGGGTCGCCGCGAGCGATCGACGCGTCGGAACCGCGCCACACGTCGTCGAGGACGATGAACGGGATCACCCACCAGGCGAGGGGGATGAACCAGCCACCGATGGCCCATCCCGGCCCGAGCCTCGGGTTCTGGCGGCCGAGCGCCTCGTTGTTCTTCGCCGCCCGGTACAGCCAGATGATCAGCAGCACGAAGATCGCGATCGTGACGAGCCCGCTGAGTATCACAATCGACGCGGGAAACGTCTGCGCGTCGTTCACGGCTTTGGTGTTGAAGACGAACCCGCCCTGCTCGTGGTCGTTCAGGACGGTGAGATGGTGGATCACGCCGATGATCAACAACACCGACAACCCGATGTGGACCAGGAACAGCACGGTGAGCGCTTTGGTGAGGCCGCGCAGGCTGCGCCACTGCGCGGTCGGCGCGTATCCCTCCGGCGGCGTCCCCCAGCCCGCGGACGGCGCCCCGCCCTGCTCGTAGTAGCCGGGCGGCGGCGTCGACGGGGGCGGCCCCGGCATCTGCGGCTCGGGCGGCGGCGGGAGCGCAGCAGGCGTCTCGTCACTCATGACTATCCTTTCGCGCCGTCGCAAGCTCCGGCTCGGTTGCTCCTCTGCGCCCTCGCAAGGCTCGGGCTTTGCGGCAACGGCGGCAAAGCCACCGCCGCCGCGGGCGACGGTCGGCCGAGCCGTCGCCGCTGAAGCGTACGCGCGTGCAGGTTTCGCCCGCTCGGGCCGCGAGTGACAAACTCGTTGTTGCTACACACAGGGAGCGCGAATGCCGCCCGAGATACTTCAGTGGAAAGAGCTGTATGCGGAGGTCGTGCAGACCGGGTTGTGCACGGGGTGCGCCGGCTGCGTGATCGTCTGCCCGCATGACGTCCTCGGGTACAACGACGAGAACGGCGTCTACAAGCCCTTCCAGTTCGAGGAAGGTTGGGGACCGGACAACTGCAGCCACGGCGAGAAGGGGTGCACGAGCTGCACGCGCGCCTGTCCGCGGTTCCGGGCGTGGGAGACCGAGATCGACGAGTTCATGTACGGCCGAACCCGCGAGCCCATCGAGGTCGAAGGGGTTTCGAAGGACATCGTGCTCGCTCGCGCCACCGATCCCGTGCTCGCCGAGGTGGGCCAGGACGGCGGACTGGTCTCGGCCATTCTTCTTTACGCGATCGAGCACGACATCATCGACGCCGCGCTCGTCTCGTACCTGGAAGGTGACGGTTCGACGTGGAAGGCCGTGCCCGGCGTGGCTCGCACCAAGGAGGACATCATCGCCTCCGCCGGAAGCCGCTATACGTACTCGGCGAACACCATGGCGTACGACGAGGCGGTCGAGAGCGGCGCCGAGCGGCTCGCGCTCGTCGGGATGAGCTGTCAGAGCTCGGTGCCCCCGGTGATGAACCAGCGCCGGGCGGGCAAGGTCGGCCGGCGGATGGTGCTCAACATCGGGCTGTTGTGCTCGAAGACGTTCGACGACGCCATCTTCGAGGAGCTGCTCGAGGCGAAGTACGGCCTCAAGCGGGCCGAGATCAAGAAGATGAACATCAAGGGACGCCTGCAGATCTGGATGCACGACGGCCGGTATGTCGAGGTGCCGCTCAAGGAGTGCCACGCCTTCACGCGCGAAGGCTGCAAGCTGTGTCCCGACTTCGCTGCCGAGCACGCCGACATCTCGACCGGCGGCATCGGCGCGTTCAACGACTGGACGCTGACGCTCGTCCGCACCGACGCCGGTCGCGACATCATGGGGCGGTTGGAACGCGACGGATGGATCGAGGTGCGCGGCGCCGACGAGGACCTCGGCGCTCTCGAGCTGCTGCACAAGCTGGCCAAGAAGCAACGCGCCCGCTGGCCTGACTTCGCGCACATCGACGCACCTCGCCTCGTGGCGTCCTGATCCTGTCGTAGTCGGGTCTCACTACACTCACACCCGGCGTGCCGGGAAGTCTGGTCGGCGTTGACTCGACCCGCGCCGAAGGGCTTCCCGATGACCGGTCGCCGAACCCA
>JBKOWY010000027.1:0-14805 GCA_046724655.1 Actinomycetota bacterium
AGCGAAGGACGGATCCCGACGTCGGACTCGGACGCCTGAGCTCGCTCTCGTGCGCCTCGCACGTCCTCATTGCAGTTCGCCGCTTGCAGATCGCAGGTTCGGCGCTCCGGCACAGAGCAGGAGCACGAAGTGAAGCGACGAACTGCACTACTGATTCGCACGGATCCGCACCTCCGGATTGGGCGCAGCACGGCGGGTGCCTTGCCGACTGGGGAGAATTTCGACATGGCACGCCTCAATCACCTGACCCTGTTCGTGCGGGATCGCAGCACGGCCGCCATCATCCAACAGCTGACCGCACCGCAAGCCGAGACATCCGCATAACACAACGTTCCCAGCACGGGCCTGTTTTTCCGGGCCCGTGCTCGGGTGCGACCACATGTGCTGCGCGCGGCGGCGCTCGACAATCATGTGTCCTCGCCCGCCTCCCCCTTGACTTGAAGCCCACTTCAACCGGCATCGTCGAACGGAAGGACTTGAAGGGTCAGGAAGGGGTGCTGCGTGTCCACGCCATACCGCCGTTCACCCTTATGTTGCGTCGGCGACAAGTCTTGACGCTTCAGACCACTTTTCCGGACACACGAGCTGCCGAGAGGCGTGCGGCGAGACGAATAGTGGCGGCGTGGATCGCGAATGACATCGCGTGGGCGCTCGTCCTGATTTGGACCATCAGGCGATACCGGCGGCGGCGACCGTGACGGTGCCCTCCGTCACGAGCTTGCCGTCGGAGACGACGTGGGGCGCAGCAGGGCAATCCAAGTCACCACCTCGCCGACCTTTACAGCGGCGAGTGGCGATGGCAGCGTTCGGGTGGCTGCACATCGCCAGAAGCGTTGTTGCTGCGGCACCGGCTGAGGGAGAGACGATGAGCTGGCACCTGGAAGGCGACTTCTACGAGAACTGCTCGTGCGACGCGATTTGTCCGTGTACTTGGTCGAACCTCGCGCGCAAGGCGACGAGGGATGACTATTGCCGCTTTGCCTTGGCGTTCGACGTCGACGACGGCGACATCGAAGGCGTCGACGTCTCCAACACTTCGTTCGTGATGATCGGCGACACGCCCCCCAACATGGCTGATGGGAATTGGCGAGTCGGCGTGATCATCGAAGAGGGTGCGAACGAGGAGCAGGTGGGCAAGTTCGGGCAGGTGCTGTCGGGAGCGCTGGGCGGTCCGCCGGCGGCGCTGGGGCCGTTCCTCGGCGAGTTTCTCGGCATCGAGCGGGCACCCATCAGCATCGAGCACAACGGGAAGTCCCATCACGTCAAGGTGGGAGAGCTCGTCGACTACTCGGGCGAACGAGTCACGCTCGAATCCGGCGACCAGGTCGCGCTCACCAACATCGTGGCGCATCCCGCTGGCCCGACGCTCGGGCTTGCCCCGGTATCGAGCGCGCGGGTGTCGGCGTTCGGCATCGAGTACTCCGGACAGGATCTCAGCGGGTTCGCGAACCGCTTCAGCTGGAACGGCTGATGACGACGGTCGCCCGACCCGTTCCACCTCGAGGGTCTGTCGCGCTCGCACGGCCCCGTGCCGTCATCCTCGGCGCCCTGCTGGTGTTCTCGGCCATCGGCTGGGGCCTGGTCGTGTGGCAGAGCGCCAATGACTCCTCGATGGCGATGCACGGCATGGAGGAGATGGGCCTCGACCTCACGATGGACATGGCCGCGCCGCTCTTCCTTGGTATGTGGGTCGCAATGATGGTCGCGATGATGTTCCCGGCCGCGGCACCGATGATCCTGTTGTTCGATCGCGTCGAGCGGGGCAAGCGCGACGCAGGACGGTCGTACGTCCCAACGACCTACTTCGTCGGCGCGTACCTGGCCGTGTGGACGGCGTTCGGCGTCCTCGCGTTCACGCTTGCAGTTGGTATCGAGCGACTCGCCGCGAACTCCGACTGGATCACGGACCAATGGGCTCGGCTCGGGGGGCTCCTGCTCATCGCAGCAGGCCTCTACCAACTGTCGCCCCTCAAGGACCTCTGTCTCTCGAAATGCCAGTCGCCAATGACGTTCCTCATGACATCGTGGCGGGACGGCAAGGTCGGCGCCATTCAGATGGGGCTGCTGCACGGCGCGTACTGCGTGGGTTGCTGCTGGCTCCTGTTCGTGATCCTCCTGCCGCTGGGCGTCATGAACGTGGGGGCGATGGTGGTCATCGCGCTGTTGGTATTCGGCGAGAAGACTCTGCCCCTCGGCAACCGCCTCGCCCGTGTCGCCGCTCTTGTGCTCGTGGTCTATGGCGTCGTGGTCACGCTCGTTCCGGCCGCGCTGCCGACAACGGTCAGCTGAACGCCTAGCCCGCGAGCGCCGTCTCGCCGAGATAGCTGGATTCGAGCAGGTGTCGGTTGGCCGCGAGCTCACGTGCAGGACCGTGTGCGGCGAGCTCGCCGTGGGAGAGGACGTACGCCCGGTCCGCCACCTCGAGCGCGAGGTCGACGTGCTGTTCGACGAGCAGCACACCGCACCCGGTTTCGTCGGCGATGCGGCGCAGCACGGGCAGGAGTCGCTCGACGATGATCGGCGCCAGGCCCAGGCTGAGCTCGTCGACCATGAGGAGGCGAGGCTTCGACGCGATGGCTCGGCCCATCGTGAGCATCTGCTGCTCGCCCCCTGACAGCAGCCCCGCGGGACGGCGCATCAGCTCGGCGAGCGCCGGGAAATAGTCGACGACGCTCGCGGTGTCGACCTTGCCGCGTCGTGACCCGAGGGTCAGGTTCTCCCGCACGGTCAGGCCGAAGAAGAGCGAACGGTCCTCGGGGACGTACGCGAGCCCGCGCCGCGCGACTCGGTATGGCTTGGCGCCGTCGACCGGCCGTCCGAGCACCTCGATCTCTCCGGAGATCGGCGGGAGGACGCCCGCGATTGTCTCCAGCGTCGTGGTCTTGCCCGCCCCGTTGGGGCCGAGCAGGGCGACCACCTCCCCGGGGCCGACCGTGAGCGACAGGTCACGGACGACGGCCGCGCCCAGGTGACCGGCGTGGAGCGAGCGGACGTCGAGCAGTCGCTCGTTCACGAAACGACCTCGACCTCGCGACGGGCCCGTTCGCCGAGGTAGGCGGCGAGGACGAGCTCGTTGCCGTGGATCTCGCTCGATGTGCCTTGCGCGATAAGCCGACCGAACTCGAGCACGTACACGTAGTCGCATACCGACAGCACAAGAGCCATGTCGTGGTCGATGAGCAGGATGGTCACGCCGCCGGCCACGATGTCGCGCAGTCGCCGGCCCAGCGCCTCGCTCTCCGATGTGTCGAGGCCGGCGGCCGGCTCGTCCATGCACACGAGCTGGGGACGCGACGCCAGGGCTCGCGCTACACCGACCAGCTTGCGTTGACCTTGTGACAGCTCGGTCGGCAGACGGTCGGCGATTGCCGTGAGGTCGAGGAGCTTCAGCACCTCGTCCACCGCTTGCGTGTCACGCGGTCGGTGAGGCCGGAACAGGTCGGCGACGACGCGGGCGAAGGTCGCCTGCTCCGCCGCAACCTGAAGGTTCTCGGCCACGGTGAGGTCGTCGAACAACTCGAGCGACTGCCAGGTGCGCGCCAAACCCGCCCGGGCGCGTCGATCGGCCCGCATCCTTGCGATGTCGCGACCTTCGAAGTCGATGCGGCCGGTGGCGGGCACGAAGCCCGTGAGCGCGTCGACGAACGTGGTCTTGCCCGCGCCGTTCGGACCGATCAACCCCACGATGCGTCCGGGCTCGACGGCCAGGTCGACGGCGTCGACGGCGCGCAAGCCGCCGAACGACACCGAGAGGTTCGCGGTCTCGAGCAGCGGCGCCATCAGCTCTTCGCTCCCGCGGGCGCGGCCGGCGCAGCGGGCGCGCCACCCGGCGCCGTTGCCGGGGTGGCCGCGGCGCGCCGCGACGGCAGCCATCCCGTGAGCCGATGGCTCGCCTGGCCGAGGGCGCCGCTGATGCCCTCGGGATTCAGCACCGCGGTGATGACGAGGCCGAGGCCGCCGAGCAGCAGCGTGTACTCGGGGCCGATGCCGAACCACTGGTCGAGCGCGGTGAACCCGATCCCACCGGCGACGAGGCAGCCGCCGATCACGGCGCCGCTCACGCTCGAGATGCCACCGAGATAGGCGAAGGCGAGGAACGTCAGCGACGCGATGCTGCCGAAGAACAGCGGGGTCACCGACCCGAACCGGTAGCCCGACAGCGCGCCACCGAGCCCGGCGATGAACGCGGCGATGCCGAACGCCAACAGCTTGGTGCCGGTCACGCTCACGCCCGCAGCGGCGGCGGCGCGTTCGTTGGCGCGCACCGCCAGCATGCGGCGGCCCGTCGCCGATCGCCGCAGGTTCACGACGAGGAGGGCGAGGAACACGACGACGAGGAGACAGAACACGCCGAACCACGGGTTCGGCAGCTTGCCGTCGAGCGAACCCGAATCGTTGGGGCCGAACTCCAGCCCCAGGAAGCGCGGAGGCGGGACGCGTGCGCCCTGGTCGCCGCCCGACCAGGACGGGTTCTTGAACACGAAGCTCTCGATCGCGACCGCGGCCGCGAGCGTGACGACGGCGAGGTTTACCCCGCGCACGCGCAGCGCCGGGATCGCCAGGACGAGACCGAAGACGACCGCGACCGCCGTGCCGATGAGCGGACCGATCGGGAACGGCACGCCGAAATCAGTCGTGAGCTTGGACAAGGTGAAGCCAGCGATGCCCGCGAACGCCATCTGGGCCAGCGAGATCTGGCCGACGAAGCCGGTGAGCACCACGAGGGAGAGGCAGATGATGACGCCGATCAGCGTGTTCGTGACGCCGAGGCGCCAGTCGGGCCCGAGGAACAGCAGCGCGGCGAAGCACGCGGCCGCGGCCGCGCCCGCCTTGGCGGGAACGCCGGTGGGGCGGGGCGCGAACGGGAGGCGGCCGGTGCCGATCGCACCTCGTGTCGGCAGGCTGCGGCCCCGCAGGAACAGCGCCACCACGATGACGAGCAGCGGCAGCGACTCCTTGATTCCCGGCAACGGGCCCGTGCCCGAGTGGGGCCACCAGTCCTTCGTCATGAGGTACTGGATGAGGTTCTGGCTCATCGCGATGCCGAGACCGGCGGCGGCCGCGATCCCGAAGGACGTGAAGTTGCCGAGCAACGCAGCGCCGAGGGCCGGCACGATCAGCAGCGTGATCGTGACAGGATCGATCGAGCCGTTGACGGTGGCGACGAGCACGCCGAGCAGCCCAGCGAGGAGCGTGGAGAGCACCCAGTTCGTCCCGGCCAGGAAGTCCGGGGAGAAGCCGAGAGTCACCGCGCCCTTCTCGTTCTCGGCTGCAGCCCGCGTCGCCAGCCCAAAGCGCGTGAACCGGAACAGCGCCCACAGACCGACGGCGAGAAGGATCACGAGGCCGGCGAGCACGAGCTGGTCCTGCGGGATCGTCGTGCCGCGCGGCAGGTCGACGGGCGTCTTGTCCAAGACCGGTTGCACCGGGCGCGGCGTGCCCCCGAAGCGCAACACCACCACCGCCTGGAGCACGAGCAGCAGCCCGACTGAAGCCACGACCTTGGCCAGCGGCGGCGCGTGCCGCAGCGGCCGGAATACCAGCAGGTGGAAGAGCGCGCCCATCAGCGCCGAGATCGCCAGCGTCACCGCGAGCGCGGGCCAAAACTCCATGGAAGAGCCGAGCGAGATCTCCGTCGGCCAGTGGGGGACCGTGAAGCCGTCGGCACCCGCCCAATGGACGACTCCTTCGACCAGCGCGAGAGGGTTCGGGAGCGGCGGAAGGAAGAGCGTGCCGTTGCGCCGGAGCCCGTCGAAGACGTACGCCGCGTACATTGCGGTCGCGGCGCTGGCGAAGTTGACGACGCCCGAGCCCCGGTAGGTCAGTACGACCGCGAGCGCGATCGCGGCCACGAGCGCGCCCGTGCCGAGACCGAGCAGCAGGGCCCGGGTTGTGTCGGCCTGGGCGAGCCCGGCCGCAGCCACAGCGACCCCCACGGTCGCTGCGGCAACACGGCTCACCGCCTGCTTGCTCACCGGGAGCCCCCTCCGAGTCTCGTCCCGGCCGGTCGCTCAGGCCGACGTCGAGTCGATCGCCTTGCCGTTGAGCGCGTTGGCGATCGAACGCCACTTCCCGTTCCTGTACTGCTGGACGCCCATTTCCTTGCCGCACAGCGTCTTGTAGACGGGGTCGAAGCCGCACTGCATCGGCCCGGCGATGAGCATCATCGGCCCGGTGAATCCCTTCACCGCTTGACGGACGGCGTCCGGCGTCACGTTGTCCGGACCGATCTGGTTGACGAACTTCACCGACGTCAGCAGGTTGGCGAACAGCGGGCCGGCAAAGCCCGTGTACTCCACGTTCTTCGGCCCGTACTGCTTGATCTTGTCGATGTAGGTCGTCATGCCCGACTGCTCGTCCGGCATGAAGTAGCTGTAGCCGAGGTCGCCGTAGTACCAGCCGTTCGGCACCTGACCCTTCGCACCGATGTCCTTGAGGTGCCGGGTCATCGGGGTCCCGTAGCACAAGCCGGTCGTGAAGACCTTCGGCTTGACGCCGAGCGACTGCAACGCGTCGTAGGTGGCGACGCACCCCTGCACGGTCACGAGCGGCATGAAGAGGTCGGCCTGCTCGGCCCCCGCCGCTTGGATGGCCGATGCGAGATCAGGACCGGTGGCGGTGTCCGAGACCGCGACCAGCGTGACGTCGGTGATGCCGAACTTCGCCAACGTCGGCTTGAGGATCGACTCGGCGCCGGCCTTCCCGGCCGCGTTGTCGGCGTGCACGACCGAGACCTTCTTCACGTCCTTGAGGTTCTGTCCGACGAAGATGCCCATGCCTTTCACGACACCCAAGGCGCCGGCCGTCAGCGCGTAGGCGTCGTCGGCAACGAAGTCGGAGGGTGTGCCCGGGAAGCCGACGAGCACGGGCTTCTTGCCGGCCAGAGTCGAGTAGATCGACTGGTTACCGACGACGAGCACGCCGGTGATCACGAACGAGACCTTGTCGTCGTTGAGCATCTCCGTGGCGCACCGCTGGCCGTCTTCCTCGGCTTGCACCGTGCACTTCTTCACCACGACCGGGTGCTTCTGCGCGCCGCCGAGCTCGTTGTTCACGTACTTCACGGCGGCGTTTATGCCGGCGGTCGACTCGGGGAAGGACGGGACGCCGCCCTCCTGGTTGATGTAGCCGATGGTGATCGGCGCCAGCTTCTTGTCGGCCTTGCCTGCGCTCCCGCCGGTGTACGCCAGGCCGAAGTCGTTGCTCTCCGCGCCCGCGCTGGTGCCGACGAGCGCGACGAGCAGGACGGAGAGCGCGCTGACCAGCGCGAGGAGTCGGACGGGACGTCGGGTCGAGTGCATGGTTCCCCCCTGGCTCATCCTGAGCTGATGATGCGGGTGGGCCGCCGGGCCGTGTAGTAGGGGACCTCCTATCCGGGGCGGGGCCGGCAGCTCGGGCTTCTCAATAGGGGGTTCCGGACTACAACCCGCCTGCCGCTTCCGGTTGGATCAGGGCATGACCGCGACGACAACAGCGTTCGACACCGCCCAAACCGACCGGCTCCTCACCACGACCCGAGCGGTCCGCCGCCGGCTCGACCTGTCCCGCCCCGTCGAGCGGGAGGTGGTCCTCGACTGCCTCCGGATCGCGATCCATGCACCGAGCGGCGGCAACACCCAGCGGTGGCGCTGGCTGGTGGTCGACGACCCCGCCGTGCGGGCCGGCCTCGCCGCCGTCTACCGCCGCGGCTTCGAGCCCTACGCGGCCGAGCAGAAGGCGGCGATCGTCGCCGCCGGCGGGGACGAGAATCATCCGATCGCGCGGTCGTCGGAGTACCTCGCCGACCATCTCGCCGAGGTGCCCGTGCACGTCGTCCCGTGCTTTCTCGGCACGCTCCCCGAACGACCGACGCCGGCGGACGTGAGTGGCGTCTACGGTTCGATCATCCCGGCGGTCTGGAGCTTCATGCTGGCATTGCGGAGTCGCGGACTCGGCTCGGCATTCACGACCCTGCACCTCGAGCACGAGCGCGATGCCCGCGAGGTCCTTGGCATCCCCGACACGGTCACGCAAGTGGCGCTGATCCCGGTCGCGTACACGACGGGCGGTGACTTCCGACCGGCCGAGCGCCGCCCCGTCGAAGAGGTCACCTACTGGAACGGTTGGCGCAGGCGCTGACGACGCGCCTCATCGGCCGGCTCGCCGGTTCACAGCAAGCTCACATGTAAGCGTTCCTACCCTTGTTCCATGCGAGTTCTCGTCGTCGAAGACGAGTCCCGAATGGCCACACTCCTCGAGCGGGGCCTTCGCGACGAGGGCTATGCCGTCGACGGCGCAACCAATGGCACCGATGGCCTGTGGATCGGCGTCGGAGCAACTGCTCTTCCTTGGTCGTCGAGACGAACACCGTGGTGCGCGCGTCCGCGACGACAACGTCCTCGAGAAGGCGCTGCGCTTTGCGCCCGCGGGAACCGGCGTGCGCGTGCGGGCGCGGCGTGACGAATCCCGGGTCGTCATCGAAGTTCTCGACGAAGGCGCCGGTTTCAGCGACGAGTTCCTTCCTCACGCGTTCGACCGCTTCCGTCGTGCGGACGACGCCCGCAGCCGCCCCGAAGGAGGAAGCGGCCTGGGTCTGGCGATCGTGCTCGCAGTGGCGCGGGAACATGCCGGCCCGGTGAATCCACCCTCGTCGGGCCCGGCCGAGCCACCGCACGCGGACGGCACCTCGTGGGGAGTTGTTGCCGTCCCACCTGAGAAATCACAGCGTCGCCTCACGAGCATTCAAAGGTCGGGGAGTGCTTCCTGTGCGCCCTACGTCCGACCAGGAACCCGGCCATGCGGATCCCGACGGCGCCAACGCCGACCACACGCACGCGGGCGAGCAGGCCGAACCCGCGAAGTGAGCTATCGCACGCGCACCGGCACTTCGTGGACGAGGTTGTTGCCATAGCCGAGGCGGTTCCACTGCTGCTCGTTGGGCTGTTTGCGACCGGCGAGGTCGGTGGCACGGGCGCGAATCGTCGTCGCGCCTCGCTCCTCGAGGTGTGTGATCAGCTCCCACCACTGCCAGCTATGGCGCTGGCGCTGGCCGATGAGCCTGGCGTCCTGCCAATCGCGATCGCCGACGCGCACGTCTACGCGTGAGATCGGTGCAGCGCCGGACCAGGCGACGCCTCGGATCGCGACGTCTCCGGGTTCGACCTCCTCATCCCGGTTCGGCTCGGTGATCAAGGCCCGCACCCGTTGGAGCGTGACCGGTTCCCTCTCGACCTCGCCGTCGTCCTCCCACTCATAGAAGTAGCTGCCCGTCTGGTATTGCCCGGTGAACGGCTCTTCAACGGCTTCGATCTCGGTGAGCCACTTCACCGACGCGACCGCGTACCAGCCCGGAACGACGAGCCGCAGCGGGTAGCCGTGCTGGGTCGGGAGTGCCTCGCCGTTCATGGCGTACGCCAGCAAGGCGTCGGAATCCCGGGCGTCGTCGAGCGAGAGGCTGCGCTCGAAGCTGATCGTGTCCGCCTTGCCCGGGAGAGTTCCGCTGTCAGCGCCCCGGAACACCACCTCTTGCGCCGACGGCCCGATGCCGGCCCGGTCGAGGATCTCGACGAGCGGCACACCCGTCCACTCGGCTGTGCTCACCGCGCCGAGGTGCCATTTCTCGCCCTCGACCGGCGGATCGAGCAACGTGCGTCCGTTCCCCGCGCACTCGAGCGTGACGAACAGCGTTTGCGATCGCATGTTCGTCAGATCGCGCAGGCTCAGGTTCAGCGGTCGCTCGACGAGCCCGCTCACGTCGAGCCGCCACGTCGCCGGATCGAGCGCGGGGATCTGGAAGTGGTTTCGCACGTAGAAATGCGCGTTGGGCATGACCACGCCGCCGAGCAGCGCAGGGATCGAGGTCTCGCAATTCAGCGGGTGCGCCCGGTGCACGACGAGCCCGGCCTCGATGGCGCGATGGCATGCATCCTCCGGGTCCAACGGCGGCACAACGCTGTCGAGCTCTGGCATCGGCGCGGCGCAACCGCCGCTGGCAACGACCGCGGCGCACGTCGACGCCGGGTAGATGTCGACGCTGCCCGCCATCGCGAACGGTTGCATGAACTGTCGGACGAGGTTCTCGTCGCTGGACTCGACGATCATGTACAGCGTGTGCTCACCTTGGACGACCGCCTCACTTTTGATCTCGACACCCTGCTGGCGGACGTTCGGGCGGCTCAGGTAGTTCAGGAGCGACGCGCCCGCGTAGGGATCTTCCGCCGGGCATTGCTCGGCGTCGTGTTGGTGGCGGACGACGAACAGAGCCACAGATCCTCCGCGTCGCATCATGCATGTGCCCGCGCGCCGCTGCAAGGCGTGGTGCGAAACGCGTCGTATGTGCCCGTTGCGTTGTCCTACGCTCCGGCGCATGGTGGATCCGGAGCTCGACATCGAGTCGGTCATCGCCGAGACGATCGAGTTCGTCAGCGTGCGGCCGGACGGCGACGGATGGGCCGGTGACGCGCCGTCATGGTTCGGCGATCGGCTCTTCGGCGGGTTCGTCGTGGCGCAATCGGTCTACGCGGCAACCCGCGCCGCCCCCGAGGGCCGGCGGATCCACTCCATCCACGGGTACTTCCTCCGCCCGGTGATGGCCGGGAAGCCGCTGACGTACCGGGTCATTCCCATCCGGGAGGGCCGCTCGTTCGTGATTCGGCATCTCGAAGCCGTACAGGACGGCAACCCGGTGTTCTGGATGGCGTGCTCGTTCACCGCAGATACCGACGGCTACGAGTACGAGCTGTCGATGGACGAAGACGTTCCTCGGCCCGAGGCGTTGCCCGTCTCTGTCGGGCCGGGACCGTGGGAGGTCGCCGAGGTCGGGGCCACGCCGCCGAGGCCCGATGGCACCAGGAAGTCGACACGACGGGCATGGTTCCGGATCGCGGGCTCGCTTCCCGACGACCCCAGCCTGCACGAGGCGCTCATCGCGTTCACCACCGACATGACCGGCACCGGCGGCCGCCCCCTTCATCTCGAGGGCGACGTGACCGGGATGGTGAGCATCGACCACGCGGTGTGGTTCCACCGGCGGCTGCGCGCCGACGAGTGGCACTACTACGACGTGCACTCCCTCGTGAACACCGGCGGGCGCGGACTGCTACGGGGAACGATCTACGGGCCCGATGGACACGTCGCGGTGTCGGTCGCGCAGGAGATGCTCTTACGGCCGGTCGGCTCCTAGAGCGTGACGTTCTTCCCTGATCGATAACTGAGCACCGTTGCCGGCACCCACAGCAGGGCGTTGCCGTCGTAAAGCCGACGCACGTCGTTCCAGTTGCCGTCGACAGTCGTGTTGGCGACTTCATCGGTGAGCCGTTCGATCTTCTCGTCGACGTCGTCCGTGTCGCTCATCAACCCCCAGCCGTCCCACGGCAGCAACTCCATCTTGTTGAGCGAGGCGAGGTCGCGGACGACGTTGTTGCGAACGAACCACGACCCCCAGAACTGCAAGATGCCGAACGTGTCGGGATCGGCCCGTCCGGCGCGGCACAGCTGCCAGGCATCGCCGCCCGGGAGGAACTTGTCCCGAGGCACGTCGGTCGCGTCGAAGTCGATCGGCAGCGCCTCGTGCTGGACTTCGTCGAGCTGGCTGTCGACGCGTCGCCAATCTCCGCGAGCCGCGTCCCAATACTCCACGATCCAGTGGTCGATGTACTTCCCGGCCTCGAAATAGGTGCCGAAGCCGCAACGAGCCCGGGCCGGGATGCCCGCTCGCCGCAGCAAGGCGCACGTGAGCGTGGAGAACTGGCGGCAGTTGCCGAACATGCGCCGTTCCGGCGGCCGGGGCTCGACCAGCGGTCGGTCATCCAGGCGTTGGATCGTGTCGACGATCGCCGAAGCGGGGCGCGTCTCGACCTCGTCGGCGCGCTCGGCGGGGATCTCAACGCCGTAGAGGGACGACGCCAGGAACTCGTGGACGATCACGCCCCGGGCGACCCGGCACAACCCCAGGGGATCGGCCGGCAGGCCCTCGGCCGCCACCGGCGAGAGCTCGAGGGTCGTCATCGGGCCGGGCTCGGCGTAGTAGGCCCGCTCGTCGTCGTGGACCTTCGGGGTTCCGGTTGTCTGTGTCATGCCTCCAGCATGCAGCCTCACGTCGCGTGAGGGTCAAGCCCGATGGCCACGTTGGGTCGCAAACCGGCGCTATAGGCACGGTTTCCGACCCAACGCCCTCACGGATGCAAATCTGGATGCCGTGTTCAGCACCGGTGCGTTCGCCCGCCTCGCCCAGGTGTCGGTGCGCACGCTCCACCACTACGACGAGATCGGCCTCCTCGCTCCGGCCGAGGTCGACGAGCGCACCGGGTACCGCTGGTACTCGGCCGACCAGCTCGCGCGCGTTCACCGCATCCTCGCCCTTCGCGACCTCGGGTTCTCGCTGACCGAGATCCAGCCCATCGCCGACGAGCAGGTGTCGCTCGACGACCTACGCGGCATGCTGCGGCTGCGTCGAGCAGAAGCAAGTGGCCGCATCGCCGCCGAGGCCGAGCGCCTCGCCCGCGTCGAGGCCCGACTCCGACAGATCGAAGACGAGCAGAGCCCCAGCCAGTACGACATCGTGGTGAAGTCGCTCGAGCCGGTGCGCCTCGCTGCGCTCCGCGAGAACTCGCCCGCGTTCGGCAACGAGACCCTCGGGCCGATCTTCGGCCGGCTCTACGGTGAGCTGCACGCCCGTCTCGCCCGTGTCGGCGTTACGGCAACCGGGCCTCCCGTCGCCCTCTACTACGACAGCGGCGACGACGACGCGCTGATCGAGGTCGTCGCCGCGCTGCCGATCGGCACCGAGGACGTGTCGGGAGCGGACGTCGAGGCCCTCGACCTCGCTGCCGTGCCCCGAGGGGTCGCGGCGATTCATCGCGGTCACATGAACCGCGTGGAGCGCGGGTACGAAGCGCTGCTCCGGTGGACCGAGCAGACCGGCGAGCGCGTCGCCGGCTATAGCCGCGAGGTATACCTCAACTGCGATGGCGAGCCCGACGCCTGGGTCACGGAGTTGCAGTTCGTGCTCGAGCCTCGAGGCCAAGCCAGGGGATAGGGTCCGACCGTGGTGAACATCAAGGACATCGGCGCCAAGATCGTCACCGGCTTCCACGAGGCCGTGTTCCGGATGAGCAACGGCCGCCTCGGCAACCGCGGGTTCGGCATGCCCGTGCTCATCCTCACCACCACGGGACGCAAGACCGGCAAGCGACGCACAACGATGCTCACGTCGCCGGTGCAGGACGGCGAGCGCGTCGTGCTGGTCGCGTCGTACGGCGGCGACGACCGGCACCCGACCTGGTTCCTCAACCTGCGCGATAACCCCGACGTCGAGATCACGATGGACGGAAAGACGCGAGCCATGCGGGCGCGGGTGGCGTCTCCGGAGGAGAAAGCCGAGATATGGCCGCGCGTCGTAGCCGCCTACAGCGGCTACGGGCAGTACCAGCGGCGTACAGACCGCGACATCCCGCTCGTCATCTGCGAGCCGTAGCCGCATGCCCGAAGGCGGCACGACCGCGTCGAGGACGCCGGTCGGCGAAGGGCGCGAGGCGCAGATCTACGCGTGGGACGCAGGCACGGTGCTGCGCCTGCCACGACCGACCTCTCGGTGGTCGCAGGTGGAGCACGAAGCCGTCGCCATGCGTGCCGCCGCCGCCGCTGGCGTCCCGGTCCCCCGAGTGCACGGCACCACGACTCAGGACGGGCGCGACGGCCTGATCATGGACCGCGTCGACGGGCCCGACCTCATCACACTGATGGGAAAGCGCCCGTGGACCGTGCCCAGCGCTGCTCGCATGGTCGGGGCGGTGCAGGCGTCCCTGCACGGGGTCGTGGCACCTAACGACCTTCCGCGGGTGCATGACGTGGCGCGCTTCAAGATCCAGACCGCCGACAAGCTTCCCGTCGAGCTCGCCGAGTTCGCGCTCGCGATGCTGGATGACCTGCCGGACGGCGATCGTCTGTGTCACGGCGATTTCCATCCCGGCAACGTGCTCGTCGGGAAACAAGGTCCTGCCGTCATCGACTGGACCGACGCCGCCCGCGGTGACCCCGCCGCCGACTTGGCCCGGACCCGTCTGCTGCTGCGCGAAGGCGCGGTGCAGGAGCACATGCCCGCGGTGATCAAGCTCATGATGCGGCACATGCACGCACTCGGTCGTGGCGCCTTCTTCCGGTTGTACGCGCGCGCGTATGGGCGTGCTCGCCCCATCGATGCCGACCTCGTCCACCGTTGGGAGATCGTGCGCGCCGCCGACCGCGTCAGGGAAGGAATCGAAGACGAGATCCCTGCTCTCCTCGGGCTGCTCAAGCGGCGCGCCGCCGCGCGCACTTAGCCGCTTGTGGTCGCGTCGATCCACGCTCGGAGTGTTGCGAAGAACGGTTGCCTTCCATACTGCTCGCGCCACGGCTCGTGTCCACAGCGGGGAATGCGCACATATTCGAGATGAGGAATGTGCGGGAGGAGGCTGTCGCGGATCATCGGACCGGGATGAGGATCGTCGTCGCCATGGAGCATCAGTACCGGTGCCCTGATGGCCGTGAAGGACTGTGGTTCGACGCCTGCCGCTTGGCGGTGCAGGACGTCGCGCCAGGTCTCCTGGTGGCCGGCGGCATCGGCGCGGAGCGGTTGGGCCTGCATGTTCGGGAGCAACTCCACCGATTGCGCTTCGGCGTTAATCGCACCGCGGATGGCGAGCAGCCGGTCCCGCTCGGCAGGGTCACGACTCTCCTCCATTGCCGCTCGCAGCTCGCGTAGTCGTCTCCTGTCCTCCTCAGCCAGGTTGGCGTTGATCCGTCGTTCGTACTCGGCGCGGCTCGCGTCGTCGTAGGTTCCACAGCCGA
>JBKOWY010000130.1:0-3069 GCA_046724655.1 Actinomycetota bacterium
ACCGGGTTGGTTCCCGAAGGCGTCGTCGCTGAGACCAGCAGATGCGCGTGGGGCTCGGTAGACGCAGCCTCAAACGCGGCGTTGGGGCCGATGGGGATCGTCATCCGGTATGTGAACACCTTGACGCGCTTGCCATTGACCTTGACGGTTGTTGTCTTGACCGAGCCCGCGTCCGCGGGAACCGATTCCGCCGAGGTCGGTATTGCGTACAAGCTCTTCTTGCTGAGCTTCGAGACGGTCGGGGCGGCCTTCACCGCGTCGATGCCGGCCACGAATCCTGTCGGGACGGGAGAACCGGCGGGGCAGTCCCACAGACCGCCAAGCGCCAACTGGACCGCGTCTGCACTCGGGCTAGGGAGCGGGTCGAGGACTACGCCCTCGGGCGGGATCGGACACGACGGGTCCGTATGGACCCCGACGGTTGACCTTGGGTCGAGGACGACCGCCTTGCCGCCGATGGTGGCCGGAATGTAGTCGGCTGGCTGGTTCGACAGCACGGGCTTCCCGCCACGGGTGAGCGACGCGACGTGTGCCGCTTGGAGCGGCGGGTCTGGGAGCCGGTGGTTTACGCCCGCTCCAAACGCCGGCGCACTCGGTAGCAAAGCGACTGTCGTGGCCAGGCCGAGCCCCGCCACTGCGCCGACCCGAAATCGCCATAACGGTCGAAGGCGTCGAGGGGTACGAACGGCATTTGTCGTCGAAGACCGCACTCTGTGCATGGTTTGCTCCCTGCCTCGCATCCCGGTCCTGCCGCCGGTGATGGAAGTGTGCCTGTGGCCGCTAAAGGCGGAGTAAAGCTCGAAGGGCCCTCGCCAGTGGAGACCCGTTCGTTGCTCTACTGGCTCGCTCGGTTCCTCGGCGACTACCAGGCAGTGCGAACGGCCGGATCGGCAAACGCATCGTCCGGCGGGCCGCGGGCAGAGTCACCGGGCGCGGGCTCGGGCGGCTCTTCCGCTGATATGCGCCGCGTTCTCCCCCTCGTCCTGCTTCGTCTCGACCACCCTGCGCTCGTCTCGTCGGCCAGTAGGGTCGGATGGGCTCGGAACCACAGGACAGGAGGTGTGCCGTGCCGCAGTTCGCCGTCATCGCCGAGCATCCGCCCGACCTCTGCCCGACTTCCAATGCCCAGACGCGGCAAATATTCAACGAGGGCGCCGGCCAGATCCCGCAGCTCGCCGAGAAGCTCGGCGTCAATATCGTCACGCTGCGCATCTTCGGCCCTGACCACATCATTCTCGCGGTCGTCGAGGCGGCAGACATTGGTTCAGTCAGGGACTTCGCCCTGCAGAGCCACCTCATGCAGTGGAACACGGTCAAGATCCACGCCACCTACTCGTTGGAGGAGGCGCTGCCGTTGGTGAACGGGATTGAGACCATCTTCTAGCTGACGAGCCGCTCCACGAGCTGGCGGACGGTCCAGCCTCGCCGCATCGCCTCCCGCCGCTGTCTGCCGGTCGTGTGGCCCCAGACACCGAACGTGTGCTGCCCGAGATCGGGCATCGTCATGCGCCCATGGCGGGGGCACCACGCCTCCGGGTCGACGTCGGCGTAATCGCTTCCTCGGAGCGCGGTCTCGGTGGCCGCCCAGCTGTCGCGGCGATGGCGACGGCGGCCGACGCCCATGATGACGGCGCGCTCCGTGGCCCTGGCGGTGTCGCGAACCCGGCCCGCGAAGTGGACACCATCATCGGTCGCGTAGACGCGTGCGACGACGGCGCCGCACCTCTGGCAGGCCAGCTCCGTCACAGGACGTCGCCGAGCGGATCGACCCGCCGGTGCGCCTCGAGGGCCCGTTCAGCGGCCGCCGACGCCCCGTAGCGGGCCAGCATCGCTGTCGAACGCCAACCGCCGAGTTGGGCGAGGTCGCCTTCCTCGCCGCCGTTCGACCGGAATCGGTGCGCGAAGGTGTGCCTGAGTGCGTGGGGATGGAGGCCCTTGATGCCAGCGGCCTCGCCGCGGAGCTTCACGACCTTCCACACCGCCGCCTCGTTCAGGGGGCCGCGCTGGCCGACCCAGAGCCGCGGGCTGTCAGCGTCCTTGTGCTGGGCGCGGACGCGTAGGTAGGCGAGTAGCGCCTTCCCGGCCTTGGGTCCGAACGCGACGACACGGCGGCGGCCGAACTTGCCGACCACCGCCGCGGTGCTCGTCTTGAAATCAACGTTGTCGACGTTGAGGTCGACGAGCTCGCCCACACGGACGCCCGTGTCGGCGAGGAAGACGAGCATGGCGAAGTCGCGTCGGTCGAAGAAGCTCTTTCCCTTGCATGTGCCGAACAGGGCGCGGAGCTCGTCGTCGGAGAGCACCGGGACGGGCTGTGTCTCGGCGGTCGGCTCCGACAGGTTCCGCAGCGGCGACTTCTCGACGATCTCCTCGCGTTCGCACCACCGGTAGAAGGCGCGCAGATGCCGGAATCGGGTGAGGACAGTTTCGGGAGCGTCCCCAGCCTCGGCGCGTGCTGAAAGCCAACGCGTGACGTGCGCGGGTTTCACGTCGCCGACGGCGTCGGCGTCGCACCACTCGGCGAACAAGGTGACGTTGCGAATCCGGTTGTCGATGCTGCGTTCGGACTTCTGCCGGGAGCGCAGGTCGTAGGCGTGCTCGGTGAGGATCGGGCCGAGGTCCTTCACCTTGGGCTAGTTCCCAGGTTTCCCGGCCGCGGCGTGCGGGAAGACTGCCCCGGGCCGGACAGAGGAGGGGCGCCATGAAGCGGTCAGATATCCCGCCCCCCGACGACTTCCGCCGGGCCGCCGCCGCCGAGGCGAGAGTGAGACGCTCCCGCCGACCTGCCGACGAGCTTCGTGATGATCTCGTGTCTTTCGGGGATTTCCTCGCTCCCGAGATACATCGTGTGGGCGGTATCGACGAGGCGGCGTCGGCGGTTCGGGAATGGGCGGACGACGACGTTGGGATGATCGAGGAAGCCGAGACCATCGCCTCGAACGAGCATCGGGACTATTCGGCGGAGATTCTGCATCGGGCGAGGCTGCTCGCCACCGTGGGTCACGCGCCACGATGACTTGGCGCTGGTTCTATAGCTAGCGCACCGTGGGCGGGATGAGGGCGGTCGTT
>JBKOWY010000100.1:0-5374 GCA_046724655.1 Actinomycetota bacterium
CACTGCCGCCATCACATCAGCGACGCCCCCGCACCGAGCAATCAACGCCGGCCGCCGTTGTACATGCCCGTTCCAGAGCTGCCGGGCGGCGTCGTAGCCCACCTCCCGCGGCTGGATCAGCTCGCCCGCGAAGTTCGCGGCAGCCGGACGAAGTACTCGTCTCCCGCACCGTCGCCGACATCGTCAGTGGCTCGGGCATGACATTTGCTGGTCGCGGCACCCATGCGCTCAAAGGTGTGCCCAACGAATGGCAACTCTTCGCCGTCGAAGGTTCAGCCCTGGGATCCGACGTTGCGGACGGACTCGTCAGCTAGGTATAACGAGGAGACATACAGAACGACCACCCGGATATAACGCGCTGCCCTCTTCAGAACCGAAAGGCGCACACCACGTATGCCCGCGATCCGCTATCGATGTCGACGAAGGATCACTGGCGCGTGAAGGCGTGGGCGTAGCGGGCGGGAGTGATGCCAAGTCGGCGCCGGAAGTGTCGGTGCAGATGGCTCTGATCGACGAACCCGGTGAGGGCGGCGACCTCCGCGGCCGGGCTGCCCGCTTCGAGGAGGCGTCGGGCGCGCACCACGCGCTGGCCGACCTGGAAGGTGTGGGGCGGGACGCCCGTGACGGTTCGGAACTGTCGGACGAGGTGGAACTTTGAGCGGCCGGTGACGTGCGCCAGCTCGTCGAGCGACACGTTCACGGCGAGGTTGTCCTGCAGGTGCTGTGCAGCGACACGGACGGCGGCGCTGTCGGGTCGTCGCTCACGTTCCACGCGTCGCATCGGTGAAAGGAGCGCAAGGTCCTGGAGGAAGCAGACGACGCCGCTTTCGCGTTCGAGGCTCGACCCGGCGCACCCCATCGCTTCGTGTAGCTCCAGGAAGCGCTGAGCCAAGGCGGGACCGCCGACCTGCGGGTCCGGGAAGGCGAGATCGAAGCCGGCGTTGCCAGCGGCGACGTCGGGTAGCTCGATCACCAACAGGCGACCCGCCCATGGCGCGGTCGCAACCGGTGTGCCGGAGTGGGCGCCGGAGGGGTCGAGGACCACCAGCTGGTGAGGCCTCACGATGTGGTGCCGGCGCCCGCGCTGGAGCCGGTAGCCGGGACCAGTGGTGACCCCGATCACGTATTCCCCCACAGGGTCGACGCGGTATCCGGTAGTCCGCCCCTCCATCCAGACCAGTCGCTCATGCTCGGGTGTCCGCCACGCCGTGACCTCGTCGATGTCCTCCATCAGCGCCTCGCAACACGCAACGACGTACAAGCCACGGCCATAGGGCTCGCCGTAGTTTCCCGTCTGATGATTACCATCCACATCATCGCCCACGATGCACGAGCGGCGACCGACTGGTACTGCTCGGTGCTGGGCGCACGTGAGGAGCACCGCATCACCCTGACTGATGGGCGCCTGATCGACGTCGGGTTGTGGTTCGGTGACTCGAAGGTCGTGCTCGCTGATGAGTTCCCCGAGCACAGTGCCCCGTCACCAAAGACGACGGGAGCATCCTCAGCCGTCTTGTACCTGCCGACCGATGACGTCGACGGCCTCGTCGAACGCGCCGTCGCCGCGGGGGCGGAGGTAAGCCGACCAGCGGCCGACTGGTTCACCGGCGAGCGTGACGCCCAGATAACCGACCCCTTCGGTCATCGATGGGGTCTCACCCAGCACGTCCGCGACGTGCCCCGCGACGAGATCGAGCGTGCCGCCATCGCAGCGTTCTCCGGCACGGGCTCGTGAACCTCGCAGCGCCCCAGCATCCCCTCGTGCACCGGCCCACCGGCCGCGTCGGCGCCCCTCGCCCTCCGTCTTGCGGCGGTCGCCTTCGCCGCGCTCTGCTTGCAGACGGGCGGGCGGTTCGGGTTGTTTCGCTCGGACACGGGGACAAGATCGGAAGGTGTCGCGAACTCTTGCCGGGGGCATCGGTGTGACCAACCGGAGCAACCAGCGTGACCGCGCTCTGCACCGCCGCGTTCGGGAATTCGTGTCGCCGCTACTTGAGGTCGGTGTCGCACAGATCGCCGGTTCGGGCGCGGACTGGAGCGAGGTACGCCGGATCGTTATGTGGGGCTGAAGAGCTCCGGATCGCCGACGCGCTTGACCATGATCGTCACCGGCGCGCCGGCCGCCACGTCGGTGCCTATGGGGTCCCACCCGAGCTGTTCGTACAAGCCGCGAGCTTGCCCCGTGTACAGATACAGACGCACGACACGCATCGAGCGGGCTTGCGCCTCCACCCGAGCTACCAACGCGCGGCCGACGCCGCGCCCGCGGTAGCCAGGCACGACATACAACCCCGACAGCCAGGGCCAGAGATCCCACAGGTCCCGCCGCTCGGGCAGATCGTGGGCCACGAGGCTTACCGATCCAACGGCTCTCTCACCCGCGAGGGCAATGAAGATCATCGGGACGGCGTCGTGATTCGCCCACCGAGCGACCCGCGCCGTCCACGACTCGCGAGATGCCGCCGGGTCCTCGGCGCCCCAGAGGTCCCAATGCCAGCGGCCGACCGTCGGGACCAGTTCGGGTTGCTCGGCCAGGGCCACAATGCGCGTCGCCATGCCTCCTCCTCTTCGACCGATTGGAACACGAAGTCGAAGGGGAGCGGCGGGCCGCGTTTAGAACCCTGCGAGAGCCGCCGAGGTCACAGGAAGTTCACGCCACGAACGTACATGCTGGCGACGGCCACGCCGCGCGAAGGCTGTGCAACGGGGCCTCGTCGCACGAGACTCGCGGCTGTCCTTCGGGCTGCTCGTGGCCGTTGGACAGAGCTGGCACACTGATCTGGATGCGACGACGACAGCTCCTCGAGTACTGGATGAGCCGATACGGCCCGCTGTCAGCTTCGTCTCAGGAGCGCTTCTTGCAGCGCCACGAGACACGCCGCCTCACTCGCTACCCGGACGACATCGTTCGCAAGGCCATCAACTGGTCCAACTTGTTAGCCGATGCCCTGAGCTTCGCTCACAGTGCGTACGAGGGCGAAGCTCCGGCGTTGCCGCCAGAGCCCCACGCACCTTCGCAACCGGGACGCACACAGCGGGTGGCTGAAGCGTCGCGACGACGCCCCGAACTCGACCGTCGGCTTGCACAGACGATTGGGCCGGTCCAGAACTACGAGGACACCTTCTAGGTCGCCATTCGCACCTGCCACAGCAGATACGGGAGGTTGGCCACAAGGTGAACGCGCGACAGGGCCTCGATCGATCCGCACCCAAACCGCGCTCCGAATGTCAGCGTCGAACCTCTGAAAACCGAGCGCCGAACGGAACCTCTGGCGCGCCGTTGACTCGGCGATGGGGATCGGCCTCGCCAGCGAACAGCAGGTCGCCGACTGGATGTGTACCCAAGGTCGCCAGTGACGAGGTCTTTCCGGCGCGGCTCCCGGTTACTGGGGCTGGATCGTAACCGGGTACGGTTCCACTCTGTGCATCTGGCTCAGGTCAACGTCGCTCGGCTGCGGGCGCCGCTCGACTCGCCCCAGCTGGCCGACTTCGTCGCAGCACTCGAGCCGATCAACGCACTGGGCGACGCCAGCCCGGGATTCGTGTGGCGGCTCCAGACCGGCGACGGCGACGCCACAGCGGTGCGTGTCTTCGACGACGACTCGTTCATCGTCAATATGACGATATGGGAATCGATCGAAGCGCTCGCCGAGTTCGCGTACCGCAGTCCTCACCGCGAGGTCATGCGCCGCCGACGGGAGTGGTTCGAGAAGTTGGCCGAGGCTTATCTCGCCTTGTGGTGGGTGCCGGCGGGTTACGTGCCCACCGTGGACGAGGCGGAGGAGCGGCTGCTGCACCTCCGCCGACACGGTCCCACACCGTACGCGTTTACGTTCCGCACGCCGTTTCCAGCGCCGTACGGAAATTCGATCACCCCGACCGACGACCGCTGGGCCTGTCCGACCGGCTGAAGCTCGCGATCACATCCTCACGTCCGCACGCTGTCGTGAAATGTCGGTCAACGTCGAACACCCGGGGACGTGCGCGGCGTTCACCGAGCGGCACCATGCCGGTCGCTGAGGTGAAACTGCGGATCGGGCGTGACAAGTGACTAGCTTTTCGGCACACGGTTCCCTGCCGGACGAAGGGCATGTCACGTGCGACTAGAGACCGCGGTCCCGCACGGCGGCCAGGCCGTACGCCGAAACGGGCGCGCACGGTGTGCAGCGCTCGCTGCTTGTGCGGTCATCGCTGCTCTCGCCTCCGCCTGCTCCGGCGACGACGGCACTGGCACCGCCAACGCGCGCGCGTCCTCCGCCGCGCCTTTGCCGTCGACAACGCCGCAGAGACCTCGGCGACCCGCGGCTGATCTGTCGAACGAGATCACCGGTGGGAACGGTGCGTTTATCGGTGAGGCCATCCCTGCGAACGTGAAGAAGTCGGGGTACGTCGAGCGTGAGTACGTCGCGGCGGGAACGGCGACGGCCTACAAGGCAAAGGGACCGCTCTCTCCCGACGGCCGCTGGTCCTTCGAGCCGGACACAAACGCGGCGTACCGCACACGGATCCTCGTGCGCCGTCCGGCAAAAGCCACGAAGTTGAGTGGCGCGGTCGTGGTGGAGTGGCTGAATGTCAGCGGAGGAGTCGACGCGAACCCCGACTACGCCAGTCTCAAAGAAGAGTTGACGCGCCAGGGGGACGTGTGGGTCGGCGTCTCGGCGCAACTCATCGGCGTCGAGGGTGGTCCCGTGCTCGTGACGGCACCGGGCGCCGAGGACCTCGCAGGCAAGGGTCTCAAAGCGATCGATCCGGCGCGCTACGGCTCCCTCCAACACCCCGGCGACGGATACTCCTTCGACATCTTCACGCAGGTCGCACGAGCGGTGCGCAAAGGCGGACCGGCGATGGGGAAGATGAAGCCTCGACGGATCCTCGCGGTCGGCGAATCGCAATCAGCGATCGCACTGACGACCTACTACAACGGCGTCCAATCGCTCACGCAAGCGTTCGACGGCTTCCTCGTGCACAGCCGCGCCGCGGTGAGCCTTCCGCTGGTCGGGCCGGGACAGTTCGCCGACCTCGCCGGATCGATCGGCACCAGCACCCCTGCGACCTTCCGTACCGACCTCGACGCGCCCGTGCTCGACCTCCAAACCGAGGGCGATGTCACAAGCGTCCTGAACTCGGTCGCCGTCCGCCAACCAGACAGCGACCGATTCCGGCTCTGGGAGGTCGCGGGGACGGCCCATGCGGACGTCCATCTCCTCGGTCCGATCGTCGACAGGATCGATTGCGGTACACCCATCAACAACGGACCGATGCACGTCGTCGTTAAAGCGGCCTTGCACAGCCTGGGCGAATGGGTACGCACGGGGAAACTGCCGCCAAAAGCGCCCCGGCTCGAAGTGACGGCTGGAGACCAACCCGAGATTCG
>JBKOWY010000125.1:0-2584 GCA_046724655.1 Actinomycetota bacterium
GAGCTGCGTGAACGCAGCGTCGAGCGCCTGCACGTCCTTCTGCTTGGGTTTCCCGCTCGCGAAGACCTTGCTCGCCGCCTTGTCCCCAGCCAGAGCGGCGTCGCAGAACGCGGTGACGTTCGGCGCGGGTTGCGCCATCGCAGGAGTCAGCCCCATGAGCGCCCCGACGATCGGGATCGCGACGAGAAACCCGAGCTTTCGCATGAAACTCCTCCGTGGCTTCACACTCGGCGGGCCAAACTCTACGATCCGAGCTTTTGCACGGCCAACCGACGCAAAGCCTGATAATTCGCCTTACCGGCGGCGTTGCGGTCGAGCGAATCGACGAACAGGAATCGTCGGGGCTTCTTGTATCCGGCGAGCCGGCGACGGCACCACGCGTCGAGCTCGGCCTCGTCGAGATAATGGCCGTCGATCACATGCACGAGCGCGACGACGATCTCGCCGAAACGATCGTCGGGGACACCGACGATCACGCAGTCGAACACGCTCGGGTGCTTGCGCAGCGTGAGCTCCACCTCTTCGGGATAGACCTTCTCGCCGCCCGTGTTGATGGATGCCGAGCCCCGTCCCAGCAGTCGGATCGTGCCGTCCGCGTCGACCTGTGCGTAGTCGCCGGCGAGCGCATAACGGCGTCCACCGATGACCCGGAACGTCTGCGCGGTCTTCTCGGGGTCGCGCCAGTAGCCGAGCGGGATCCGCCCTCCGACTGCCAGCAGCCCGATCTCATCACTGCCCGGGGTCACCTCTTCTCGGGTGTCCTCACGGAAGACCTTGACCCGCTCGTTGACGGCGAAGCGCGCCGGCTTGATCTCGGGATCGTCGGCTCTGGCGGCCTGCCGGCTCGCCATGCCTTCGGACGCGCCGAGCGAGTCGAGGAGGGTGACATGGGATGCGTGCCGCAGCAGTCCGGCCTTCGTCTCCGGGCTCCACGTCACGCCCGAGCTGGTGATCGCCCGCAACGATGACAGGTCCCATCGCCCCGGCTCGGCCTCGAGCGCGTCGAGCAAGGGACGCGCGAACACGTCGCCCACGATCGTCAGCACCTCCACCGCATTGCGCACGACCTCGTTCCACACGCGCGCCGGATCGAGGCCCGGCTGGTCGATGAGCACGACCGTGCCTCCGCCGCTGAGGGTCGTCAGCGCGATGAACAGGCCGGTGCCGTGCATGAGCGGGCACGCGGGCAGGCACGTGCCGGCGCGCTTGCCCGCCCGTGCCGCCGCGATCGGGTCGGGCGGCTCCGTGCCCGGCCGGCCCATCCGCCACAACGCGACATAGAGATCGTCGCTTCGCCACATGACGCCCTTGGGCATCCCCGTGGTGCCACCCGTGTAGAGGAAGATCAGGTCGTCGCCGGTAGGACGGTGGGCGGGCTCCCATTCGGTTGCGGGAGGGGCGGCGGCGAGCGCCTCTTCGTACGGCTCGCCGACCTGCAGTGTGTACGGGCGCCATGGCTTCTGAATCCGCTTGAGCGCCGTCTTCACCGTGTCGGCGACCGCGGGCGCGCACACGACTGCCTTCGCGTCCGAGTTGTCGACGACGTAATGCACCTCGTCGGGGACGTACCGGTAGTTGACGTTGACCGGCACGCAGCCGAGCTTCAACGCGGCGAAGAACGTCTCGAGATACTCGGGGCAGTTGACGAGGTCGATGGCGACCTTGCCACCCGGTTCGACCCCGGCCTCCTGCGTGAGGTGCCAGGCGAGGCGCCGCGCCCGGTCGTCGAATTGCGCGAAGGTCAGCCGGCGCCCGCCGCAGACGATGGCCTCGCGGTCCGGTGTCGCTTCCGCGATGCCCCGCCACACTGCGGCGAAGCTCCAGTCGGTCACGCTGGCAGGCTATCGGCGCCGCCTCGCACGAAAGCCTTGCGCCACAATTGCGAGACGAGAACCAGCTGATTCCCGGGAGCGCGCCGTGGCGACGGACCTCACCCTGTACCTCGACGACCAGCCCGGTGAGCTCGCAAACCTGGGCCAGGCGCTTGGTCGCGCCGAGGTCAACGTGGAGGGCTTCTGCGCGGTGTCGAGCGGCGGAGGCCAGTCCGAGGTTCATGTGCTCGTCGAGGACGCGGCGGCTGCGTTTGCCGCGCTCAACGCGGCGGGGATCGAGGTCGTCGGGGAGCAGGAGGTGGCTGTCGTCGACGTCGAAGACCGGCCCGGCGTCCTCGGTGAGGTCAGCCGAAGGCTGGGCGACGCCGGCGTCAACATCACGGTCGCTTACCTCGCGACCAGCACCCGGTTGGTCTTCGGCGCCGAGGACCTCGCCCTGGCGAAGGCGGCACTCGACTAACTGGGCGTCACTGCCGCGGTGCTAAACCGTCGGCAGTCTGGCGACGAGCACGACGGCGTATACGAGGCTGATGCTCGCGAGCACTATCACCGTGATGCGCATCGGTCGCCATCCGAACCGAATGGAGATGCCGGCGAAGAAGAGCACCGCGGCGAAGAACACGGTGCTGAGCACGTAGGAATCGGTGTGCTTGGTCGCGTCCTTCGCGAGATCGAAGCGTTCGGTGCCCATTCGTTCCAGGCGCTCTGACTTCTCGAGCTCAGCCACTTGGTACTCGGCAGACGCAACGGGC
>JBKOWY010000067.1:0-5117 GCA_046724655.1 Actinomycetota bacterium
CGGGGAACGCGTAGCAGCCGCCACCCCGAGGTCAAGGTCGTTCGTCCTCTCTGCGCTCCGGGCGCTCCACCTTGACCTCGGGTCCCCGCCGCCTGCCTCAACACCAAACAGCGCGCCGAAGCAGAGCTTCGACGCGCCCAAAGACCAACCGCACGACCCGAAAACACATACTTGACAAGCCGTTCCACACCATTGCCCGTTCTGGAGCGGGCCTGCCTCGATCCAAGCACGCGTCGATCGCGGTCCCGAGGAGTGATGCGGTAATTCGGTTCGTGCTGACCTCGCGGACAAGATCCCGGTGTCAGATCGGCCGTCAGCAAGGCACCACCGCGATGACCGCATCCTCGAGGACGGTTGTCATGGCCAGGAGGAGACGTGTCTTCGAGGAGGAACACGTCGCCCGGCCCCTCGCCTGGCCCGAACATAGGAGGCGAACCCAGCTACGACCCGGCAATCCACATCCGCCTGCCGGCCGTCTGGATCTGGGCGCCCCGATCGTCCAGCAAAGACATGCTCGCACGCATCTGCGGGATGGTGTTTTCCTCAGTGGTGCATGCATGGACATGTACCGTCTAGGCGGACGGTGCTATCGACTACTTCCGGCTCGTGCACACGAGCGAGGAGGGGGGCTAGGCATGGCGACTGCGACAACGACGGTGCGGGGTGTGGTGCCGGGCACGAAGCTGAAGGTGGGGTCGCTGATCATGGCGATTGGCGGTGCCGGGTTCATCGGCTACGGGGTCCTCTTCTTCTTCCGTAACTTCGGCTCCTTCCTCGAACTCGGGATCGGTCGAGGGGAAGTGAACGTCAGCAAGGCGCAGATCAAGCACTTCAGCCCGTCGCTGTACGACTACATCAGTCATCTACACATCGCGTTATCAGGATTCATCGGAGCCACGGGCTTGGCCGTGATCGCGCTGGCGTGGTTCGGCGTGCGCCGGGGGCAGTTCTGGGCGTGGTTGGCGGCGGTCGCGGTGCCGGTGTTGGCGTTGGCGGTCGCGCTGCCGGCTCACTACCCCAACCACCTCGACACGCTCGGCCATCTCGGCCTCATCTACGCCGACACCCTGCTATTCGTGGTCGGCGCTGTCGTGGCGTTCCTCGGGCTGCGTGAGACGTCGGTCTGACCCGCCCGGCGAAACATACTGCCCCATCAGCCATTCAGAGCGTCGGTAGCCCTTCGACGGCTGAGGCCGTCAGGTGGCGCGCACGATCTGGCCCTCGGGTGACCGGCTGGGCGCGGTCCGGCGAGCCGAATGGGACCAACGACCGGGCGGCTGTCCGCTAGTCCTCGACGGCGAGCTCCTTCACCTGACCGATGAACGCGTCGCCGGGCGAAACGATCCGCTCGCGACACCGGAGGTTCGGTGGATGGTGAGAGCAGCGGTGAACGAGCCGGAGCGACGCCCTATTGTTTGCGAACGTATGTTCGCCTAGCCTCGCCAAGTCTGGAGACCGATGTCTGGGAATCGTCGAGGCGGAGAGGGCGACTGTCGGTTCTCGCAAGTCGAACTCTAAAGCAAGTGCTTGGGTTTCGCCATGGCGATTCGCCAGCCCATCTTTGATACGGCCCGGGAGGTGGTGGCATGAGTCTTGACGAAGCGGTGGAGGCCGTCGGCAAGGGCGTCGACATCGCAGGAATCCTGATCATCGTGGTAGGCGCAATGGCTGCGAGCGCGCTGTTCGTCGGCCGCTCCCGTCGCGGCCGGTCATCAGACGCGTACTTTCTTTACCGCCGGAACCTAGGGCGGGCCATCCTCGTCGGCCTGGAGTTCCTCGTGGCCGGAGACATCATCCGCACGGTGGCCATATCCCCCACGTTCACCAGCGTCGGAGTGCTGGGCGTGATCGTCGTGATCCGTACCTTCCTCAGCGTTGCTCTCCAAGTGGAGACCGAAGCCCGTTGGCCCTGGCAACCTCGCAATGCATCGCGCTCACCGAACGGCCGGTCGTGAACTTGCGGAGTGGCACACGAGCTTTCCCGAACTTGGGCTGTGAGTAGAGGTCCGGGTAGATCGGCATCCGCGTACCAATCCCGGGCGCGCGCCTGGTCGCTGGCCGGGATTGTCGGGAGCATTCGGCGACCCTGCAGCATGCTGACCTCCTGTAATTGTTTGGTCGCGACCGCCGCCGTCGCGCCGGCGAGGATGGTTGCTTAGATCGAAATGGCCGTCCTCCCTGCACACCGGTGACACAGGATGCCCGCTTCGGGCCGTTGATGATCCGGCGGGAGCCGCACAGAACGACGGCCCCGGACGGCAGTGGAGCTGTCGTGTAACCGGCGTTCCGTGCGTCGCGCGCCACGAGCACGTATGTGCCGATCTGCGTTCAAAACCGTTCACCTCAGCCGCGCGTTATGTGAGCGGTTACGTGCGATCACCGACGGCTCATACGTCAAGGGGTCAGCTGGCCAGGCTGTCGATGGTTATGGCGACGAAGAAGACGATCACGATCTCGTTGACGACCCACGAATTCGTGTTCATCCAGTCCCGTACCTTCGGAAGGAAGGTTTCTGCCCGCCTCCCCAACAACAGAACGAGGAGCGCCGGGAGTGCCATGAAGAAAACCGTGAGAAGAACAAAGGGGAGGCAGTTCCACCAGGGGGCCTCCTGACGCGCCAACCGGGCGCCGACAGTCGTCGACGTGACGATGTCGGTCGGGAAGATTCCCAGCAGTAGGAGCCCGAGCGTGAACGCGAATCGCGGGGTGGCCGTCTGTAGCCTTCCCATCCACTTCGGGGGCTCTGCGCGCTTGCGGTCAAGAAAGACGTACACAACGAGGAACAGCAGGAGCACGAGGATCACGATGTCGATGACGTGTTTGGCCGTACCCTCGTGGGCACTGCCCGCGCCAGAGACCACCAATTTCCCGACGATGTACGCGACCGTGACAAAGAACGTGACGGTAAGGATCACGCCGCCAAGCAACGCGGCTGTATTGGCGCGCCAATTCTGACTGGTGGCAAAGAAAACCGCCGTGATGATCTGCGGACCCGCGATCATCACGATCGCCAGCGGTAGAACAGTAAGTATGTCCATCAGAAACGCTTGGCTATCACAATGACCAACACTCTCGTCCCCTTCGAGAAGGCCAAGATCAGCGGAGCGGGAACCCTCGCTGTGTTTGAGCGACATCAGCATGGCGAGAGCGGGAATGCGGCGTCATCGCCCCACGGGGGGATGATCCGCAAGCCGAGCGTCGGTACCGTCCCACCGTGAGGACAGAGGTATTGACCAATTGCCGAAATCGACAGTCGGAGATGAAAGCCTTTTGCAGCAAGACATCCGCCGCGCCCCGTGATCGAACTGGCTCGGTCGGCTGGATGCCCCCGATGCTCGGTAGCGCGGCGGTGGTCACTGGTCGGGTCAATCGGCGAATGGGCCGTCGACAGATCCGGCCGAACGAGCACATCTGAAGCCCCGAGCGCATAGCGATGTCCAGCCTGTCGACGGTCGCCCTACTTGCGATCTTCATCGGCGCCGCGCTCGCGACGTGGGTGGCAGGGGTCCGGCTCGCCTCGGCCACGGATGCGCTCGACGACTACTTCGGTCTGGGCGAAGCGCTCGGGGGCATGATCCTGCTCTCGATCGTTGGGAGTCTGCCCGAGCTCGCCATCACGGTCTCAGCGGCCGCCAGCGGCGACCTCGGCATCGCCGCCGGGAACCTCATCGGCGGCGTCGCCATGCAGACCTTCGTCCTTGTGATCGCAGACAGGTGCATGCGCGGGGATCGCCCGCTGTCGGCGGCGGCTAACTCGCTCGTACCTGCGCTCGAAGGCTTGCTCGTCATCGCTGTGGTCTGCGTCACGATGATGAGCGCGGTGTTGCCCTCGAGCGCCAGCATCGGCCGGCTGGGCGTCGGCGAGATCGCGATCGTCGCCATCTGGCTCCTCGGAGTGCGCGTCCTGTCCAAGGTCCGCGACCGGCCCGACCTCGCATTCGCGCCGGTCGGCGATCCCGCGGATCCGCCCGCGCAAGCGCAGACCACGCCGACGAAAGCAGACAGCGCGACCCGACCGATGGTCGCGTTCGGCATCTGCGCGGTCGTCACACTGATCGCCGGGGTGCTCCTCGAGCAGAGCGGCAGCGCACTGGCTGACGACTGGGGTCTCAACGGTGTGCTGTTCGGAGCCACGATCCTCGCCGGCGCGTCGGCGCTCCCAGAGATCAGCACCGGTATCAGCGGCGTTCGTCTCCAGCGATACACGCTGGTCTTCGGCGACATCTTCGGCGGCAACGCGTTCCAGCTCACACTGTTCTTCATCGCCGACCTCATCGCCGGCCAGCCCGTACTGCCGTCCGAAGGGAAATCCAACGCGTTCATCGCGGGCACCGGCCTCGTCATGACCCTCTTCTTCGTCGTCGGGATCGTCCTCAGACCCCAAAGGCGCCACTACGGGCTGGGAGCGGACTCGTGGGTCGTGCTGCTCACGTACGGGCTGGGCCTCTGGGGCCTCTACGTCGTGTCGTCCTGACGGGACTCAACCCGGGAAGAGCGCGCGGCGAGTACGGCGCATAACAACGCCGATCAAGACAGTTCTGATCGCGCCAGATCCGGCGATATGAGCTCCCCCACTCCGCCTTAGGACCTCGACGCGCGTGTGTGCTCACGGACGCAATCTCGCGGCCGCCCATTGGCACTGCAAAGGAGCTAGCGCGTCGCAACGCTCGACTCACGTCGCCCAAAGTTGTGTCGGAGGGGGGACACAAACCCCAAGTACACGCGACCCCTGGGAAGCATGGCTCATCGCAGCATGACTGCGATCATGCGCCGGACTACTCCCGGAACTACTCCGCGAACACTCCCGGAACTAGTCCCGTTCGCAAATTTGAGCCTTCCGAGCGACGACCGGCTTTCTGACCAGCGATCGGCAACGAGCGGAAACAGCCGCCGCCCACGATCCGGCGTTCGGGGGCAGGGGTCCGCGTCGAGGAGGGATAGCGGCAGGGCCTTGTGCTCGGGACGCGGCGTGACAGGGGGTCATGCACGGCATCCGTTACGGCCTTGTTGGATCCCAGCCGATCTGGGCCAGTACCGCGGCAAACCCCGCCCGCGGCCGCGTACAGTGCGGCGGTGCGTCACGGCTTCGTCCTTCCCGGTGGAACTCCGCGCGAGCT
>JBKOWY010000012.1:0-11276 GCA_046724655.1 Actinomycetota bacterium
GCGCTTCGAGCGCGTGCGGGCGTTCAAATGCCGCGCGAGACAGGCCTCGGGCTCGCCGATTCGGGCTTCACCGTGATGACGGGTGGCAAGTCCGGGGCTGATGAAAGCCGCGAACCGCGGCGCGCGCGAAGCCGGTGGGGACCTTCGACGAGGTCTTCGAGGAAGCTGCGCTCATCCACACGGGCAAGATCCACGCCTTCCCGCTCGTCCTGGTGGGTCGAGACTTCTGCGGTCCACTTATCTCGCACCTCGCGGCCGACGTACGCGATGGCGCCACGCCCGACTGCACCACGTCACACTTCGCAAGGCTTTCGCGCTGACGACGAACTGCTTACGCTGCCGGCATGCCGGACGCGACCGATAACCCGCGCCGCCCGGAGCTGCAGCAGCTGATCTTCGGGTTCTTCCCGTCGGCAGTGCTCTCGGTCGCCGCCCGGCTTCGGATCCCCGACCTGGTGGCCGGCGGGCCGAAGACGGGTGACGAACTTGCCGACGCGACCGGTACGCACGCCCCTTCGCTCTACCGGCTACTGCGGGCGCTCGCTTATCTCGGCATCCTCGAGGAGACCGAGGCACTGCGCTTCGGGCTCACGGACCTCGGCGCATGAGGCCAGAGATAGGCGCTTACGACTGGCGTGAGAAGTCGTGCGTTGCCCTTCCTCAAAGGCACGTGCGGGAGGCTACGGAGCGGCCGGCGCGGGTGTTCGATCAGCGTCGGTTCCTGGGTCCGCGTGGCGCGCGATGGCGAGGATCCCCACGAGGTCGACACCTTGCTCCGTTGGAGGCGCGGCGCCGTTCGTCTGGAGATCGGCGTTGGTGGCCGCGACCGCGGCGTCGATGCGGGCACGCTCGTCCGCTGTGAGCGGCATACCCGGCTTCTCGGAGAGAGCCTGTGCCGCGGTGGCGAGTCGGGCGGCGTCCCCCGCATCGCCGTGGCGCTCGTAGATCGTGGCGATGTCGGCGATGGCGATGGCGAGCGTGCGCTGGTCGTGCGCCGCGAGCGGTTCGAGGCTCTGCCGCAGCCATACCAGCGCCTCGTCGAGCTGATCCCTGTCGAGGGCGAGGCTCCCGAGCGAGCGCTGGCACACGCCGGTGCACCGGACGTCCCCGATCACCTCCAACGCCGCGAGGCAATCCACGAACAGCGATGGCGCGTCGGTGTCCCCGAGATCCATCGCGACCTGCGCGAGCGCGAGGGTCCCGTGGGCGTAGGTGCCGGGCATCTCTTGGGCGCTTGCGAGCTCCATGCTTTGCTCGAGCTCGTGTCGGGCCGCGGAGAGATCGCCCATCAGTCGCGAGACGTTGCCTGCATACATGAGAGTGCGGGCGGCAAGAGACTCATCGCCCAGGTCGAGGAGTGCAGCGGCCCCCTGGAGGAGACCCTTGTGCGCCTCGACGCGGTCCCCTTCGAGGACCAAGGCGAGGCTGTCGTAGACCGCCAGAGTCGTATCGACCCATCGGCTCCCCAGGTGTGCCGCGATCTGCCTTGCCTCGCCGAACGCGGCTCGCATCGGGGGGAACTCGCGTCGCCACGCGCGTGCGAGCGAGAGATACATGAGGGCGGCGGCCAGCTGATCGGGTGCGTCATGGTTCCGGCAGATCTCGACTGCCTGCTCGAGCTCGTCGGCGCGCGTCGCGATGCCCGCGAAGCTGGACGTCGTCTGTGCGAGCGCAATGAATGCCCGGGCGCGCTCGAGCGAGCGTGAGTCGGTTGGGAGCTCGAGTGCGCGGGTGAGCCACCGCTGGCCTTCCCCCCAGTGTCCGCGCTCGGCCCAGTAGGTACCCATGGCGCCGGCAAGGAGCTCGGCTCGTTCGCCGTCTCGCGAAGCGATGAGGCGGTCGAGGGCCTCTCGAACGTTGTCGTGTTCGGCATCGAGAGTGGCCATGGTCTCGGAATTCGGGGGGCCGAAGAATTCGTCGCGTCGGGACCTCCGGGCGAGGTCGACGAAGTAGTCGAACTGGTGGGCCCGGGTGTGGTCCGCTTCGGCACTGCGATGGAGTTGTTCGGCAGCGAATTCTCGGATCGCTTCGAGCATCCGGTAGCGGGCGGGGACGTGCGGACCGTAGGTGCGCACGAGGGAGGAGCTGACGAGACGCGCGATGGGTCCGATGACTGCTTCGGTTGCATCGGGGTCGCCGTCAATGACGGCGGCGGCACCGCCGAGGGTGAAGCCGGCGGGGAACACCGACAGTCTGCGGAACGCGAGGCGTTCGGTGTCGCTGAGGAGGGTGTAGCTCCATTCGATCGTTGTCCGCAGCGCCCGTTGGCGTTCGGGGAGGCTCTCGTCCGTAGCGATCAGCAGGAGCCGGTTGCCGAGAAGTTCGAGGATCTCCGAAGGCGGAAGGGCGGCCGTCCACATGGCGGCCAGCTCGATCGCCAGCGGCACGCCTTCGAGGAAGCGGCACAGCTCACCGATCGTGGTCAGCTGCTCGGGGGCCCGGTCGAAGGACGCACCGGCGTCGCCGGCCCGTTCGAGGAACAGCTGGACCGCGGGCGACGACGTGACCTCCTCGACTGCGACATCGGTCTCGGGCGTCGCGAGGGGCGACAGCTGCTGGACGTTCTCCCCGACCTGACCGATGACGACGCGAGAGGTAGCAAGCACTCGAACTCCCGGACACGATGAGAGCAGCGAACCGACCACCGCGGCCACGTCGGCGACGACGTGCTCGCAGTTGTCGAGCACGACGAGCACCTCGCGATCGCTCAGGAAGGTCTGCAGGAGCGCGAGGGCGCTACCGGGGCCGTGCTCGTCATTCTCTCGGAGCCCGAGCGCGGTGGCGATATGGGTCGCGACGACGTCGCCGCTTGCGGCGGCAGTGAGGTCGACGAACCAGGCGCCCTCGTCAAAGCGGTCAACCAGGCCCTCGGCGACCGCAATGGCCAGCCGTGTCTTGCCGCAGCCCGCGGTACCGGTGATCGTCACCAGTCGGGAGCCTTCCAGCGCCTTACGCGTTGCGACCACGTCATCGGCGCGGCCGACCAGGCTGGTGAGCATGGCGGGCAGGTTGTGGCGGGGGCGCTGCGGTCTGGCCCGGGGCGGCGCCTCGAGATCAGGGTCCTGCATCAGAACTGCCTGCTCGAGGTCGCGCAGGGACGGCGAGGGCTCGATGCCCAGCTCGTCGGTCAGGACGCGGCGCGCGTCCTGGAAGGCACGCAGGGCTTCGGCCTGCCGGCCGCACCGATACAGCGCCACCATGAGCTGTTCCCAGCGGTGCTCACGCAAGGGCTCCTCTGCAACCGCGCGAGCCAGCGAGTCGACGATCAGATCGTGGCGACCCAGCGCCAGCTGGGCGTCGGCCCACAACTCATCCGCCCGGCGCCGCAGCTCTTCGAGCCGCGACACCTCACCGCGCGTCCACACCTCGTCGGCGAGCGCCCCCCAGGCGCGACCCCGCCACAAGGCGCGCGCCGACTCGACATCACCCAGGGCCCGCTCCGGCTCCGAACCCGCGAGGTCCTCGGCCTCCCGCACCAACGACTCGAAATGCTCGGCGTCGATCTGGGCCCGCTCGATCGCCAACCCGTAGCCGTCATCGGTCGTCCGAAGGACCACGGACGCCCCGCCCCGATTGCCCGGTTCCAGGGCCCGCCGCAGGCGGCTCACGTGAACCTGCAGCGCCGTGGTCGCGGTCGCCGGTGGTTCATCCCCCCAGAGACGCTCGATCAGTGTGTCCCGCTCGACCGCCCGCGGCGCGTCGACCAGCAGGGCCGCCAGTAGCCGCAGCGCCATCGGCCCACCGAGATGAATCGGAGCCCCGGCTCGCAACACCCGAATTGGGCCGAGGATTTCGTACTGCATGACGGACTCCCGCCGTGCGGCCTTTCCAAATTTTAGGAGGCTGTTCGCGGCCACTGCGAGAGTTGCAAGAAGCCCCCCGCGTAGGGCAGGGGCGGGGGGCACAACGCGCTAGGGAAACGAGTCCCGAGCCGCGCTGGCTACGCCCGTCGCCGCCTGTCGAGCACGACGGTTAGGACAGGGAGCGCTAGCCGAACTGCGGGATGACGCGCTCGCCGAGGAGCTCGATCGAGCGCATGACCTTCTCGTGCGGGATCTTGTACGGGTTCACGAGGCACAACAGCAGATCGCAGCCGGCCGCCTGGTAGCGCTCGGCGATCTCGACGCACCGTTCGGGATCGCCGACGACCGCTGACCCGCTCTCGCGCAGGTACTCGAAGTTGAGGTGGTCGAGCGTTCCGTCCTTGTCCAGCTGCGCCATGTGCTCGGCATAGCTGTACGTGCCGAGGTTTTTGCCCTCCATCCAGTCGACCAGCGACCCGATGTGGCGCACCGCGGTCTTGATGTACCACGGGAACGACTCCTCGGCGTCGGCGAAGGCCTGCTCGTTCGTGTCGGCGCAGTGCACCATCGTGAACGTGGCGGCGCGGTCGTTCACGAACTTGCCGACCGGCTTCTCGCACTCGTCGAGACCCTCGCGGTACATCGCAATGCGCTCGACAAGGTCCTCGGGCGGCACGCCCACGGTGAACGAGCACAGGCCGATGCCGTGGCGGCCGATCTCGCGGTGACCGTCGGCGCTGCTCGTCGCGCCCCAGAGCGGTGGGTGCGGCTGCTGCAACGGCTTGGGCTGCACGCGTCGCGGCCCGCCCATGCGCCAGTACTTGCCGTCGGCCTGGTAGTACTCGTTCGTCCACGCGCCGACGATGTGCTCGAGCGCCTCCGACCACATCGCACGCGTGTCGTGCGGGTCTATGTCGAAGCCTTCGATCTCGGCGCGTGTCGACGACCGGCCGGTGCCGAACTCGACGCGTCCGTCGGAGAGCAGGTCGAGCACCGCAGCCGACTCCGCGCTCCGGATCGGGTGGTTGTACGGCTTCGGCAGGAGACGCACGCCGTAGCCGATGCGCATGGTCGAGGTCTTCGCGGCGATCGCGCCGTAGAGCACCTCCGGGTTCGAGCAATGCGAGTACTCCTCGAGGAAGTGGTGCTCGACCGTCCAGAAGGAATGGAAGCCGGCCTGTTCGCCGAGGACGGCCTGCTCGAGCGTGTTCTTGTATGCCGCGTGCTCCTTGCCGTCGGTGAAGGGCTTCGCCACCGGGATCTCGTAGAAGAGCGCGAACTTCATTCCCACGGCCGCGAACCCCCGCCTTGACGACTAGAACACGTTTCAGTGAGCATACCGTCGTGGGTCGCCTCGACGACAGGGTCGCGCTCGTGACCGGCGCGGCGTCGGGGATCGGGCTCGCGTGCGCCCGCCGCTTCGCCGACGAAGGCGCGAAGGTCGTCGGCGTCGATCTGCAACCCGGCCCTGACGGCGACGTGCGTGTCGCCGACGTGACCGACGAAGCCGGGACCAGCAGCGCGGTCGAAGCGATCGTCAGCGATCACGGCCGCATCGACGTCGTGCTCAACGCCGCGGGCGTCGCCGGCGGCGGGCCGATCCACCTGCTCGACACCGCGGAATGGGAGCGCGTCATCCGCGTGAACCTCACCGGCACGTTTCTCGTGTGCAAGCACGCGCTCACCCGCATGATCGAGCAGCGGTCCGGAAGCATCGTGAACATCGCGAGCATCGAGGGCATCGAGGGAACCGAAGGCGGCAGCTCGTACAACGCGTCGAAGGGCGCGGTCGTGCTGCTCACGAAGAACCTCGCCATCGACTACGGCCGCGTCGGCGTGCGCGTGAACTGCATCTGCCCGGGCTTCATCGAGGGCACGACCATGTTCGAGTCGGTGATGTCGCTGGAAGGCATGTCACAGGTCCGCGAGCAGTACCGGGAGGCACACAAGCTCGGACGCTTCGGGCGTCCCGACGAGATCGCAGCCGCTGCCGCCTTCCTCGCCTCTGACGACGCCTCGTTCGTGACCGGCCACGCGCTCGTCGTCGATGGCGGCTTCACTACAGGCATGCGGACGGGCGTGCTCGAACCGTTCGGCCTGTAACTTGGAGGTCTGATGTACATCGGTTACAGCGAAGAGCACGAGCAGCTGCGCCGCGACCTGCGGTCGTACTACGAGCGCCTGCTCACGCCCGAAGTCGAGGAGGGGCTCGCGCGGGGCCGCGGCGTCGGCCCCGTCAACCGTCAGGTCGTCCGCCAGATGGGCGAGGACGGCTGGCTCGGGATCGGTTGGCCCAAGGAGTACGGCGGGCAGGGCCGCTCCGCGATCGAGCAGTTCATCTTCTTCGACGAGTCGATGCGTGCCGGCGCGCCCGTCCCGATGCTCACGATCAACACCGTCGGCCCGACGATCATGGACTTCGGGACCGAGGAGCAGAAGGCCGAGTTCCTGCCCAAGATCCTGAAGGGTGAGATCCACTTCTGCATCGGGTACACCGAGCCGGGTGCCGGCACCGACCTCGCCGCCCTCACCACCAAGGCGGTGCGCGACGGCGACGAGTACATCATTAACGGGCAGAAGATGTTCACCAGCCTCGCCGGCGGCGCCGACTACTGCTGGCTCGCCGTGCGCACCGATCCCGAGGCAAAGAAGCACAAGGGCATCTCGATGTTCATTGTCCCGATGGACACGCCCGGCATCAAGGTCATGCCGATGGACCTGATGAGCGACCACGACATCAACCAGGTCTTCTACGACGACGTGCGCGTTCCCGCGACCGCCCTCGTGGGCGGCGAGAACAACGGATGGGGGCTCATCACCAACCAGTTGAACCGCGAACGGGTGACGCTGTGCTCGTCGGGAATCATCGAGCGCGCGGTGACCGACACGCGCCGTTGGGCGCAGGAGACCAAGCTCGCTGACGGCCGGCGCGTCATCGACCAGGAATGGGTGCAGGTGCACCTGGCCCGCATACACGCCCGGCTCGAGTTCCTGCGCCTCGCGAACTGGAAGGTGGCGTGGGACGCGACCCAGAATCGCCTCGACGTCGCCGACGCGTCGACGATCAAGGTGTTCGGCACCGAGTTCTACCTCGAGGCGTTCAGGCTGCTGTTCGAAGTGATCGGGCAGACCGGTTACCTGAAACAGGGCACGCCCGATTCGGTGCTCAAGTCGCGCCTCGAGCGCTATTACCGCAGCTTGATCATCCTCACGTTCGGCGGCGGCGTGAACGAGGTACAGCGAGATCTGATCGCAGTGTTCGGTCTCGGCATGCCGATGGCGAAGCGCTAGGCGGGACGGATGGACTTCTCACTGAGTGAAGAGCAGGAGGCGACGCGCGATCTCGCGCGGCAGATCCTCTCGGATCGCGTCACGCACGAACGGCTCAAGGAGATCGAGGCGGGCGGAGAGGGCTTCGACCGCGACACGTGGGCGGAGCTGACGAAGGCGGGCTTGCTAGGCATCGCGTTGCCCGAGGACGTCGGCGGCAGTGGTCTCGGCTTTGTGGCGCTGTGCCGACTGCTCGAGGAGGTCGGACGCACGGTCGCGCCGGTCCCGGTGCTCCCGACGGTCGTGCTCGGCGCGCTGCCCCTTGCGCAGTTCGGCAGCGACGCCCAACGACAGCGGTACCTGCCCGGCGTCGTCTCCGGCGACACGGTCCTCACCGCGGCGTTGGTCGAGACGGGCACCGACGCGCTGCACCCGACGACGACCGCGCGGCCCGACGGCGACGGCTGGCGCGTCGACGGCGTGAAGACACTCGTTCCCGCAGGCCTCGTCGCCGATCGCATCCTCGTACCGGCAGCCGCCGGCGACGACGGCGCGATCGTCGTGCTGATCGTCGACCCGAACGCGAGCGGCGTCACCCGGGAGCGCCAGGACACGACGTCCGGCATCCCGCAGGCGCGCATCGAGCTCGACGGCGTCCACATCGACGCGAGCGACGTGCTCGGGGACGCCGAGTCGGGCGCGGCCATCGTCGACTGGATCGTCGAGCGCGCCAACGCCGCGATGTGCTCCATCGCCACCGGCGTGTGCGAGCAGGCACTGCACATGACGGCCGAGTACACGAAGACGCGCGAGCAGTTCGACCGTCCGATCGCCACCTTCCAGGCCGTGGGCCAGCGCGCTGCCGACGCTTACATCGACACCGAGGCCGTGCGCCTCACCGCGCTGCAGGCGGCGTGGCGACTCGAAGAGGGCCTGCCGGCGGCGGCCGAGGTGGCGGTGGCGAAGTTCTGGGCTGCCGACGGCGGGCAGCGGGTCGTTCACGCGGCCCAGCACCTGCACGGCGGCATCGGCGTCGACCGCGACTACCCGCTGCACCGGTACTTCCTGTGGGCGAAGGAGCTCGAGCTCACCTTGGGCGGCGCGACACCGCAGCTCCTGAAGCTGGGCGGCATCCTCGCCGCCGAGCCCGTCTGATCGTCTCGATGCGCTCCTGAAGCAACATAATGATGCTCGACGCACGCATCGTGACGGTCGAGCACGACGGCCTGCGCATCGCGGCGCTCGACTGGGGCGGCCGCGGGAGACCGCTCGTTCTCCTGCACCCGAACGGACTCTGTGCCGGGCTGTTCGAGCCGCTCGCGTTGCGTCTGCGTGCCGACTTTCGGCCCGTCGCCATAGATCTACGCGGTCACGGCGGCACCGGTTCCCCTGCGTCGCGCGACGGCTTCGCTTTCGAGTGCATGGCCGCCGACGTGCTCGCAGTCCTCGACCATCTGGAGATCGACGGCGCCGTCGCGCTCGGACAGTCGCTCGGCGGCGGTGTCGCGGTGCTGGTCGACCAGCTCCGGCCGGGGTTAGTCCGGCGTCTGCTCCTGTGCGAGCCGATCGCGATGTCACCCGACGGCATGGCGGCACGACCGCGCGGCACCGCGCCGGGCGACGGCGGCAACTTCATGTCGGCGATCGCTCGGAAGCGCCGTGACGTCTGGCCCGACCGCGAGAGCGTCCTGCACTCGTATCGCAGCCGGCCTCCGTTCGACGCGCTCGCGCCCGAAGCGCTGGCCGCGTATGTGCGATGGGGCTTCGTCGACCGCGCCGATGGGCAGGTCGAGCTCGCGTGCCCACCGGAGGTCGAGGCGACGATCTTCGAGGTGTCGGGCGGACCGCACGGCGCGCCGGCCGCGTGGCGTCATCTGAACCACCTCACCGCCCACGCCGTCGTCGCGTGCGGCGACCAGAGCGATCTGCCGGCGGAGTGGTTTGCGATGCAGGCCGAACGCGCCGGCGCATCTCTGGTCACGCTGACGGGCGGGCACTTCTTCCTCCAGGAGGACACCGACCGCGCGGAGCGTCTCCTACGCGAGCACCTGGGATGAACGAGGCTGAGCGGCTCGACCGCCTCGAGTCGATCGAGGCCATCCGTCAGCTCGTGGCCCGCTACGCGCTCGCCACCGACTCCCGTGACCTCGACGAGCTCGTGACGCTGTTCGTCGACGACGTGCAGGTGGGTGCCGACCGCAGCGGCCGGGAAGCGCTGCGCGAGTTCTTCGACCGGTCGCTGCGCGATGTCGGCGTGACGATCCTGTTCGTCGGCAACCACGTCATCGACTTCGACGATGCCGACCACGCCCGCGGCGTCGTGTACTGCCGGGGCGAGATCCAGGTGCAAGACCGGTGGGTGATCCAGGCGATCCAGTACCGCGACACCTACGAGCGGCGCGACGGGACGTGGTACTTCGTGCGCCGCCGGCACCTGCTCTGGTACGGCGCCGAGGTCGGCGAGTCGCCGCTCGATCTGCCGCCGGCCAAATGGCCCGAGCACCACACGGGCAAGGGCGAGCTGCCGGAAGCCTGGGAGACCTGGCGCCGCTTCTGGAGGGCTTGACTCCGCCTTGGACAAATTTTATTGTCCAGGCAGCAAAGTTCTCCTAGGAGGGAAGGAGCGGGCGTGGCCCAGCCGGTGCACGTGGTCGAGGACATCGGGGCGCTCCAGGTGCTCGGCCATCCCCTCCGGGTGCGGATCCTCGAGGCACTGCGGGAGCCCGGCTCGGCGGCGACGGTTGCGCGAGAGGTAGGGGAGGCCCGCCAGAAGGTCAACTACCACCTGAAGGAGCTCGAGCGCGTCGGGCTCGTCGCGCCGGTGGGCGAGCGCCGCTCGGGCAACTTCATCGAGACGCTGTACGAGGCGGTCGCCCGCAGCTTCCTCGTCTCGCCGCGAGTGGCTTGGTCCGATCCGCGCCGCGTCGACGCGCTCCGACAGCAGCACTCGCTCGAGCGACTCGTGATGGTGGGCGGATAGCTGGAGCGGGACGCGATCTCCCTGCTCGATCGGGCTGCATTCGACGGCGAGCTGATCGCCAGCGCCGCCGTCGAGGTCGACGTCCACTTCGCCGACGAGAAGGACCGCGCCGCGTTCCTCGAGGAGTACCTCGAGAGCGTTCGAGAGCTTTGTGATCAATACGGCAGCCGCGATGGCTTGCCGTATCGCGTCGTGCTCGCCGCGCACCCCGCGGCCCAGACCGAGGAAGGGGCAAAAGAATGAGCAGTGACTACGAGAAGGCGTTCTCGGTTCGGGTGCCGCCGGGGCGTGCGTTCCGGGCGTTCACCGATCCCAACGAGCTCGAGCAGTGGTTCACTCCGAAGTTCGACGCCGACGCGGAAGAGGGCGCGCCCGGCGTGCAGGCGCACGCGGAAAGCCCCGGCGGACAGGTGCACTTCGAAGTCACGCAGATCAAGGACGACGAGCTGCTGTGCTACCGCCAATGGGCGGCGGACCCGGAGACGGGCATCGACGTGACCGTCGTGTTCGAGCCGGTCGAAGGCGGGACGAAGATCACGGTGACGCACGCCGGCTTTGGCGGTGACTCGATCCTCACGAGCGACTCCGTCCGGGACGGCATGTTCGAGAACTACGCCGACCTCATGCTGTACCTCGACCACGGCGTCAGCTATCCGCGGCATCGCGACATCACCACGGACGCGTGGCTCGGCGCTCTGTTCCTCGACACCGGAGCAGGCGCCGAGGTCGCGCAGGTGGAGCCGGGCGGGTTTGCCGACCAGATCGGATTGCAACCGGGAGACATCCTGTTGCAGCTCGGCGCGGGCGCCGTGTTCGGGAACCGAGAGGTGATCTTCTTCCTCAGGGAGCACGGCATCGGCGACGAAGTCGACGCCGTGTGGGCGCGCGACGGGAGCGTTTACCGCGGTACGGGTCGGCTGACGCAACGCGATCTGGAGATCTTCGCCCACCACACCTGAGCGGAGCGCATCCGTAGACTGCAGTGCCATCGACATCCTCTTCGTGTGCACCGGTAACGCGTGCCGTTCGCCGATGGCGGCGGCGATTCTCGAGCGGCGGCTCGCCGAGCGCGGGGTCGAGGCGAGCGTCGCGTCGGCGGGGACGCGACCGTGGAACGCCGGCGCCACCGATCACGCCGTGACCGTGATGCACGAGATGGGGCTCGACGTCTCTGCCCATGAGAACTGCCAGGTCACGGTGGAGATGGTCGAACGGGCTGACCT
>JBKOWY010000082.1:0-2386 GCA_046724655.1 Actinomycetota bacterium
CGTGCACTGCGGGCCTGGTGGCATCTTCATGTCCGCGCTCGGCGGAGCCAACGGCAACGACGGCCCGGGCGGCGTCGCGCTGCTCGACCACGACACCTTCGACGTCATCGGCCCGTGGGAGCTCGACCGCGGCGACCAGTATTTCGCGTACGACGTGTGGTGGCACCTCGATTACGACACGGTCATCACCTCGGAGTGGGCGACACCGTCGATGATCGAGAACGGTCTCAACCCCGAGGACCTGCTCGGCCGCAAGTTCGGTCATCACCTCGACTTCTGGAGCATGTCCGAGCGCCGACTCGTGCAGCGCGTCGACTTGGGGGACGAGCATCAGATGGTGCTCGAGCTGCGACCGGCCCACGACCCGTCGAAGGCGTACGGCTTTGTCGGCGTCGTCATTAGCGTCGAGGACCTCTCGGCGTCGGTGTGGCTGTGGCACCAAGACGGCGACCGGTGGGCGGTCGAGAAGGTCATCACGATTCCGCCCGACCCCGCCGACCCCGACGAGCTGCCTCCGGCGCTCAAGCCGTTCGCCGCGGTGCCGCCCCTCATCTCGGACATTGACCTGTCCGTCGACGACCGTTGGCTGTACGTTTCGTGCTGGGGCACAGGCGAGCTCAAGCAGTACGACGTGACCGACCCGTTCCGTCCCCGGGAGACCGGATCGGTGCGCCTCGGCGGTATCGTCCAGCGGGAGCCGCACCCAGCGGCGCCCGACCTTCGGCTTTCGGGCGCGCCGCAGATGGTCGAGATCAGCCGCGACGGCAAGCGCGTCTTCATCACGAACTCGCTGTACGCCACTTGGGACGACATCTTCTACCCCGACGGCGTTGGTGCATGGATGGCGAAGCTCGATGCCGACATCGACCGCGGTGGACTCAGCGCCGACGCGGGGTTCTTCCCACACGGCGACGACTTCCGCGGCATGCGCGTACATCAGACACGACTCCAGGGCGGCGACGCGTCGAGCGACTCCTATTGCTTCACTAGTTGACCGCAAGCGACACCGGCAGGCCTGCGACCGGTCGGAAGCGGCTCCAAGACGGGCCAGGTTTCTCAGGCCCACGGGCTTGCGAATCGGAAAGAACTGCCGATCTGGATCTCTCTGACACGCACCGTGCGCGCGCACAGAACGAACGGATGCACAGAGCCATCGGAGGAGCACGGAACGGCACTTCTTCGTGGTGCCGGGCGGCCGCACCGTCGCGCTCCTACTGGATCGGCTGGAAGGCCGTTGCTCCGGCTCGGGCCTCCGCCGCGAATGGGAGGTCCCCGATGAATTTGAGTACTTCGGCTGCTCTGGTTCCTATCGATCGGCGCTTCGCTGATGGTGAAGAGCTGGCGCTCGCTGGGTTCTTGGCGGGCTACCGAGGCTCTACCCGCGAGGCGTACGCGCTCGACCTGCGACAGTTCGTTGTCTGGTGCGCGAAGCATGAGCGCCGGCTCTTCGAAATGCATCGCGTGGACATCGAGTGCTTCGGCCGCGAGCTCGAGGCCCGCGGGCGGGCTCGTGCGACCATCGCCCGTCGACTGTGCACGATCGCGGGCTTCTACCGCTACGCGGAGGAGGAAGGCCTGATCGAACATTCGCCTGCGATCCATGTGCGCCGTCCCCGGCTCGACTACGAGTCGCACGCGATTGGCCTGGACCGCAACGAGCTCGGCGCACTGCTCGTCGCTGGGGGTCTGTCATCAGCACGAGATCACGCGTTGGTGTCGGTGCTGGCGCTCAACGGGCTGCGCGTCTCGGAGGCCCTCGGTGCGGACATCGACGCGCTTGGCCTGGAACGAGGCCACCGGACGCTGACGGTGACCCGCAAGGGCGGCAAGGTCGTGACCATGCCCCTTGCTCCTCGGGTCGCCCGGACGCTCGACCTCGCGATCGGTGAGCGAATCGAGGGGCCGATCTTCGTCGACAACACCGGAGAGCGACTGGACCGTCATGCCGCCGGTCGGATCGTGCGTCGAGTCGCCCGACAGGCTGGGGTCACCAAGCGCGTCGGACCACACACGCCGCGGCACGCGTTCATCACGGCTGCACTCGACGCCGGAGTTCCACTGCGCGACGTCCAAGAAGCAGCCAGCCACGCCGACCCGCGCACCACCATGCGCTACGACCGAGGACGCCAATCCCTAGATCGCCACGCCACCTACATCGTCGCCACCTTCGTGGCGGGCGCCTCTCGCTGAACCGCAGCGATCCGGAGTTCGGGCGCCGGATCCGCTCGGCGCCCGAGCACCGGATCGGGCAATGGTGTGGAACGGCTTGTCAAGTATGTGTTTTTCGGGTCGTGCGGTTGGTATTGGGCGCGTCGAAGCTCTGCTTCGGCGCGCTGTTTGGTGTTGAGGCAGGCGGCGGGGACCCGAGGTCAAGGTGGAGCGCCCG
>JBKOWY010000157.1:0-24922 GCA_046724655.1 Actinomycetota bacterium
CGCATCGCGTCACCAGCAGCGACCCCGAAGCCCTCACGTCCGTACGCGTAGCCGCCCCGCGCGAGATAGACGGCGGCGAGGTCGTTGTCGGTCGACCAGTCGCCTGTTTCGAGCAGCGGCAGAATGCCCGAGCCGTAGCCCCCCGGCGCCGGGCCGAACACGCGCGGGTCATCACTGGCGTGCGCCCGCACGTGGTTCCACTCCGGTGGCTCGTCGAGCTCGGCGGCGAGCGTGACCGCGTCGTCGAGGAGCTGCGCGAGGTTGGGGAACGCGTCCCGGAAGAACCCGGAGATCCGCACGACGACGTCGATGCGCGGCCGCCCGAGTTCGCCGAGCGGGATGGGCTCGATGCCGGCGACTCGACCTGACTCGTCGTTCCACCAGGGTCGGACGCCGAGGAGCGCCAGCGCCTCGGCCACGTCGTCTCCTTGTGTGCGCATCGTCGCTGTGCCCCAGATCACCAGGCCCACGGTCTCCGGGACCGCGCCGTCCTCGTCGATGTGGCGAGCGACGAGCTCGTCGGCGAGCCGGCAACCGACGTCCCACGCAAGCGGTGACGGCAGTGCCTTCGGGTCCACCGAGTAGAAGTTCCGGCCTGTCGGCAGCACGTGGGCCATCCCGCGGCTCGGCGCGCCGCTGGGCCCAGCGGGCACGTAGCCACCGTCGAGCCCGTGGAGCAGGTTGGCGAGCTCGTCGGGTGTGCGCCGCAACGCGGGCACGAGCCGCTCGCAGACCCACCGAAGCGTTGGATCGTCGCCGCGGTAGTGCCAGCCGTCGTGCTGGAGCGCGGCGAGCAGCTCACGACATCGCGCCTCGACCGTGTCGACATCGACTCGCCGCTCGAGGCCGACGCCGAGCTCGGTCGCCACGGTCTCGCGTAGCGACGGCACGCCACCCTGCGACAAGCGGGTGACAGCGAGCACGAGATCGAGCTCGGCTTCCCCGGTCGGCGCCCTGCCGAGCGTGTGCAGCCCGCCGCGGATCTGCGCGTCCTTCAGCTCGCAGAGGTACCCGTCGACGTGCAAGAGGAAGTCGTCGAACTGGTCGTCGTCGGGCGCCTCGAAGCGCCCCAGGTCGCGGTGGATCTCGGCTTCGACCAACAGGTTCCACACCTGGGCGCGCACGGCCTGGAGCTTCGACGGGTCCAACGCCTGCACCTGCGCGTGCTCGTCGAGCAGTTGCTCGAGACGGGCGAGATCGTCGTACGTGTCGGCACGTGTGAGGGGCGGCACGAGGTGGTCGACGATCACGGCGTGGGCCCGGCGCTTGGCTTGCGTGCCTTCACCGGGGTCGTTCACCACGAACGGGTAGAACAACGGGAGGTCGCCGAGTGCGGCGTCGGGCGCGCACGCGGCCGACAGCCCGACGCCCTTGCCGGGCAGCCACTCGAGCGTGCCGTGCTTGCCGACGTGCACGACCGCTTGGGCGTCGAAGCCGGTCACGAGCCACCGGTAGAAGGCGAGGTAATGGTGCGTAGGGGGAACTCGGGACGAGTGGTACGCGGCGATCGGATCCGATCCAAACGTCCGTGGTGGCTGCACTGCGACAAGCACCCCGCCGAGGTCGAGGCCCGCGAACGCGAGCGCTTCGCCGTCACGTAGCACCGAGCCCGGTGCATCACCCCACGTGCCGACGACGTCGTCGCGCAGCGAAGCGGGTAGGCCCGCGAACCACTCGGCGTACTCGTCCCTGGCGAGCCGGCCGGGCGCGCGAGCCAGCTGCGCGGTGCTGAGGGTCTCGGTGTCGTAGGCGAATCCGTCGGCGAGCTCGGCCATGAGCGTGTCGCCGTCCGGCGGGATGCGCTCGACCCGGTAGCCAGCGCGACGGAGGGCGTGTAGGAGCGCGATCACGCTCGCCGGCGTGTCCAGACCGACGGCGTTGCCGAGGCGGCTCCGCTTCGTCGGATAGGCGGAGAGCACGATCGCGACACGCTTCTCCGTGTTCGGGAGCCGCCGGAGCCCGGCCAGCCGGGCGGTCAAGCCGGCGATGCGCGCGACACGGTCGCCGACAGTGCGATAGGCGACCACGGGCGCGCCGATCTCCTCCCCGTCGTCGACGACCTCCTTGAACGAGAAGGGCACCGTCACCACTCGGCCATCGAACTCGGGGATGGCGACGCTCATCGCCGCGTCCATCGGCGCGAGCCCGGCGTTCGAGGCCCTCCACTCGGCGGCCGGACGGGTCGCGGCGATGGCTTGGACCACCGGAACGTCGAGCGCGGCGAGGCGCGGCGCCGACCACGTGTCGCCGTCGGCGCCGCCCATGGCCAGCACGGTCGTGATGACGGCGTCGACTCCGTGCTGTGCAAGCACGTCGAGCGCAGGCACTGCGCCGTGCTCGTCGGGTCGTAGCGAGTAGCAGAACACCGGGAGGGCATTGACGCCGCGATCCTCGAGCGCCACGCACAGGTCGTCGACGAACTGTGTGTTCCCGGAGAGCACGTGCGCCCGGTAGAAGACGACCCCGACCGTCGGGCGCGCCGGGTCGAGCTCCGGCGCGCCCCACACGCCCCACGCGGGGACGTCTCGCGGTTCTGCGTAGCCGAACCCCGTGCCGAGGACAAGGTCGGCGACGAAGCGGAGCACGTGCTCGAGGTTGGCGAGCCCGCCGAGCGCGATGTACTCGAATGCACGGGAGATCACGTCGGCGGGGACCGTCGACGCCGCGGCGAGCTCGGCGTCGGGCACCACCTCTCCGCCGAACGCGAGCAGGGGCACGCTTAGTTCGACGCATGCCCGGCGCAGCTCGTCGAAGGGTTGCTCCCACGCCCGCCGGCCGCCGAGCAGGCGGACGAGCACGACGCGCACGCCATCGAGGCTCGGAGCGTGCTCGAGCGTGGTCGGGTTGGCAGCACTAACGCCGGGGAAATCCGCCGGCAGTCCCTCCACTACCGCGCGCAGTCCGAGGATCTCCGTGTCGGCATTCGTGAGCACGAGGATCACGCGGCTGCTCCTTCGATGAGCGCGCCGAGCGCGTCGAGGTCGAGGTGCCACTCGAGCAGATCGGCGAGCCGTTCGAACTGGGCGTCGCGGGCGGCCGCGAACGACACCCCGTCGGGGACGAACGTCTTGTCGGCGCGTCGGCCGACCTCGGTGAGAAACGTGGCCCGAAATCCGTCGCGCTCGAAGAGTCCGTGGAGGCTCGTGCCCAGTACGCGCGCGGCGGCGTCGAGCGCCCCGTCGTCTTCACGGCCGTAGCAGTCATCGAGGTGGATCCAGCCGGGCGTCCCGTCGCGCCGCGTGACGCGGCCGTGGCGGATCTCGTATCCGGCGACGCGCTGGCCCATCGCTTCGCCGCGTCGCTGGCGCGTGAGCTTCGCCGGCTCGAAGGCTGTGTCGATGTCGAGGCGACCGAGCGCCTGTACGTGGCCTCGGCCCGACTCCACCGTGTCGGTGATCGTGTGCCCGAGCTGCTGATAGCCGCCGCAGATCCCCAGCACGAGGGCGTCGGTGTGCTCGAAGACGGCACGGTCGAGACTGGTGCCGCGCAACCATTCGAGGTCGGCGACCGTCGCCTTGGTGCCGGGGAGGATGACGAGGTCGGGTTGTCCGAGCGCGGCGGGCGCCTCGACGAATCGCACGTGCACGCCGGGCTCGATGGCCAGTGCGTCGAGGTCGGTGAAGTTCGCCACGCGTGGGAAGCGCACGACGGCCACGTCGATCGAATCGGCGCGTGCGGGCTTCGTGGTCGCGGGGCGGGGGCCCGAGAGCGCGAGAGAGTCCTCGGCGTCGAGCGCGACGTCGTGCACGAACGGCAGCACGCCCAGGACGGGCACGCCCGCCCGCGCCTGGAGCTCGCAGACCCCGCTTCCCAGCAGCGCGGGATCGCCCCGAAGCTTGTTGATGACGAACGCGCGGACGAGATGGCGATAGCGGTCGGGGAGCAGCGCGACTGTTCCGTACAGCGCTGCGAAGACACCGCCCCGGTCGATGTCTCCGACGACGATGGCCGGCACGCCGAGCTCGTCGGCGACGCGCAGGTTCACGATGTCGTGGTCGAGCAGATTGATCTCTGCCGGGCTGCCGGCGCCTTCGAGAATCACCACGTCGAAGCGGTCCCGCAGGTCCGTGCAGGCATCGAGCACGGTGGCGAGCAGCTTCGGCTTCTCGGCGTGGTACGCGACGGCATCGAGATGACCCCACGGCTCGCCCATGACCACGACCTGGCTCGTGCGCTCACCCGTCGGCTTGAGCAGGATCGGGTTCATCGAGACCTCAGGCACCGCGCCGGCTGCGAGCGCTTGCACGCCCTGGGCGCGACCGATCTCGTGGCCTGACGGGGTCACGAACGAGTTCAGGGCCATGTTCTGCGCCTTGAACGGCGCGACCCGCACGCCGCGCCGGTGCAGCAGCCGGCACAACCCGGCCACGACGTGGCTCTTTCCGGTGTCACTTCCTGTGCCGCACACCATGAGCGCCCCGCGCATCACACCGGCACCTCCTGGGAGTGGACGGCATGCAAGGCGCGGTCGAGACGTTCGAGGCCGGTGGGCCCGGGAACCGCGATGCGCACGCAATCGGGGAGCCCGAACGACGTGCAGTCGCGCACCACGATGCCGAGAGGCGCGAGCCGATCGCGTAACCCGGTCACGCTGTCGACGAGCACGAACGGCGCGTCGGATGGGCCCGCATGGAGCCCGTAGGCGTGAAGTAGCTCGATGAGCTCGGCGCGCAACGTCGCGATGCCCGCCGCCCACGCGGGAAGGTCGGCCCGTTCGAGAAGCTCGGGGACCAGCGCAGCGGCAAGACCATTGACTGCCCAACGAGGCTGACGGCGCCGCAGCCGATCGGCGAGCCGGGCGTCGGGCGCGAGCACGTAGCCGAGCCGAAGACCGGGGCAGGCGAAGACCTTCGTGAGCGAGCCGACCGCGATCGCGCTCGTGTCGCCCCGGGTCCACCGGCCCGTCGCCAGCGGGTAGAAGGCCTCGTCCCACACCGCGGCGGTCTCGTCCGGCGCGGCGAGGCGCCCCGTCGGGTTGCACGGGTTCGATCGCCATCGGGGCGCGTGCGGCACCACGGCGGGGAGGTGCCGGCGGTAGAGCGAAAAGTCGGGCTCGTCGACCCACCCCGGTCCGAGTTCGGCGGCCACAAGCGCGATCGCCTCCGACCCGCCGTTCGTGAGCACGAGGCGGTCGGATGCAATACCGATCGCGGCGGCCAGCGCGTGCGTGGCCCGCTCAGGGTCCGGGTACCGGGTCAGCGCTTCGAGGTGCCGGAGCGCGAGCACACGCGGATCCGGCGCGACGGGGTTCAAGCTGACGGAGAGGTCGAGCACCGAGGCCGGGTCGAGACCGAGCGCGGCCGCGACCACCGGCCCGTCCCCGCCGTGCGGCCCCGGCCGCGGGACGGTCACCGGCCTCTCCCGTTGCGACGGTGTCGGAGCCAGCGCAGTGCCGACGGGATCACGAGCAAGGCCAAGAGAGCGCCGGTCACGTCGCGCAAGAGTCGGACTGCGGCGCGTATGTCACCCTGCCGCGGAGCTCGACCGTCGCCGAGCGATGGCCGGTGCTCGAGACGGTCGCCGTACCGGTTCGTGCCCCCGAGTCGGAGGTTGAGCGCGGCCGCGAACGCGGCCTCCGCGATGCCCGCGTTCGGTGACGGGTGCGCGCGGCCGTCGCGCCACACCGTGCGCACAATGCGCACCGCAGAAGCGGGCCGGACTGCAGCTACGAGCACGGCGGTGACGCGCGCCGGGACCAAGCCGGCGGCGTCGTCGAGGTGAGCGCTCGCCCAACCGAACCGGGCGTAGCGCGGTGACCGGTGACCGACCATGGCGTCAAGCGTGTTGACAGCCCGATAGGCGAACGCGCCGGGCGCGCCGGCGACGGCAGCCCACAGCGCGGGGGCGACCACAGCGTCGACGGTGTTCTCGGCGACCGACTCGACAACGGCTCGAGCGATCTCGAACTCGTCGAGACCGGAAGTCTCGCGCCCGACGAGCGCGGGTAGCTTCGCTCGCGCCGCGTGGAGGTCTCTGCGCGAAAGCGTGTCCGCGACACCGAGTGCCGTGGATGCGAGCGACCGTCCCGCCACCGCGACGTACGCCGCGGTGGTGGGCGAGCCGATCGCCGCTCCAGCCGCGGTGGCCAGCGCCACGCCGAAGGCGGCGTGGGCCGCGCCAGCCGGTCTTTCGTCGCGGTAGAGCTGTTTCTCCACGCCGCGCATCACGACGCCGAACCGGGCAACCGGGTGCGCGACGGTCGGTGGTTCCCCGAGGAGGCGGTCGGCCATCACCCCGGCGGCGGCGGCGATGCGACGGTTCACCATCGCGCCGCCACTGCCAGGAGTCCGGCCGTCTCACCGACCATGCTGCCGGCGCCGAGCACGTCACCGGTGAAGCCACCCAGCCGCCGTCGGGCCAGGGCAGCCACGGCGGCGGCGCCCGCCACGACGGCAGCGATCCCGACCACGCCCGGCACCTCCACGCCTGCCAGCGCCAAACCGGTGGCGAGGACACCACCGGCGACGGCTGACGGAACGGCGGCGCCGCCGAGGAACGCAGACGCCAGCCCACACGGCCGTGCGTAGGGCAGCGTCCGTGCCGTAACCGCCATCGTCGTCCGCGACGCGCACCACAACCCGCCGAGCAGCAGCGGCGAGGGTGTCATCGCCGCGAGCGCAGTCCAACGGAGGAGGAGGACGGCGCCGACGGTCGCGACGCCGAACGCCCCGACGTCGGGCGCGGCCATCACCTCCAGGCGCCGGCTCCGGTCGAGGTGCGGCAGCAGACCGTCGGCGGCGTCGGCCAGGCCATCGACATGGAGCAAGCCCGTGAGGGCGAGGTCAGCGACGACGACGATCGCCGCCGCCACCGCCGCCGGCCACAGCCGTTCCGCACCCCACCACACGCCGCCGAGCGCGAGCCCGAGCACCGCTCCCGCGAGGGGGAACCAGCTCAGTGTCTCCGGGCGGGGCTGCGCCGCCCCCAGCAACGGTGTGAGGAACGCGAGTGCGCGGCGCATCAGCGGGCCGGCTCGAGACGCAGCCGGCGTCCCGCCACGACCAGCACCACCTCGTCGGCCACCTCGGCGATCCGTTGGTTCACCGCGCCGAGCGCGTCGCGGAAGTGCCGCCCTTCGGCCGTCGCGGGATGAACACCCAACCCGACCTCGTCGGACACGACGACGGTGTCGCCTTCCCGTTCACGCAGCGCGTCACAGAGCGCGGCGGCGTCAACGGCGAAGCCGGGCGTTGCTGCTACCCATGGCCCGAGCGCGTCGAGCACCACCGTGCCGGTCGCAGCGCGTAGCTGACCGACGACGTCGGCGCCGCTCTCGATCGTCGCCCACGACTCCGGACGCCGCGCTCGGTGCTCAGCTACCCGCGCCGCCAGGTCGGGGTCTCCGTTGACGTTCGCCGTCGCCACGTACGTCACCGGCTCGGGAAGGCCGCACGCGAGCCGTTCGGCGTACTCAGATTTCCCGGAGCGGGCGCCGCCGATCACAAGTGCGATCACCCCGGCGCACCTTGGATCACGGCCGCACGAACGGCCCGGGCCAACCGCGAGCCCCAGCGCGACCGGGGGCCTCCGAAGGCCTCGGGGCGCCCGTCGGCTGGAGAAGCGACGCACGTGGCGTCGGTCGCGGTCCCGGTGCCCGGGATGCCGAGCTCGAAGAGGGCCTGCGCCTTGGCCTCGGTGGCCGTTGTGATCGCGTTGATCAGCGCCGCGTCGGAGAGTCGGGCCGGCACAAGCGCGACCACATTGATGGTCCCGGCCAGCCGGACCGGGACCCGCGCGTCGGCTCGGGCCGCGGCTGCCCACTCCGGCTCGCCCAGCCCGACGGTGGCAACGACCTCGACGCCCTCGTCGACGGCCGTCACGAACGATCGCACGTCCGCGGCCGTGAGCATGCCGACGCCATGGCCAGGCAGCCCGAGCGAGACGCCGAGCTTGGCGAGATGGTGATTGGGGTCGCGGCGCGCGTACGACGACGGCACCTGCGCGTTCACGATCCAGCGACGGGTGGCGAGACCACCGCCATGCGGCGCCGAGGCGGCCATCCGCAGCGGGCGGTCGAACCGCCACACCAGCACCGAGAGCTTGCGCCCCGCCTCATTGCGGGACCGAAGCTGGAGTTCCACGACGTCTCCGCGTCTTCCCGAGGATCCTCGGGCAGGCAGGTCTCCTGGCTCCGGATCAATGCCTCACCCCCGGCCTTCCAACCCCGAAGGGCCGTGACCATGCGGTGGGGGTTCGCTCCCCGGTCACAGTTGCGGGACAGCCCCGGACTCGCACCGGCGTTCCCTGCGCTGCGCCGATCACAATAGCCAGTGCCGTCGCGACGCGCTTGGGGCCTAGCCTGCAGCTCGTGGCACGCGGCGAGTCGATCGTTCTCCTGAATACGGGGCACGGGAAGGGCAAATCGTCGGCGGCTTTCGGCGTGATGGCGCGTGGTTGGGCGCGGGGCTGGCGCGTCGGTGTCGTGCAGTTCATCAAGGGCGGAAAGTGGAAGACCGGTGAGCGCAAGCTCGCCGATCACCTCGGAGTCGAGTGGCACACGCTCGGGGACGGCTTCACGTGGGAGTCAACCGACCTCGACGAGACCGCGGCGAAAGGGAAGCACGCGTGGCAGGTCGCCGCCGGCAAGCTCGCATCGGGTGAGTACGACCTGTTAATCCTTGACGAGCTGACGTACGCCGTGAAGTACGGCTGGGTGCCGGTCGAGGAGGTGGTCGCCGGCATCCGCGACCGCTCCGAGGGAACGAACGTCGTTATGACGGGACGAGACGCTGCCGACGAGCTCGTCGAGCTGGCCGACACCGTCACCGAGATGCGCAAGGTCAAGCACGCCTACGACCGCGGCATCAAGGGCAAGAAGGGCATCGAGTACTAGATGCTCGGTCCACGCGTCATCGTCGCGGGGACGCACTCAGGAGTCGGTAAGACGACGGTCGCTACTGGCCTGATCGCCGCGCTCCGCCAGCGCGGCATGCGCGTCGCATCGGCGAAGGTCGGTCCCGATTTCATCGATCCCGGCTATCACTCCCTCGCGACAGGGCGGCCGGCGCGCAATCTCGACGCCTGGATCTGCGGCGAGGATCGCGTCGCGCCACTGGCAGCGAAGGCGGCGAGCGGCGCCGACGTGCTTGTCATCGAGGGGGTGATGGGGCTGTTCGACGGGGCCGGCGAGCCCGGCAACCCTGCGAGCACGGCGCACGTGGCCCGGCTGCTCGATGCGCCCGTCGTGCTCGTAATCGACGCGTCGGCGATGAGCGGCTCCGTCGCCGCCCTCGTGCATGGGTACGCGAGCTTCGATCCGTCGGTGCGCGTCGCCGGCGTCCTGCTCAACCGGGTCGGCAGTCCGGCTCACGAGACGATGCTGCGTGAGGCGCTGGCGCCGCTCGGCGTTCCCGTGCTGGGGGCGCTTGCCCGCGCCGACGATCTTGTCTGGCGCGACCGCCACCTCGGGCTCGTCCCCGTTGTCGAGCAGCCCGACGCAGTCCGTGTTGCGCTCGATCGGATCGCCAATGCCATCGAAGTTTCCTGCGACCTCGAAGGGGTCCTGAGGGTCGCGCGGGCGGCGCCTCGTCTCGCGACCGACGACGCCCCCGCCGCCCGCCCGATGGGCCTCGCGCGCGTTGGCATCGCGAGCGGACCGGCGTTCAGCTTCACCTACCCCGACAACCTCGAGCTGCTCCAACAGGCCGGGGCGGAGCTCGTGCCCTTCGACCCGCGCGCCGATCGGACCCTGCCAAGTGACCTCGATGCGATCTACGTGGGCGGCGGCTTCCCCGAGGTCTTCGTCGAGGAGCTCGCCGACAACCGGCCCTTGCTCGCCGACATGCGCGCCCGGATTGCCGGTGGTCTCGTGACGTGGGCCGAGTGCGGCGGGCTGCTGTGGCTGAGCCGCTCGCTGAATGGCTACCCGCTCTGTGGCGCGCTCGAGGCCGACGGGCACATGAGCGACCGTTTGACGCTCGGCTACCGACGCGCCCGCGCCACCGTCGACACGCCGCTTACGCCGGCGGGGGCGGAGGTGCGCGGGCACGAGTTCCACTACTCCGCGCTCGAGCCCCCGGGTAACGCGCTCACGATGTCGGGGCGCCACGGCGAGACTCGGGCCGGTTACGCGTCGGCGCGCCTGCTCGCGAGCTATCTGCACGTCCATCTCGCGTCCGACCCTCATCTGGCGGAACGGTTCGTGGCGACGGCCGCGACCCCTGCCTGAGCGTCCCCTCGCCGCGACGACGCGGCGCGGGTATGCTCCACGAGCCGCAGTGCACGGGAAACCGGTGCGAGTCCGGTGCGGTCCCGCCACTGTGACCGGGGAGCGACCCCTCGATGCGCCACCGGCGAGTCCGGGAAGGCGAGGGCGAGCTGCGATCCGGGAGCCAGGAGACCGGCTGCGGCGACGGGAGAAGCGTCCCACGGGGATGGGATGGCACCGGCGTTGGTCGGGGTGGGAGTCGGCCCCGGCGATCCCGAGCTCGTCACGCTCGAGGCGTTGCGCGCGTTGCGCGAGGCCGACCGCGTCTTTGCGCCGTCGCTGGCGCTCGACGTCGTAGGACGCGCCGAGTCGATCGTCCGGCAAGCCGCGCCGGAAGTAGGCGTCGACCGACTCGTCATCGAGATGCGCCGACAGGGTGGGCCGGCGGGCTACCAGGAAGCGGCCCGTCGCATCGTCGGTGCGCTCGACAGTGCGGAGCGGGCCGCGTTCGCCACGCTCGGCGACCCCAACGTCTACAGCACGTTCTCGACGATCGCGCGAGAAGTGCGCGCTCTGTTGCCGGGCGCGGTGATCGAGACCGTCGCCGGGATCATGGCCTTCCAGGCGCTTGCGGCGCGGACCGGCTTCGTCGTGCTCGACGGCACGGAGTCGCTGTCGCTGGTGACCGCGCTCGACGGCCCGGACACTCTGGACGGCGCGCTCGCCGAGCGAACCAACGCCGTCGCCGTTTACAAAGGCGGGCGGCACCTGCCCGCGATCGCCAAGCGCGTCGCCGCCGCCGGCCGCCTCGAAGGCTCGGTGGCGGGCGAGCTGCTCGGCCTGCCCGGCGAACGCGTCGGCCCGCTCGGCGAGGTCGCCGACGGCCCCGCCAGCTATCTCGCAACCGTGCTCGTTCCCCCGGCAGGCCGGCCGTGATCTCGTTCGTCGGCGCCGGTCCCGGAGCCGCCGACCTCATCACGTTGCGCGGGCGCGACCGCCTCGCCGCTGCCGACGTCGTCGTGTGGGCATCGTCGCTCGTTCCCGATCCGCTGCTCGCGCACGCGCACCCCCGCGCCAGCATCCACGACTCCGCCGGCATGACGCTCGAGGACGTGCTCGCCGTGTACGCGTCCCATGCTGGCGCGCGGATCGTGCGGCTGCACTCGGGCGACCCGGCGCTGTACAGCGCGATCCAAGAGCAGATCGACTGGTGCGTCGCGCACGAGCGCGACTTCGAGATCGTGCCCGGCGTGAGCTCGCTCGGCGCGGCGGCCGCCGCACTCGGACGGGAGCTCACGATCCCGGCTGTCGCGCAGAGCGTCGTGATTACACGCCTCGGGGGACGCACCGCGGCTTCGATGCCACCGCGCGAGTCGGTGGCCGCGTTCGCGGCTCGAGGGGCGACCATGGCCGTGTTCCTCTCCGCGTCCCGGCCGGGCGAGCTCCAGCGCGAGCTACTGGCTGACGGCAGCGCCTATGCGCCCGAAACGCCGGCGGTGATCGTGTTGCGGGCCTCCTGGCCCGACGAGCGAGTGGTGACCACGACGCTCGGACGACTCGCGACCGACCTCGACGCCCTCGGTGCGACGCGCACAGTGCTGGTGCTCGTCGGGCCCGCGCTGCGTGGTGCCGCGTCGCGGTCTCGTCTCTACGCACCCCAGTTCGCGCACATGTTCCGGCGGCGGTCGCGGCCGGATTCCACCGTGGGACGCCCTGCGTGAGTGCGCCGACATCAACTGGCGATCCCGACCGGGCACCGGAGATCGCGGCGCGCCGAAAGGGACTGCGCGCGGGTTGGACGACCGGCACGTGCGCGAGCGCGGCCGCCAAAGCCGCCGCGCTCGGGCTCGTCAGTGGCTCGGCGCCGGCCGACGTCGACGTCGCGCTGCCGTCGAGCCGGCGGGTGCAGTTCCCAGTCGAGGTGGACGCACGCCATCGCTGCGTCGTAGTCAAGGACGCCGGCGACGACCCCGACTGCACCGACGGTGCCCGCATCACCGCGGAAACCGCGTGGGCCGGTGCCGGCGCGCGCGAGACGGAGCTGCGGGCCGGGCTCGGAGTCGGCACGGTCACGAAGCCGGGGCTCGGGTTGGCTGTCGGCACGCCCGCCATCAACCCGGTGCCGCGCCGGATGATTCTCGCCGCGCTGGACGAGGTCACGGACCGACCGCTCGTCGTGACCTTCTCGGTGCCGGACGGCGAGGCGATGGCCGAGAAGACGACGAACGCGCGGCTCGGCATCATCGGCGGCATCTCGATCCTCGGGACAACCGGGATCGTGCGGCCGTTCTCGACTGCCTCCTACCGGGCGTCGGTCGTACAGCAGATCGACGTGGCCGCAGCCCAGGGCGAGCGAACCGTCGCGCTCGCCACCGGGACCCGCTCGGAACGCGCCGCGTCTCGCCTCCGCCCCGACCTGGCCGATGTCTGCCTCGTCGAGGTGGGTGACTTCACCGGCGTCGCGTTACGGCGTGCCGCAGGGGCCGGCGTCGAACGAGTGCTTTTCGTCGGCATGGCGGGCAAGATCGCCAAGCTCGCCGCGGGCGTGATGATGACGCACTTCCATCGCTCCCAGATCGATGGCGAGCTCCTCGCCGACACCGCACGGGCCGCGGGTGCCGCGCCCCACGTCGTCGCAGCCGCGACCGAGACCGCGACCGCACGACATTTCTTCGAAGCGTGCGTCGCGCACGGCGCCATCAGACCACTGCAGATGCTGTGCGAGCGGGCCGCGTCGGCGTGCCAGGAGCATGTCGCCGGCGCGCTCGAGGTCGAGGTCGTGATGGTGGACTTCGAGGGCGAGGCGGTGATCGCCCGTGCCTGAGCGCATTGCCGTCGTAGGCGTGTGCGGTGGCGAGCCTGTCGGCAAGGAAGCGCGCGCCGCGATCGACGCCGCGTTCCTCGTTGTCGGCGCTCCCCGCCATCTCGGCTCACTGGCGCCGCTCGGCGCCCACACGCTGCCGATTGACCGGCCCATCCCCGAGATGCTGGACACGCTCGAACGCGAGCGGCGGTGCGTGTGCGTCCTCGCGTCCGGTGACCCCGGGTTCTTCGGGATCGTGCGCGTGCTCGCCGAGCGCTTCGGCTCAGAGCAGCTTGATGTGCACCCTGCGCCGTCTTCGATCGCGCTCGCGTTCGCCCGCCTCGGCCTCCCGTGGGACGACGTCGTCGTGGTGTCCGCGCACGGCCGCCCGCTCGTCGAAGCGGCGCGCCGCGCCGCCCGATGTCCCAAGGTGGCAGTGCTCGTCGCCCCGGACGCCCCGCCCGAGGCCCTGGGTCGAGAGCTGCTCGCGTCGCGTGCGGCTCACGACCGCGCCATCGTATGCACCCGCCTCGGCGAGCCCGACGAGCGCGTCGACGTCGTCACCCTGGAGCAGCTCGCCGCCGGCTCCTTCGACCCGATGTCCGTCGTCGTGCTCCTCGACGGTGACGGCGTGGCCACGAGACCGTCGCTGGAATGGGGCCGCTCCGAGCGTTGCTTCGCCGCGCGCGACGGTCTCGTCACGAAGGGCGAGGTGCGCGCGGTGGCGCTCGGCAAGCTGGCGCTGCCGGAGGTGGGCATCGTCTGGGACGTCGGCGCGGGTAGCGGCAGCGTCGCGATCGAGATTGCCGCGCTGGCGCCGAACGTTCACGTCCTCGCCGTCGAGCGGCGCCCCGACGACGCAGGCCGCATCGTCGAGAACGCGGCGCACCACGGGGTCGCCGTCGACGTCGTGTGCGGGAACGCGCCCGAGGTGCTCGACCGCCTGCCCGATCCGGACCGGGTGTTCGTGGGCGGCGGAGGTACTGCGGTGCTCGACGTAGTGCTCGAACGGCTGCGCGCGGACGGACGAGCCGTCGCGACGTTCGCCGCGTTCGACCGGGCCGCCGAGGCGTGGCGACGACTCGGCAACCTTGTGGAGGTTTCCGTGGCGCGCGGCGCGCCGCTCGGCGGTGGTGTGCATCTCCGCGCCGAGAACCCGGTCTTCGTCGTTTGGGGGCCTGAGTCGTGAGCGCGCCGCTGAGCGTGTCCGTGACCGAAGCGGGGCGAACGCTGGCGCGCCGTCTCCCGTTCGAGCATGTGCACGGGTCGGCGGCCGACACGATACGAGAGCGCTGGAGCTCGGTCGACGGTTTCGTGCTGTTCGTCGCCACAGGGGCCGCAGTGCGGATCGTGGCGCCATTGCTCAGTACCAAGCGCGACGACCCGGCCGTCGTCTGCGTCGACGAGAGCGGTCGTTACGTCGTCGCGCTCGTGGGTGGGCACGCTGCGGGCGCGAACGCATTGGCCAGGCGCGTCGGCGCTCTCCTCGACGCGGTACCAGTTCTCACCACGGCGACCGACGCGACCGGACGCGTCGCTCTCGATGCACTGCCGGGGTTCGTTGCGACCGGCGACGTGGCCGCTCTCACCGCCGCCATGCTCGATGGGCGTGAGCCTCGCATCACGAACGACTTGCGGTGGCCCCTCCCGGCCGGTCTGCCCAGCGGCCACGGCCCCGAGCAGATCGTCGTGACTGATCGACGCGTGGCGGGCAAGCCGGGTCTCGTGACGCTGCACCCGCCCTCACTCGTGGCCGGCGTCGGCGCGTCGAGCGGCGCCCCGCCCAACGCGGTCGCCGAGCTGCTTGACGCGACACTCGAGACCGCGGGCCTCGCACGCGTATCGGTGACCGAGATCGCGACGCTGGACCGCAAGACGAGCGAGCCCGCGCTACGCGCCCTCGGCCTGCCGTTGCGCGGATTCGCTCCTGAGTCCCTGGGCGGCGTCGCCGTTCCTACCCCGAGCGTGGTCGTGGCGCGCGCGGTTGGGACGCCCAGCGTCGCCGAAGCTTCCGCCCTCGTTGCCGCCGGAAGTGACGCAGAGCTCGTCGTGCCCAAGCATGCGAACGCGGTGGCGACTGTGGCGATCGCACGTCGTGCCCGGCCGCCTGGGCGGTTGCGCATCGTGGGGCTCGGACCGGGAGCGGTTGCGCTGCGCACGGCGGCGGCCGAGGCCGCGGTGCGGCACGCGCAGGTCGTGATCGGCTACGACCGCTACATCGATGCGTGCGCCGACCTGCTCGGTCCGCATCAGGAGGTCGTGCGCAGCCCGATCGGCGAGGAGGTCGTCCGGGCCAAGCAAGCGCTCGCCGAGGCGGGTGCCGGTCGCGAGGTCGCGCTCGTGTGCTCCGGCGACCCAGGCGTATACGCCATGGCCTCGATCACGCTCGAGCTCGTTGCCGACGCACCCGGAGTCGAGATCGAGACGATCCCCGGTGTCACCGCGAGCCTCGCGGCCGCCGCCGTGGTCGGGGCGCCGCTCGGCCATGACTTCGCCACGATCAGCCTCTCCGATCTGCTCACACCGTGGGAGGTAATCGAGGCCCGGCTCCGGGTAGCAGCGGCCGGCGACTTCGCGATCGCGCTCTACAACCCGCGATCACAGCGCCGCTCGTGGCAACTCGACGCCGCCCGCCAGATCCTGCTCCGGCACCGTGCGCCGTCGACCCCGGTCGCGGTGGTCGACGACGCCTCGCGCGTCACCGAGCGCGTGCACATCACGACGCTCGGCGAGTTCGACGTGGCCGCGACGACGATGTCGAGCTGCGTACTCGTCGGTGCATCGTCGACCCGATTGGTCGACGGGCGCGTTGTGACGCCCAGGGGGTACGCATGGTGACCACGTCGACGTCCGCGACCGTCGCCGTCTCCCGAACGTGCACGGCTTGCGGCGCCTGCCTGCTCACCTGCCCCGAGCACGCGCTTCTCCCGGCGCCGGGCCGACCCGACGTCGTCGCGGCGCGCTGCACCGGCTGTCTGGCGTGTGTCGAGGTCTGCCCTCGGGACGCGATCGAGGAGGTGCGCCAGTGATCCACCCCATCGAGTCCGAGAGCTATCGGATCCTCGAGAGCCGCGTTGAACTCTCGCACCTCGAGCCCGGCCCCCGCATGGTTGTCGAGCGCGTGATCCACGCCAGCGCCGACCTGGACTACGCGACGTCGATGGTCGTCGACGACGCCGCGGTGGTGGCGGGTGTACGCGCACTGCGTGCCGGAGCACCGGTCCTGTGTGACGTCGAGATGGTTCGGCGCGGCATCCGTGGCGCCCCGGTCGAGTGCGACCTTGTCGATGACACGCGCACCGGCGACACGAGCAGGTACCCCGGCCCGACGCGTGCCGCGCTTGGAATGCGTTCGGGCTCGGCGCGTCATCCGGTCGGGGCAGTCGTCGTCGTCGGCTGCGCGCCGACCGCGCTCGTCGAAGTGCTGAACCTCGTCCGGACCGGCGCGTTCGAACCAGGACTCGTCGTGGGTCTGCCCGTCGGTTTCGTTGGCGCGGCCGACGCGAAAGCGCAGCTGCGCCACAGCGGCCTGCCCGCGATCACCAACGTCGGTGAGAAGGGTGGCAGCGCAGTGGCAGCCGCCGCCGTCAACGCTCTCGTCCGTCTCGCCGCCGAACCCTCGGAAAGGAACACACCATGAGCTCGAATGCAGGGCTACTCCTCATCGGCCACGGCAGCCGCTCCGCAGCCGGCGTCGACGAGTACTGGCAGTTCGCCGGCGTGCTCCGGAGCGCGGCGAACGGACTCGAGCTGGGCTGCGGGTTCATCGAGCTGGCCGAGCCCGACCTCGACACCGCGATCGATGCGCTGGTGAGCCAGGGTGTGACGTCAGTCGGCGCGGTGCCGCTCGTGTTGCTCGGCGCCGGCCACATGAAGAACGACGGACCCGCCGCGCTCGAACGCGGGCGCCGCCGCCACCCGCGAGTGGACTTCTCCTACGGACGGGCGCTCGGCATCCACCCGCTCGTGCTCGGGATCGCAGAGGACCGGATCCGTGAGGCGGTCGGCGACGACGACCCGGGCGAGCTCGCGGTGGTGCTCGTCGGACGGGGATCGAGCGACCCCGACGCCAATGCCGACTTGTACAAGGTCGGCCGTCTTCTTCAGGACTCGCGCGGGCTCGGCGCCGTCGAGCCGTCGTTCGTGTCGCTGGCGCTGCCGTCGGTGCCAGAGGCGCTCGAGCGCTGCCGCCGCCTCGGCGCGACGACGGTTGCGGTGGTTCCGTATTTCCTGTTCACCGGCATTCTGGTGGACCGCATCCACGCCCAAGCCGACGCGTGGGCAGCCGAGCACCCCGAAGTCACGGTACGGCGTGGCCGCCACCTTGGTCCCGACCCGCGCCTCGCTCGGCTGGTCCTCGAGCGGCATCAGGAGGCAGTCGGCGGTGAAGCGCGCATGAATTGCGACTGCTGCATCTATCGCATCGCGCTCCCCGGGTACGAGCAGCACGTCGGAGAACCGACGCCCTCGCATGCGCACCCGCACAGCCATGGCCACTCGCACAACGGTCCCGTATCGGTCGAGGAGAGGAGGTGAGCACCTTGGAGGAAGCAATTCAGCTCGAGAAGATCAAGGTCCCGGCGTGGACCTGGCTACTCGTCGCGCTGCTGATCTTTGCCGTGTACCTCATCACGTCGGAGAACGGCGCGGCGCTCGGAAGCGTGGCACACAGGTTGCACGAGTTCTTCCACGACTCGCGGCACTTCCTGGGCGTGCCCTGTCACTGAGTCCATCGGAGAGGAGAGCCCATGTTGGGCAGCTTCATCCGCCGGGGCGTGATCGCCGGTCTGGCAGGAGGGGCGGCGAGCGCGCTGTTCCTCCTGCTGGTGGGCGAGAGCACTATCGGCGACGCCATCCGCCTGGAAGAGAAGAGAAGCGGAGGAGGCGGACAAGAGCTCTACACCCGGGGCACGCAGGTCTTCGGGGGGGCGTTGGGCGTCGTGCTCGTTAGCGTCGCCCTCGGCGTGGTCTTCGCGGCGACGTTCGCCGCCGTTCGTCATCGTCTCCCGGGGCGGGACGACTGGCAGCGCTCGATCACGTGGGCGGGGACGGCGTTCCTGGTCGTGTACCTGGTGCCGTTCGCCAAGTACCCGCCGAACCCGCCCGCGGTCGGGAACCCGGACACTATCGACGAGCGCACGATCCTGTACCTCGCCATGCTGGGGTGGTCGATCGGAGCGGCCTACGTCGCGGTGCGGCTGGGTGCGTGGTTGCGCGGCCACGGTTTTGTTGATCCGGCGCGGCTATGCGCGAGGGTCGTCGCCTGGGTCGGGCTGGTCGCCGCCGGCTACGTGGTGCTGCCCGGGAGCCCGGACGCCGTCACCGCACCGGCCACGCTCATCTGGCGCTTCCGGCTCGCGAGCGTGGGTGGTGCGCTCTTGCTCTGGGCGGTCACCGGTGTCGTGTTTGGCCTGTTGTGCCTGCTCGGCGAGAGCCGGGCGCGTCGCGTTCCCCGATCGGAGGCTCCAAGCGAGGTGACGTCGGAACGGTGAGCGTTGAGGTGCCGGGCGCGAGCACCGGGCTCGAGATCGGCCTCGTCGCGACTGCGCTCGCGCTCGGCTTTCGTCACGGCTTCGACTGGGACCACCTCGCTGCGCTCGGCGACATCGCGGCGTCGCAGGAGAGCCGGCGCCGATCAATCGTGTTGGCGACGATGTACGCGCTCGGGCACGCGGCCGTCGCCTTCGCGGTCGGTGCGGCCGTCATCCTCGCGTCCGCGCACCTGCCGGAGTCCGTCGGCGAGGTGATGGAACGTGTCGTCGGCGTGACGCTCGCCGCGCTCAGCCTCTGGGTGATCGCGTCCTGGGTGCGAAACGGGCACGACCTCCGGATGCCCAGCCGCGGCGCGCTGCTCCTCACCGGGTTCCGACGACTCCGGCGGCGGCGTCCTGCGCCCGTCGTCATCGAGCACGAGCACGAACACCCGGTGACGGAGCCGCACACGCACGACCCGGAGCTCGTTCACGAGCACGCCCACGATCACGGGCTCGTCGGCGTGGGGCAGACGAAGACTGCGCCCGCGACGGTGCACCGTCACCGCCACCGGCACGTCGCCCTCCTGCCCGACGACCCACTCCCGACCTACGGGGGTGGAGTGGCCCTCGGCGTCGGGATGATCCACGGCATCGGTTTCGAAACTCCGACACAAGCGCTCGTCTTCGTCACCGCTGCCGGCGCGGGCAGCCGAGTCACCGGCTTGTTCGTGCTCGCTTGCTTCCTTACCGGGCTGCTCGCCGCCAACACGCTCGTCGCCGCCGCGAGCACGCTCGGCTTCACCGGCGCGGGATCCCGTGCCCGGGTCTACACCGTTGTCTCGGTCGTTGCCACCGCGGCCAGCCTGGTCCTGGGCTTGCTGTACGTGTTCGGGAAGGGCGACCTCCTGCCCGGCTGATCCACCGCCGGCAGTGGCCGGCTCCGGTACCGTTCGCAGATGCCAACCAGCACGCGTTCGTTCGGCGCCGGAAACCGCGAGTCGCACGACGCCACGGCGTTCTATGAGCGGTTCACCGCACCGGACCTGTCCGACGACGAGACCGTCAACCGATGCCGGGCCGCCGACTCGATCATCTGTGGCGACGCGCGCGCCATGGAGGCCGTCGACGACTGTTCGGTCGCGCTGGTCGTCACCTCACCGCCGTACTTCGCGGGCAAGGACTACGAGGCGGCGTTGGGTGAAGGTCACGTGCCCGGCTCGTATCTCGAGTTCCTCGCGATGCTGCGCGACGTCTTTGCGGAGTGCCGGCGCGTCCTCGAGCCCGGCGGTCGCATCGCAGTGAACGTGGCGAACCTCGGCCGCAAGCCGTACCGGTCGCTCGCCGGAGACGTCGTGCGGATCCTGCAGGACGATCTCGCGTTGCTCCTGCGCGGTGAGATCATCTGGCAGAAGGCACGCGGCGCGACGGGGTCCATCGCCGTCGGTTCCTACCTGTCGGCCGCGAACCCGGTGCTGCGCGACGTGACCGAGCGCGTGATCGTCGCAAGCAAAGGCCGGTTCGACCGTGCCGTCAGCCGAGCCGAACGCGAGCGCCGACGCCTTCCGTTCGAGAACACGATCTCGAAAGAGGAGTTCTTCGCGTCCACGCTCGACGTGTGGGAGATCCGGCCCGAGCACGCCCGCCGCGTCGGCCACCCCGCGCCGTTCCCGGTCGAGCTCCCGGAGCGGCTGATCCAGCTCTATACCTATCGGGGCGACGTCGTGCTCGATCCGTTCCTCGGTTCGGGTTCCACCGCCGTCGCCGCGGTCCGTACCGACCGCCGCTATGTCGGCTACGACACCGATCCCTCCTACGTCGCCCTCGCCGAGGCGCGCATCGCCGACGAACGCGCCGCCTGATCCGAGCTGATGGAGGTCGCGCTGGGCGCGCTCGTTGCGCTCGCCTACGGGACCGGCGATTTCCTGGGCGGAATCTCCGCCAAGCGGCTTCCGACGGTCACCGTGCTGCTCGTGTCGCAGGCGTTCGGGCTCGCCGCCGCCGTGTTGCTCGTGGTTGCGCTACGCGACGCGCCGCCCGCCGCGCACGTGTTCTTGCTTTCGGCCGCGGCGGGCGTCATCGGAGTCGTCGCGCTCGGTTTGCTCTTCCGTGGCCTCGCCGTTGGTCGCATGAGCATCGTCGCGCCGCTCAGCGCGATCGGTGGCGGCGTGCTGCCGGTGATGTGGGGCCTCATTCGCGGCGAGCGCCCTTCCGTGCTCGCGCTCGCCGGAGTGGCGCTCGCGCTCGTCGCCGTGGTGATCGTCGGCCGCGGCGCCGAGCACGAGCCTGGCCGCGGCCTGTCGCCGCGCTGGGAGCTCATGTTCGGCGGCGGCGCCGGGCTGGGATTCGGCGTGATATTCATCCTGCTGTCCGAAGCCGCGACCACCAGCGGCTCAGGGATGTGGCCGGTGTTGATCGCGCGGTGCGCGTCGGTGCCGCTCCTTGCCGCCATCGGCCTCACGGTCGGCGGCTTGTCGCGCGTCAACCGCACCGAGATCGCTCCTGTCGCCGGCGCCGGCCTGTTCGACGTCGGCGCGAACGCGCTGATCCTCCTCGCGGTGCGGCGCGGCCTCATCTCGCTGGTCGCGCCGGTCGCGTCCCTGTATCCGGCGACGACGGTGGTGCTGGCCCGGGTCGTGCTGCGCGAGCGGATCGGCCGCCAGCGCTTAGGTGGCCTCGCGCTCGGCCTCGCCGGGCTGGCGCTGATTGCGACCCGCTGACTTCGGCGAGGTCCCTTGACGCCTCGACACCTGTGGTGGAGAACGACCAGAACATACGTCTGTCTCGATATCAACCTCCGACAAGCTCGAGGAGAATGCAGGACCGCTCGGCGCTTTCTTCCACGGGGTCAGCATCATGTACTGCATGACGACTTCGCTCGCCAACGGCGGCGAAGGGCTGGGGACCGTGGGGCTCCATCCCCCAAAGCTCTCGGAGCTGGCTGCCGAAGCGGGATACAGCGACGTCTTCCAGGCGCCGCTGGACAATCCATTCAACCTCTACGCGCTCAAGCCGTAGTCGGCACGCAGGTCACGCGCCCAGGGCCGGTGGCCGGGAACAGGCATTCGGCCCGTACCATGTCGGCAGCGTGTTCGGGGTCTCGGCATCGAACGTGAACGTGCTGGTCGCCTTCGGCGGCGGGATCATCTCGTTCCTGTCGCCGTGTGTGCTGCCGATCGTGCCGGGCTACCTGAGCCTCGTCACCGGGTTGACGTTCGGCGAGCTCGAGGCGCCTGACGCCCGCCGTCTGACGCGCATCGCGACCAATACCGGGCTGTTCGTGCTCGGCTTCACGGTGGTGTTCGTCGCGCTGTTCCTGACGACGTGGTCGCTGAGCGACGTCGTCGCCGACAACCAGGAGACACTGACACGAGTCTCGGGTGCGCTCGTCCTGCTCATGGCGTTGTACCTGGCCGGGTCGCAGCTGCTCACGACGCCCCGCCTCTACCAGGAGTTCCGCTTCCATCCCCACCTGGAACGCTTCGGGCCCTTCGCCGCGCCGGTGGCCGGCGCCGCGTTCGGACTGGGGTGGACGCCGTGCATCGGCCCCGTCCTCGCTGCGGTGCTCGCGGTCGCCTCGTCGCAAGGCGAGACGGCAAAGGGCGCGGTGCTCCTGATCGCCTACTCATTGGGCCTCGGATTGCCGTTCCTGCTCGTCGGTCTGGGGCTGGGTCGGTTCGCACCCGCGCTCAACTGGTTCAAGCGCCACTCGCGGGCGATCACGCTCGTCTCGGCGACTTTGCTCGGCGTGTTCGGTGTGATCCTGCTGCTCGACCGGTTGCCACTCGTGACGGCCCGACTGTCGGACGCGTTGCGTGCCATCGGGCTGGCTCGCCTCGTCGAGCTCGGCTGAGCGAAGACCCGTGGCCGGCACTGTTCTCTACGAACGCGACGGGCACGTCACGACGATCACGTACAACCGGCCCGAGGTCCTCAACGCCATCAACGCCGAGATGCGAAACGATCTCAACGCGGCGTGGCAGGAGTTCCGCGACGACGAGGACGCGTGGGTGGGCATCGTCACCGGCGGCGGCGAGTCGTTCTGCGCCGGCGCCGACATGAAGGACCCGGCGGGGTCGGCCGGCACGTGGCCGGGGTCGTTCTGGGAGATCCCCACCATCAACTCGTACGAGAGCGGTCTCGAGGTATGGAAGCCCACGATCGCCGCCGTCAATGGCCACTGCCTCGGCTACGGGCTCACGCTCGTCACCCGGTGCGACTTCGTGATCGCCGCCGACAACGCCCGGTTCGGTTTCCCCGAGGTCCGCCTAGGTGTGCCGACGATCGTCGGCGCGCTCCGCCTACCCGAGCGTGTCGGGTGGTCGAACGCGATGGAGCTGCTGCTGACGGGCGACCGCGTCGACGCGGCGCGTGCGCACGAGATGGGGCTGGCGTGGAAGGTCGTGCCGCGCGATGAGCTCATGGCCGAGGCGCGTAGCCTCGCCGACCGCCTGCTCCAGGCGGCGCCGCTCGCGGCGAGGGCAACGAAGGAGGTCGCGACGCGCGGCCGGTACCTGCCGTGGCTCGAGGCGGTGCGGTTCGGGGAGACGATGCGCCGCGTCGCCGCCGCCACGGAGGATGCGGCCGAGGGTCGCACCGCGGCGCGCGAAGACCGTCCTCCGAAATGGCTGGGCCGCTGACCGCGGCTACGCAGGTCTGACCCGGTAGAGGGCGAGCGGGTCGTCGACGCCGCGCATCATCCGCACGCCGACCTCCTCGACGGGGATGCCGTCGTTGCTCGCGGCCTTGGCGACCGGCTCGGTGAGGAGGATCTGCCCGGGCATGGCCGCGTTGACGACCCGGGACGCGACGTTGACAGCGCTGCCGAGGTAGTCACCTGTTCTGTACAGCGCCGGACCCGTGTTGATGCCGACACGGATCGCCGGCAAATCAGGGTCGCGTGCGAGCTCGGCTTGGGTCGCGACTGCGAGCCGCACGGCGGCGGCTGGGTTGCGGAAGACGAGCATGAAGCCATCGCCCACCTGTTTGACGAGCTTGCCGTCATGCTCGACAAGCAACGGCCGCACGATGGTGTCGATCCGGTCGAGCACGCGAATGGCCATGTCGTCGCCGCTCGTTTCGGCGAGTGCCGTGAACGAGGCGATGTCGACGAACGCGATCGTCGTCTCGACCGATCCCAGCTCCTCGGCGCGCTGCTCGGACTCGGAGAGATGGAAGAACGCATCCTCGATCACCGACTCGAGGAGATACTGCTGATGCAGGTGCTGGAGCATCGGGTCCATGAGCGGAGCCAGGTTCTGCTCGATGCCGAAGATCAGCTGTTCCACCTCGTCTTCGGATGCGCCCTCGGCCATCATCCGCTCGTGGATGTACACGTGCACGACGCGGATCTCGGTGTCGGCGATGCGACGGAGTGAGTCGCCCAACGTGCGAGTGACGCCCAGGATCGCCTCCCAAGGCAGCCCGGCGTCCCGCGCCGCCTGAAGCACTTCAAAGATGCGGACGTCCGCCTCCCGCAGGTTCTGCCACGAGAACCCGAGCGCGGCGAGCAACTGCCGGAGCTGGTCCGGTTCGAGCCCGGCCCGCGCCGCGGCGTCCTCCAGCGGGATCGGCGAGCCGGTCTCGAAGAGTTGCCCGCCGTACATCGTCTGCACGCGGCCGTCGCGAATGGCCGCAGCCAGCGTTTCCGGGTCGTGTCCCCCGTGCCGAACATGGTGGCGGATGACCTCCAGCCGCACCAGGTCGACGTCGTCGAGGCGGCCGTCGTCCTCGGGATCGAGCAGCCCGAGCGTCTGATACCGCTCGACTTCGTCGCGCGAGAGACCGACCAGGTCGGCGAACTCGTCAGGGGTCATTGCCTGACGCACGGCCAAAGCGTAGGCCTAGGTCCGGTCGACCGGCCCCTTCTGTGACGACCAGCGCCACGTCACCGAGATGCGTGGTCCGGCGCGCTTCACCTTCGGTACGCCGTGCTCCCAGTTGACCTGCGTGCGACCGCCCATGACGAGGAGGTCGCCGGACGCCGGGGAGATGTCACGCGACTTGCCTCCACCCTTGGGCCTGATCAGGAACGGGCGCTTCGCGCCCAGCGTCACGATCGCGATCAGCGTGTCGTCGAGGTGGCGCAGCTCGCGGTCGCGGTGAGTGGCGACGCTGTCGCGTCCGTCCCGGTAGTAGTTGAGTCCGATCCCGCCCAGGGGGACGCCGTATTTCTCCTCGAGCGCGCCGCGGACGTCTGGCAGCGCGGGATGCGGGACGGGCTCGTCGGCTCCGAGCCAGCGCGACAGCCGCGGGTCGTCGACCACCTGCTCGTACATCCAGCGCCGGTGCTGCTGCCAGTCGACGTTCTCGATCAGCGCGTCGAGCAGCGTGTCAGCGCCGTGGAGCCAGCCCCGGGCGACGTCGACCCACGACTTGTCGTCGAGCCACATGCGCTCGAACGGCGCGGTCGGGTCGACCACCGGGTCTCCGGCGCCGAGCAGGGAAGTCTGGTACACGGTCACGGGCTCACGAGTCTACCGCCGTCGAACACGTGTTCGT
>JBKOWY010000176.1:0-7617 GCA_046724655.1 Actinomycetota bacterium
GGTCATCGATCCCGGCCCCGACACCAAGAAGCACATCGACGCCATCGTCGGCGCGTCGATGCGCGAACGCGTGCGGTGGGTGCTGCTGACCCACACCCACCCCGATCACGCGCCCGGCACGGAGCGGCTCGTGAAGGCGACGAAAGCCGAGGTCGTCGCGTTCTCGAAGCGCGATCCGGTGATCACGCCCGACCGCACGGTCGGTGACGGAGACAGCATCGAAGGCACGGAGTTCGGCCTCGAGGTAATCCACACCCCGGGTCATGCGCCGAACCACATCTGCTTCCTGCTCGAAGAGGAGCGCGTCCTGTTCACGGGCGACGTCATCCTGAACGGCACGTTCTCGGTCGTGAACCCGGCCCGTGGCGGTGATATGGCGCGGTACCTGCAGTCACTCGAGAAGCTGAAGAAACGCCGGGTGGCGCGCATCGCCCCCGGTCACGGCGACGTCATCGAGGAGCCTCGGGCGAAGATCGATGAGTACCTGAAGCACCGCAAGGCAAGGGAGCGGCAGATCCTCAGGGCGCTCAAGGACGGCCCCGTCCGCATCAGCGAAATCGTCGAGCGCATCTACAGCGCCGACACGCCGCCCGAGCTGCAGGAGTGGGCGGGCAAGCAGGTGCACGCGCACCTGCTCAAGCTGAAGGCCGAAGGCAAGGTCGTCGGCGGCAGTGTGAAGTCGGCCTGGAAGCTGGCCTGACCTTTCGATCGTTTTGGCGTCGCTGCACCGCCCATATTCCGGAGGAGCGACGCCAAAATCCCGCTTCCGTCTACTGCGCGGCGGCGTCCTTCGCCGTGAGGTTCGCGGTGGCCTGCTCGAAGATGCGGGCCGTGCACGAGCTGAGGTCGAGCGGTGGGAGCAGCTCGTCCACGATCCGTTCCGCTATGCGGCGGAACTCCGCGCCCGCCGGGCCGTCGGGTGCGCTCAACACCGCGGGCCGGCCGGCGTCGCCGCCGGCGGAGACCGCGGGCTCGATCGGTACCCGCCCGACGAGGGGCACGCCGATCTCGGCGGCCAGCGCGGCGCCCCCACCGTCCCCGAAGATCGCGTGCTGTGAACCGTCCGGCGCGACGAACGCGCTCATGTTCTCGATCACTGCCGTCACCTTGATGTAGCTGCGCCGAGCCATGTCGGCGACGCGCGCCGCAACCTGCTGCGCGGCCAGCGCCGGAGTCGTCACGACGAGCAACTCGGTGCTCGGCAGCAACCGCGCCAGCGCCATCTGGATGTCGCCGGTGCCGGGCGGCATGTCGATGAGCAGGTAGTCCATCCCACCCCACCGCACGTCGGTGAGGAACTGCTCGAGCGCCCGGGCGAGGATGAGCCCGCGCCACATGAGCGCCGTCCCCTCGTCGTCGACGAGGAAGCCCATCGAGACGACCTTGATCGTGCCGGCGGGACCGGCGGGATCCTCCAGGTTCGGAACCTCGACGGTGTTCGGATCGATCTTGCCGTCGGAGCCGCCGAGTCGACCTTCGACGCCGAGCATGCGCGGCACGCTGAAGCCCCAGATGTCGGCGTCGAGGATGCCGACCGTTCGACCCTGACCGGCGAGCGCGGCGGCGAGGTTCACCGTGACGGACGACTTGCCGACGCCGCCCTTCCCGCTCGCTACTGCGAGCACGCGTGTCGTCGGCAGCACTTCGGTGCCGGGCGCGTTCTCGCGCGCCTGCCAGCGCGCACGCTGCATGGTGGCGGACTTCTCCTCCTGGGTCATCTCGCCGTACTCGACCTTGACGGCCGTGACGCCGCGCAGCCCGCGCACCTTCGACTCGACGTCGTTCTGGATCTGGGTGCGCAGCGGACAACCTGCCGTGGTGAGCGCCACCTTCACCGTGACGACGCCGTCGTCGCCGACGTCGACGCCCCGGACCATGCCGAGCTCGACGATGCTGGCGTGCAACTCGGGATCGATGACGCCTTCGAGCGTGCGGCGCACGTCGTCGGCGCCCGGCGGCGGACCCGAAGCGGCCGAGTGAATCGGCGCGCCGGGGTCGTTGGGATCTGGTGTACGGATGGCCATGAATGGAACCTGAGCTCCGCCTTCGGCGTCGCGGTCTACTTGCCCAATAAAACCAGCGGTCGTCTTGAAAATATGCCCGATGGAAGGTAGCGTCAATCTGTCATGGCCAGTCCGCCCGACGAGTTGACGGTCCTCAAGGCGCTCGGGGACGAGACCAGGTACGCGATGTACCGGGAGCTCGCGACATCCACCGCTCCCATCTCGGCCCCGGAGCTCGCCGACCGGCTCGACCTCCATCCCAACACGGTGCGTCTGCACCTCGAGCGCCTGCGCGACGCCGGTCTCGTCGACGTCGAGGCGGTGCACCGCGGCACGGTCGGCCGGCCCCAGCACGTCTACTTCCTCGCCGACGGCGCGCCCGGACTCGGGTTCGACCCGCCCGCCCACGCGCTGCTGGCCGGTCTGCTCGCTTCGCTCGCCGAGCGGGTGGGCGCCGATCCCGACGACGCCGCCGACACCGGTCACGCGTGGGGCATCGAGGCGGGTAAGCGCACGCGCAGCCGTAGCTGCCTGCGGGCGCTCGAGGGCGAGCTGGCGCAGCTCGGCTTCGAGCCCGCGACCGACGCCGCCGACGGCGCGTACGAGGGCTCGAGCCGCATCGAGTTCCTGCACTGCCCCTTCCGTGAGCTCGCCGAGGCGTACCCGGAACTGGTCTGCAACCTGCACCGGGGCCTGTGCGAGGGCGTCGTCGACCAGGTCGGCGGGGGAAGGGTCGAGGAGTTCGCCACGTTGTACGACCCCGAACCGTGCCACGTCACCGTTTCGGTCGGATACCCTGAAGGCAGCACGTGAGGTACCTGGAGGACCGATGCTCACCCTGACCGACACTGCGTCGACCAAGGTCAAGCAGCTCATTGACGCCGAGGGCAACCCCGAGCTGGTGTTGCGCGTCGCCGTTCGTCCCGGCGGTTGTTCGGGTCTCAGCTACGAGATGTTCTTCGACACCGACGTCTCACCCGACGATGTCGCCACCGAGTTCGGGGACGTGAAGGTCGTCGTCGACCCGGCGAGCTCGCAGTACCTCGCTGGCGCCTCGCTCGACTACAAGGACGGGCTGCAAGAGGCCGGGTTCACGATCAACAACCCGAACACGACCCGCACCTGCGGCTGCGGACAGTCGTTCTCCTGATCGTCGGACCCGACCAACCCGACCGACTGCGGATTTCACCGCTCGACGACCCCGCTTCAGCGGGGTCGTTTCGCGTGAGCTTGGTCGCGCGCACACTGGAAGTCGCCACGGGTTCCTCCTAATCTGCGTTGGAACACGTTGCGACTGCGCGATGCGCGCTGGCCGAGGGAGGCTCGCACCCATGACACCTACGTGGCCACCGTCTGGCGGTGGGGATTCCGGCGACGAAGGCGGAGGCGGGAGCACTTGGCCGCCGCCGCCGCCCCCGCGTCCGGAGCCCCGGCCGTGGGAGCCGACGCCGTCGCCTGAGCCGAGCGCGCCGGCTGCGGAACCGGCGAAGCAGAAGAAGAAGGCGACAACCAAGAAGAAGGCGACCAAGAAGAAGGCCGCCAAGAAGCCCGCTCGCAAGAAGGCCGCTGCGCGCAAGAAGGCAGCGCGCAAGCCGGCGAAGCGGAAGGCGGCGAAGCGCACGACGAAGAAGCGCGGCGCTCGCAAGGCCGCCAAGCGGACGACCAAGAAGCGCGCGGCACGGAAGACGGCCAAGCGGCGCGCCGGTAAGAAGGGCGCGGCTCGCAAGGCGGCGAAGCGGCGCACGACGAAGAAGCGCGGAGCACGGAAGACCGCGAAGAAGGCAACCAAGCGCACTCGGCGTCGCCGGTGAGACGCAGGCGAGCATTTAGCTCGCCTGGAGCTCAGCTCACGAGGCGCTCGAGCAGCTGCTGCTGTTCGTCGTGACCGAACGCGCCGTCGAGGCGCGCCACGACGTTGCCCGTCGCGTCGACGCCGAACAAAAACGGCTCACCGGGCAGACCCCACGCCTGCACGGCCGGGAGCGTGTTCCGTCCGTCGAGCGACGTGTAGATCTCGACGTGCACGAACGTGATCCGGTCCTGGAACTGACCGACGAGCTTCAGGAGATCGTCGAGCACGGGGCCGCAGTACCGCGACTGGCAGAGCGCGGGCGTGGCGAACATCACCGCGACCGGCTTCCCTCCGCCGATGACCTCCGACAACGACTGCTGATGCAGCGGGCACGGCGGATTGCGGGTGCAGATGGGATCGACGCCCATCGCGTCGGCCACCGTCGGTGATGGGACGCGGGGCGCGGGGCTCCCCGGTATCGGAGCTTGCGCCTGCTCCTGGACCTGGAACGCGTGCGTGATGCGCTGGCCGTTGACCTTGACCGTCGCTCGCCAGGGCCCCGCCTGCGGGAACACGGCATCGACCGTGTAGATCCCGCGCTTCTTCGGGAGGCCCTTCGCGTGCAGGGTGGCGCGCGAATAGGGCGCCTTGGGTTTGGCTCGGGCACCGAACGCGAAGGTGACGTCCGCCTTCGGGCCCGATGCGAACCGACGCTTCGTGGTCTCGAGCGCGAAGCCGAAGCGCTGCGGATTGGATGATGCGTACGGGTCGATCGTCAGCAGCCCCCACTCCAGCTCGTCATCGTCTGCGAACGCGACATCTGAGAGGCCTCCGGCGGCCGCCGCGACCAGTAACCCACCGCCGGCGGCGAGGAAGGCGCGTCGAGTCAGGTGCACGGGCGGCATCCCCCTATCCTGCCGGTCGGAGAACGTGATGTCCGATCGGGTCGGCTTCGTATGCAACGGCGCCGCTGTGGAAGTGGGCGTCGCTCCGGGCGAGTCACTGCTGTCGGTGCTGCGTGAGCGGCTCGGGCTCGTCTCGGTCAAGGACGGGTGCGCGCCGCAGGGACAGTGCGGATGCTGCACGGTGCTCGTCGACGGGGATGCGCGGGTCGCGTGCGTGACCCCCGCCGCTCGGGTGCAAGGACGCGCCGTCACCACCGTCGAGGGTCTCGACCCGGCGGTCCGGGCCGACCTCGCCGGCGCGTTCGTCGCCACCGGAGGCTCGCAGTGCGGTTTCTGCACCCCGGGCATCGTGATGCGGGCGGCGTCGCTGCTCGCCAAGGGGCGCACCAGGCGCGCCGACGTCGATCGCGGTCTCGCCGCACACCTGTGCCGCTGCACGGGCTGGCAGACCGTGTACGAGGCGGTCGACGCGGGTGCCTTGGAACGTGTGCCCGCCGCCCATCGGGACGTCGACGCCGCTTCCCGCCGCGCCACGCTCGAAGGCGGGCTGTCGCAGCGCGTCGGGCCCGATGTGCCTCTCGGGGCCGGCGGCTTCGCCGACGACGCCGCGCCATCCGACGCTCTCGTCGCCGTGCCGCGGCCGCCCGGCGGCCCTGATCCCGACGGCGGCGCGGCCGTCGAGCCCGCCGGCGTGGCTTGGGTGGTCGCCGATTCGCTGCTCGAGGCGCGCGGGCTCGCGGCCAAGGTGCAGGGCCGACGCACGACAATTGACGAGCAACCGCCTCTCCCGCTGCCCGAACTGCCTCCGGGCGGCGTGCGTCTCGTCACCGGCTGGGTGGAGCCCGCGTACCTCGAGCCCGACGCTTCCTGGTGCGACCCGGGTGGCGAAGCGGCGACCCCGCTCGCCAACGGGGGCGCGTTCGGGGGAAAGGAGTCGTCCGTCGCCCCGGTGGCGGCGCGCGAGCTCGCCGACCGGCTGGGCCGGCGCGTGCGCGTGGTGCTGTCGCGCGAAGACGTCGTGCGCCACGGGCCGAAGCGCCCGCCGATTTCCGCCACCGCGGTCTACGACGGCGAGGTTGTCGTCGTGCGCGGGCGCGTCGTCAAGGGTGGCGAGGCTGTTTTCGCGCGCGAGTTCGTGACGCCCTACGTAGTAGGAGTCGATCAACGGTGGAGCGCAGTATCCGTAGCCGGCCCGCCGGTCGCAACCCACCTACGCGGCGCCGGCATCGCCGAGTTGGCCGTGCTCGTCGAAGGCGCGCTCGACGAAGCCCATGTGGACCGGGCCGCACTCATCGACGACGATCGCGCCGCCGCAGCTCTCCTCGACACATGTGCAGGCGTCGCCGGGGGCGCGTTCGCGGGGGCGCGCGTCCACGTCGACGAGTCGGGCGCGCTCGCCCGAGTTGACGTGCGCGTCGCCGCCGGCGATCCGCTCGACGGTGTCGTGCTGCGGTCCTACGCGGTCGGCGCCACGCACATGGGGCTCGGGTGGGTGCTCAGCGAGGGCATCGCCGTCGATCCGGAGTCGGGCGAGGTCCACGACCTCACGATCCGCTCCTTCGGTGTGATCAGGGCCAAGGACACACCGCCGATCGAGGTGACGATCGTCGACGACGACGGCCCGCCGCGGCCACGCTCGTCGGACGCCGTGTTCGCAGCCGTCGCCGGCGCGGCATGGAATGCGGTGACGCGCGCGGACGGCGCCCGTCCCGAGGCATTCCCCGCCCGCGAGACGCGCGCCGCCCGCCGTTTGCGCCGCTGACTACGTCATTCGCGCCGCGGCCTGGGGCCGGTACAGCAAGAAGCTGATCACCAGGACCCAGAGCAGCCACACCCGGAACACGATGAACCCGAGGAAGAAGATGCCGCTGCTCAGGGTCACGAGCGACAGGCCGGCGACGAGCCACCCGACCGCGATCGCCAGGCCTACGTACCCAACCACTTCTGGGAACGTGGCGTTCCTGATCGCGGCGATCGAGATCGCAGCGGTGAACACGGCCGCGCCGAACCCGGCGCTCGCGGTGAGCGCGCCTGCGAGCACGTAGAACACCTTCGCGCCGAGCCCGATCTCCCGGGTCAGCAGGGCGGTCGTGGTGGTCACGGCCCCGCCCGCGGTCGCCAGGGTCGCCAGCACAATGCCACCCCCGGCTGATGGTCGCGAGCCGGCGCGCATCCTCGACGCGGCGGATCCGGCTCCAAATGCTTCCCAGGAACCATAGGAAGGGAGGTATGGCTAGCGCGCCAATGTACGAACCTGCCTTGATCCTCCCGCTGTTGTCGCCCGAGTCATGGTCCGCTGACCGCTTGTTGAAATCAAGCATCCAAGGGGTAGCGTTTCGCTGTGGCCGGTGCCGTGATCATGATCGTGGTGATGGTCCTGGTCGTCCCGGTGGCGATCATGTTCGGCGGCGCGATCTGGAGCGCGCTGTTCGGTTGGATTTCCTCCGAAGACGCAGATCGCCGCCACGAGGGCTACGCCGCGTAGAGAGAAGCGTCTGCGGCCATGGCAACGGTACGCGTCCCCGCGCACGACGACGACGAGTTCGACGCTCATCTGGCGGTGCCCGATGGGGGTGCCGGTCCTGGCATGCTTCTGCTCCACGAAGCCGGAGGCATCACCGGCTACATGCGTGGCGTGGCGAGCCGCCTCGCCGATCTCGGCTACGTCACGTTGATGCCCGACCTGTTCTGGCGCATCGAGCGCAACGTCGACCTGCAGGACGACAAGGACATGACGCGGGCGCTCGAGCTCATCGGTCAGTTCGACCCTCACGCTGGCGTGCGCGACGCCGATGCTGCGCTTGCGTACCTGCGGACCAAGCCCGAGGTCGACGGCCCGGTCGGCGTCATGGGGTTCTGCTTCGGGGGCGGGCTCGCCTACGGCGTCGCCTGCGAGCTCGATCCCCACTGCGCGGTG
>JBKOWY010000192.1:0-7853 GCA_046724655.1 Actinomycetota bacterium
GAGTCACGCTGTCGGCCGCGCACGCGCCGTCGCAGATCGACGCGCTCGCGACCGCGCTCGCGAACCTGTGACGGCGCGACCGGCTCGGCTCGCGTTCGTCAGCGGAACGAGCACGGAGGTCGGCAAGACGTGGATCGCGGCGGCCGTGCTGGGACACTTGCGCCGCGCCGGAGTACGGGTCGCGGCACGCAAGCCGGTGCAGTCCTTCGCGGCCGGCGATCGGCGCACCGACGCCGACGTGCTCGCGGCGGCTACGGGCGAAGCCCCTCACGAAGTGTGCGCGCCCCATCGCTGGTACGGGTGCACGCTTGCACCGCCAATGGCGGCGGACGCGTTGGACAAGCCGCCGTTCGCCGTGGACGAGCTCGTGGCCGAGCTGCGGTGGCGTGACGGGATCGACGTGGGCCTGGTCGAAGGCGCAGGCGGCGCCCGCTCACCACTTGCGGCCGACGGTGACAACGTCGCGCTGGCGCGCGCCATCGCCGCCGACATGGTTGCGCTCGTCGCCGACGCTGAGTTGGGGACCATCAACACCGTGCGCATGTCGGTCGACGCCTTCGCCGGCCTCCCAGTGGTCGTCGTGCTGAACCGCTACGACGGCCGGGACCCGGTCCACCGTGCGAACCGGGACTGGCTCACGAGCCGTGATGCCTTCGACGTCGTCGTCGGGCCGGACGCGGCGGCCCGCCGGCTGTGGCCCTAGGCTTCGGCCAACTTTCATTCACGTCTCATACCTACGTGGGAAGACTTCCCGCCGTGCGCCGCGACCTGACCTCGGACGCGCCCACTCCTGTCGACCGCGCCATCGCGCTCACGCTGGTGCTCGTCTCGGCGTCGGCCACCGGCACCGCCGTCTTCCGCTGGTTCTTCGCTCCCGGTCGCGCCGCACTCCTGACGACCGGTTTCGTCACGCTCACGGCGGTGCTCTTCCGAGAGCGATGGCGGCGCGCGCTCGGCATGCGCACGGTGCTGGTCCTCACGCTCGCTCTTTCGGCGCTCGCGGTGGCGCGCTGGCCCCGGGACTCCACCGACGTCTGGTCGTACGCGGCGTACGGGCGCATGACAGCGGAATACGGCGCCAGCCCCTACCGGCACACCGCGAGTGACTTCCCGAACGACATCGTCACCCGGCGGGTGAAGCCGATCTGGCAGGACACCGAGTCGGTGTACGGACCACTGTGGAATGGCATATCGGCTGCCGTTCTCGAAGTGACCGGCACGGACGGGCGCGCGACCCGGATCGCGTTCCAGTCACTGGCCGCGCTCTCGGTCTTCCTGGCTGTGCTGCTGATTGCTCGCCGCACCCGCGATCCGGCCGCTGCCGCGCTGATCGGGCTCAACCCGCTCGTCATCTACTCCGTCGTCAACGGCGGCCACAACGACGCCCTCGTCGGGCTGGCACTGTTGGCTGCTGTTCTGCTCGCGACGCGAGAACGTTTCGCGCTGGCCGGGATCGCCATCGCGGTAGCGGTTTCGGTGAAGATCGTGGCGCTCCTCGGACTCGCGGCGCTCGCCGTATGGATCTGGCGCAAGCGCGGCCTGCGGCCGGCGGCGGTCACGACCGCGGTCACGGGCGGCGCGTTATCGCTCGGATACGCGCTGAGCGGCGGGCTCGACGGGATCGCACCTCTTCGCGAGGCGCGCTTCCACATCAGCCACAACTCGATCTGGCTCCTCGCCGACTCGGAAGGCCGCACGAACCTGTTCGGCCTCGGCCGCTTCTACCGGTTCTCTCCCGATTACCTGGACTCAGCCGCCCGGTTCTCGACGGTGGTCGTGCTCGTGCTCGCCGCCATCCTGGTGCGGGGCCGCCTGCGCGACCACACACCAGCGCTCGTGGTGGGGAGCGCGCTAGTCGCGTATCTCCTCGCGGGCACGTATGTCCTGCCGTGGTACGCAGCGTGGGTCCTGCCCGTGCTCGTCCTCGAATGGCGTACCGGCCTCACCAAGCTCGTGCTCGTCCAGTCCGCGCTCTATCTCCTCGCCTACCAGTACAAGCAGGGTTGGCCGGGCACGGCGCCGTTCCGGTTGCTGTTCGCCGGCAACGCCGTGCTCGTCTTCTTCGAGCTGGCGATGATCGTGGGCTTGGTCGTCATGTCCCTGCGGCAGGCCCGCCCTCCGAGACGTGGGCGCGTGGAAGCGGTTGAGCGGCCCGCGCCGGTTCCGGCCCACGTCGCTCGCTGACGTGTAGAACGCGGCGGCACGACCACATCGTCAGTCCGTCGTCAATGTACGAAATGCCCGCGTGGTCGGTACCCGGTGACGGGTGTAGCGTGAGCGCTTACGCGTGGGGGCAGGGGTCTCGAAGACGTTCACAGTCACCAACAACGGCTCGAACGAATCGGGCATGCTCGACACCACCGTGGCCGGGCCCGATCAGGACGACTTCGACCTTCCGGCGACCGCCGGCCCCGACAACGAGTGCCAGGATGCGACCCTCGGCGTGGGCGACACGTGCGACATGAAGGTGACATTCGATCCGGGCATGGGCACCAGTCAGACCAGGCTGGCCGATTTGATCGTCGACAGCACCAACCCGGGGACCGACGGTCAGCCGGTGGCGAACTTGACCGGCAACGCGGCCTGAGCCTGAGCGCAGCTGAAATGCAGTGAGTCGTCAACACCCGGGCCTTCAGGCCCGGGTGTCGGCGCGCCCCGGCTACGCATCAGCGCACCTCGGCGTGCGACTCGAGTGTTTGCTTCATCACCCCGATTCCGCGCTCCATCAGATCGTTGACCACTTCCGCGAATTCGTGCGGCAGCACGTCGACGATCCACACGAACCGGCAGCCTTCCCCATCCGCCAACACCTGGGCCGAGCCATTGAAGTGCGCGAACTCCAGTGGACCGTCGACGACGGCGTACGCCATCCGACGTGCCTCGTCGTCCAGACCAACGAGCAGTTCGCGTACGACCGCGCCGTTGAAGAAAGTGATCACCCGGGCGTCCTCCCCCTCCATGCGAAGGTCGGTGACGAAGCCGGGCGCGAGGCGCTCGTGCAGCGCGCCGAAGTCGCTGACCGCGGCCCATGCGTCATCGGGCCGGGCGTCGATCGAGATTTCCTTGCGGATGGAAGCCATGGGTCAAGTCTCCTGTTCGACGGACGAACGGGTTCGAATGGGCCAGCAGATCTCCGTCCGGTAATTGCTCGGATCGTCGGTGTCGATCGGGCCAACGAGGTAGATCTCCCGGACTGGCAAGTCCGTGGGCTCGCCGTGCGTGGCCACCCATGAACCGAGGTCTCGATAGGTGTCTTCCAAGTCGTCGTAGTCGCCGAGATGGTCGATCACCGCCAGGTCGGCGGCGGGTAGATCGCCCACGGCGACGCCGTCCGATCGCATCGCCGCGGAGAGCTGGGGCGCGGAAATGACCGGGACGAATGCAACGACGTCCTGCGCGTCGTCATCGAGCGGGGGTGGGTAACAGGCGCCGAACGGCCCGTCGACGACAGCGCCGGCGCCGCTTGCCGCATCGGCGAGAACGGTCCGAGCCCGCTCGAGGAAAAGCATCCATCCGGACTCGGTCACGGTGCCCGAAAAAGTGAGAACCGTGCGCGCCGGCTCGTATCGACGATGCACAGCTGTTTGCAGTGCGGGAGTGTCGAGCGCGGCATAGAGCTCGTCGAGAGCTCGCTGGCTGGCCGCGATCCGCTCCTCCAGCGCCGCGCCGTGCTCGGCGAGCACCTTCCGCGTCACAGTCGCATCGCGGGCCTCGAGCACTTCGCCGATGGCCTCGAGGGGCACGTCGAGTTGCCGGAGCTTGCGGATGATCGCGGCGTCGGCGAGCTGAGCGGTCGTGTACGACCGGTACCCGGTGCGAGGATCGACTTCGGCCGGCACCAGGAGCCCGGCTTCGTGGTAGGCCCGCAGCGCCTTGATCGACAGCCACGATGCCCTCGAGAACGGGCCGATGCGGAGCAGCGCGTCGCCGGACATGTGTCCATCCTCTGGTCTTCCCCGAGGGGAGAGTCAAGACCTTCGAGTGATCTGGCTCGAGCACGCTCGTGTGTCTCGGGTCACCCGAGATCCGTGTTCTGGGTCATGGAGCACACCGGCCGCCGGGCCCATGCTCAACATGCGCCTCCGAGGGAATGGGCAAGGCCGGGACCCCGGAGAAGCGGGGGCGGGGGACCAGGACCGCGGTCTCCCGCCCTCCGCGTTCAATGCCGGACCATCTCACGACGACGCCTGAAAACTGACCCGGTCACGATTCAGCCGCCGTTGACATCGAGCTCGAGGCGGTCCGCGCCGAGTGAAACAGGATCAAACACGGTACGCGTGAGCTGCACACCTGACTCTTCCAGTGCCGGTCCCAAGCAGTCCCGTGGTGTGGTCCTTGCGACCTGCTCACCATTGCTTTGACATCAGGCGTGCTCGTCGCGGGACTGCTCACCGCCGTGAGCGACCGCCTGCCCTTGTTATTGATTGATGAACACGGTCCATCGCCATCTCCTCTCGTTAGCTCGTGCTCGAAGGCTGGGCATGGCCGGGCCGGTGATTGACCCGGGTCTGAGATCTGGCGCCAGCCTGGCCGCCTGGTACCGCCCGCCAGGCGTGGCCCGCGCGGATGCGGCACCCGAGACGGACACGCCGACGTGGAGGGGCCGACGCGCCGCCTCGGGAACTTGGCACTCCGCTGACCAGCACAAACCCGGCCAGCCTGCGGATTGGGACTCCGTTGCCACCCCTCTGCATGCCCTCTGAGCTGCCCATTCGCGCGCGTGCAAATGCCATGCAACTACCAGGACGGCCGAGAAGGGCGCCGAAAGGCGGGCTGACTTGGGAAACGAGCGCCGACGTCGAAGGTCGGACGCGCGCATCGAGGACGGCTGGCCGTCGAATTACAAGCGAAGAGCTGCGCTAAGGAGGCGAAGAGGTTTACGTTCCGCACTTTCTGCCCAATACTGGTGGTACCTCCGAGTTCTGCCCAAACCGCCCTTTTATGGAGGCAGAGCCGGGGAAGGGAACGGTGGGAGGCCCCGCAGGACCGGGTCTCCCGCCGGTCCGCGTTGACAACCCTCCCCCGCTCTCGCGCCGGCACAAATGGCAGCGCGCTTGCGCTTGGAGCCGGACGGATGGAGCGGGTTGTCGTTCGCCTTGGTGGAGAGTGGTCGAGAAGCTCTGGCGGAGCAGGTCGAGGACGGGGTGAGAATGAGGCATGTGAGCGCCATGAAGAAATGGACACGCGTCGTGATCGCCGCGATCGCAGCTTGCGGACCTGTCGCAGTGGCTGTCTTGGCGGCCACCGGGGTAGGCGCTGGGGCCTCTGGGCCGTGAGCGCGCCCGACCAGCTCTGGGTGTTCTTCTTCGTGGTGTTGGGGAAGGAAGGCGAGCTTACGCTCCTGCTCAGCGACTCACGCGCCGATTCTGACGGTCTGTGAAGCCGCCTTGCACCGTGGCCGGCCCGCAAGGAGGCCGAGGGCGAAGACTCGGGAGCCGAGCACAGCCCGGCCAGCGCATGACGCAACTGCCAGACGCCTTGAGCCGCCATTGTTCACGGCCTGGCCACCGTCCATGCGGCGCCGGCTCTCGGGCGCTTTCGGTCGCGAGCGCTGTCCGGACTTCCTTCCGCTCCGTCGTGTCCGGAGGGTCAGGGGATGTACTGCTGGTGGATCACCCACCACGCGCACACCGCTTGGCCCACGACCGCCGACCCGAACGCCGCGATCCGAAGCTGGCGGCGGACGCGGTAAAGCAGATCACCGGCGGCCACGAATGGCGGGAAGCACTCGTTCGCGTAACGGCCGAGCCCGACCATGCCGAGTCCGAGCGACGGCAGCAGGTATAGGACGGTGAACAGTGTCCAGGCGGCCGGCAACCGACGGCGGACGAGGAAGAGCGCACCCAGCGCGGCCAGGGCCAGAAACACGTGCGGGATCACGTAAGCGCGCCGCCAGGGCGTGATCGCGAACGCCTTGATCGTGACCTCGGGCCAACCCTCCTTCGACGACAAGAACACGAGGGCGTCGCCGGTCCAGTGGTAGCACACGACGCACCAGAGCGCGACCGCCACCACCGACGGTGCGCACACGAGGAGCACGCGACGCCACGAGCGCAGTACGACCACGAGCGCGAGCGCGAGGACGATGCCGTTCGGGCGCACGAGCGTCGCACCCGTTACGAGCACGGCAGCCGCGAGGTCATAACGCTCGTCGACGAGGATGAACGCCCACACCGAGGCGGCCAGCCAGATGGCCGACGGGTACACCATCGAAAAGATGAATGCTCCCGGGAACAACGCCAGCGACCACACCGCCAGGCGCGCGGGACCAGCGGCGGTGTAGCGCCGGGCGATGCGCCAGACGCCGAGCAGCGCGAGCAGGAAAATCACCTCATTCAAGACGAGTACCGAGCCGCGATCGGGCAGGCCGATCTCGCGGATCGCGCGAATCACGGCGGGAAAGCCGGGAAAGAACGGCCAGCGAGTCTGGATCCCTTCGGCGGGCAAGGGTCCGTACCCGAACCGCGCGATGGCCAAGTACCACTGGCCATCCCACTTGGCGAAACCGGTCGTGCGTATGCCACCACGGCCGACGGACGCGGCGCCGACGATCAAGAACACGGAATAGACCCGGGAGACAAGCCACGGCACCACCACTTCGCGCCAGGGGAGACGCGGGAGGGACTTCGGCGCGCGCGTCTCGGGTGTCGAGATCCGGGTGGCGGCGTCCATCCGGGTCACGAGGGTACGCGAGAGTCGCGGCGCCGGTCTGGCGCTATGCCAACGCGGTCGGTCATGAACGACGGTGGGCCGCCGGGGAATCGAACCCCGGACCATCGGATTAAAAGTCGCCCGAGATGCGACGATCAAGGACGATTAGGTCCGGTTACATGGACGCCCACCCTTGCGTTTCCACGTAAACACGCTTGATCGGCGTAGAGCGGCTTAACCGTTCGTTAGCAGTCTCGTTAGCACCACGGCGCGCGGGCTCTGGACGGCCGTCACGCGCGGGTTGTCGGCGCCCGTCACCGGCGACACGGCGTGACCGCCACCTGGAACGGGAATGTGCCGACGGGGATGTCGGTGGGGTGCTTGGTCCTGGTCTTCACATCAATCGTCGACACCGTGCCGCTGGCCGGGTCGGTGACGAAGGCGGTCTTGCCGTCGGGCGTGAACGCCACCCCGCCGCCCACGCCGGCGGTGATGTCGGTGGGGTGCTTGGTCCTGGTCTTCACATCAATCATGGACACCCCGACGGCGGTCTTGACGAAGGCGGTCTTGCCGTCCGGCGTGACCGCCACCCCGATCGGGCCCGGGGGGACGGTGATGTCGGTGGGGTGCTTGGTCCTGGTCTTCACATCGATCGTCGACACCGAGTCGCCGACGGGGCGGATGGGGCCGATCACTCCGGCTGGGCCGGCAAGAACGCCTCCGTTCATTACGAAGGCGGTCTTGCCGTCGGGCGTGACCGTCACCCCCTTCGGACCCGTGCCGACGGCGATGTCGGTGGGGTGCTTGGTCCTGCTCTTGACGTCGATCGTCGACACCGAGTCGCCGAGGTTATAGGTGACGAAGGCGGTCATGCCGTCCGGCGTGACCCCCACGTCATACGGCCCCGTGCCGACGGGGATGTCGGTGGGGTTCTTGGTCCTTGTCTTCACATCAATCGTCGACACCGAGGCGCTGAGCGCGTTGGTGACGAAGGCGGTCGCACGGCACTCCTTGCGTGCTGGCGCCGCCGACACCCCGTCCGGGACGGCACCCACCAGCGCGCCCGCCAACCCGAGCACCACAACCCCACGAACCCACCGGAACCGCTGCATCGCTGGCCCTCGCTCAGTCACCGCGACACGGCGTGATCGCCACCCTGGATGGCAGGAAGCCGACGGTGACGTCGGCGGGGTGCTTCGTCC
>JBKOWY010000078.1:0-19579 GCA_046724655.1 Actinomycetota bacterium
CGACGTCGCGCCGCCCGAGGGGATCGACTACCCGCTGGTGGCCAAAGCAGTCGCTGACGCGCTGGACGCGACCGACGCACAGCGCGGCATCCTCGTCTGCGGCAGCGGCGCCGGAGTCACGATCGCGGCCAACAAGCTCCCAGGCATCCGGGCCGCGTACGCCGCCGACCACTACACCGGCCATCAGATGGTCGAGCACGACCACGTGAACGTGCTCACGCTCGGCGCACGAGTGATGGGCCCCGAAGTCGCGGCGGAGATCGTCGAGGCGTTCGTCAACGCGACGCCCAGCACCGAGGCGCGCCACCTGCGTCGTCTGGGTGAGGTGCTCGAGTTCGAGCGCGACCGCAGCATGAACGCGGCGACGCGTCTGCACGACGCCGGTCAGAGCCTCTGGCTCGACAACATCACGCGCGGGCTCGTCAGCAGCGGAACGCTCGCCCGGTACATCGCCGACCTCGCCGTCACCGGCCTCACGTCGAACCCGACGATCTTCGACAAGGCCATGACCGGCAGCGCCGACTACGACGACCAGGTCCGTGACCTCGTGTCGTCGGGAACCACGGGCGAGGCACTGTTCTTCGAGCTCGCGCTGGTGGACCTCACAAAGGCGGCGAGCCTGTTCCGCCCGATCTGGGACGCAACCCGCGGCGTCGACGGCTGGGTGTCGCTCGAAGTGTCGCCCAAGCTCGCCCACGACACGCAGAGCAGCGTCGCCGAAGCCAAGGAATTGCACCAGAAGGCGGGAACACCCAACCTGTTCATCAAGGTGCCGGGTACACCCGAGGGCCTCCCTGCCATCGAGGAGCTCATCTTCTCGGGCGTCCCCGTGAACGTGACGCTGCTGTTCTCACGGGAGCACCACAAGGACGCGGCCGAGGCGTACCTGCGCGGCCTGGAGCGGCGGAAGGACGCAGGGCTCGATCTCGGCGTGGCGTCGGTGGCGTCGGTGTTCATCTCGCGTTGGGACGCGGCAGTGATGGGCAAGCTTCCGGCCGACCTGAGCGGCCGGCTCGGTGTGGCGATCGCCAAGCGCACGTACAAGGCGTACCGCGCGCTGCTGGCCTCCGACCGCTGGCGGAAGCTGGCGGCGGCGGGCGCCAAGCCCCAGCGCCTCTTGTGGGCGAGCACCGGCACGAAGGATCCGAACCTGCCCGACACCTATTACATCCACTCCTTGGCGTCCGAGCAGACGATCAACACGATGCCGGAGACCACGCTCCTCGCGTTCGGCCAGCACGGCGCCGTCGGAGACCTACTGCCCGCCGACGGGGGTGATGCCGAAGAAGTCCTGGCTCGCATCGCAAAGGCGGGTATCGACGTCGACGGGCTGGCGTCGACACTCCAGACGGACGGCGCCGACTCGTTCGTCAAGTCGTGGGAAGACCTCCTCACACGAATCGAGTCGAAGATCGACCAGCTCAGGGGCGGCACATAACACATCCAGACCGTACGCCCGGCAAATCCTGATCCACAAGGGCGGTTCAGCATGCCGCGACGCGCCGGTAGCGTGGCGCGCGCGACCGAGAGGAGACGCACATGCAACTCGGGATGATCGGACTGGGGCGCATGGGCAACGGTCTCGTGCGCCGTCTCCTGCGCGACAGCCACGAGTGCGTCGTGTACGACCACAACGAGCCCAAGGTCAAAGAGCTCGCCGACATCGGGGCCACCGGATCGTCATCGCTGGCTGACTTCGCGTCGAAACTCACGAAGCCGCGCGCGGCGTGGGTCATGGTCCCCGCGTCGGTGACCGGCTCGACCGTGTTCGAGCTCGCGGACGAGTTCGAAGCCGACGACATCATCATCGACGGCGGGAACTCCTACTACCGGGACGACATCACGCGCGCCAAGGAGCTGTCGGCCAAGGGCATCCACTACGTCGACGTCGGCACGAGCGGCGGTGTCTTCGGGCTCCAGCGCGGATTCTGTCTCATGATCGGCGGTGAGGAGAAGGTCGTGCAGCACCTCGACCCGGTGTTCGCCACCATCGCTCCCGGCGTCGACGCTGCTCCCCGTACGCCCGGCCGCACGGGCGCTCCGGCGCCGTCCGAGCAGGGTTACCTGCACTGCGGGCCCAACGGCGCCGGCCACTTCGTGAAGATGGTCCACAACGGGATCGAGTACGGGATCATGGCCGCGTACGCCGAAGGGCTCGCCATCCTCGAGAAAGCCGACGTCGGCACGCGTCCGCCGGAAGCCGACGCCGAGACCGCGCCGCTCGAGCACCCGGAGTACTACCAGTACGACCTCGACATCCCCGAGGTCGCGGAGGTGTGGCGGCGCGGCAGCGTCATCGCCTCATGGCTGCTCGACCTCACCGCGCTGGCGTTGCACAAGTCGCCGCGGCTCGCCGAGTTCCAGGGTCGGGTGTCGGACTCCGGTGAGGGGCGCTGGACGGTGATGGCCGCGATCGACGAGAGCGTGCCGGCGCACGTGATCACGGCGTCGCTGTACGAGCGGTTCAGCTCGCGTGGGGAAGCCGAGTTCGCCGACAAGCTCCTCTCCGCAATGCGCAACGAGTTCGGTGGGCACGCAGAGAAAGGGCAGTCATGACCAACGCACACCAAGGTTCCGACGCGCTCGTGTTCTTCGGGGCGACCGGTGATCTCGCGTACAAGAAGATCTTCCCGGCACTGTACGGGATGACGAAGAAGGGGCATCTCGGCGCTCCCGTGATCGGCGTCGCCTCATCGAGCTGGACCGTCGACGACCTACGCAAGCGTGCGCAGGACAGCATCAACGAACACGGCGGTGGCATCGACGACAAGGGCGCTTTCGAAAAGCTCAGCCAATCGATGAGCTACGTGGACGGCGACTATCGCGACACCAAGACCTACGGCGCGATCAAGAACCGCCTTGGTGAAGTGGACTCGGCCCGGCCCGCGCACTACCTCGCCATACCCCCCACCCTCTTCCCGACGGTCGTCGAGGGACTGGGCAAGTCGAGCGCGGCCCAGGACGCCCGGGTGATCGTCGAAAAGCCGTTCGGGCGCGACCTCGCGTCGGCCCAGGAGCTCAACCGCGTGCTCCACTCGGTGTTCCCCGAGCAGTCGATCTTCCGGATCGACCACTACCTCGGCAAGGAATCGGTGGAGAACCTCTTGTACTTCCGGTTCGCCAACTCGTTCCTCGAGCCGATCTGGAACCGCAACTACGTCGAGAGCATTCAGATCACGATGGCCGAGAACTTCGGTGTGCAGGGCCGGGGTCGCTTCTACGAGGAGGTCGGCGCGCTGCGGGACGTCGTGCAGAACCACCTGCTCCAGACGGCCGCCATCCTCGCCATGGAGCCACCGGTCGGCGAGGGCGTCGAAGCCCTGCGTGACGCGAAGGAGAAGGTGTTCGCAGCCATGCGCCCGCTTGCACCGACCGATCTCGTGCGTGGTCAGTTCAACGGCTATCGCGACGAGGAAGGTGTGGCGCCCGACTCCGACGTCGAGACGTTCGCCGCCGTCCGCGCGTTCGTCGACTCGTGGCGCTGGAACGGCGTGCCGTTCTACATCCGAGCCGGCAAGGAGCTGCCGATCACGGCGACCGAGGTCATCGCCAAGCTTCACCGGCCGCCCCAGCAGGTGTTCGAGGAAGCCGAGATCGACCCCGACGACCAGAACTACCTGCGCTTCCGTCTCGGCCCCGACAAGGTCGCCATCGCGCTCGGTTGCCGGGCCAAGGTGCCAGGCGAGTCGTTCGTCGGGGCGCCCGTCGAGCTATACCTGTGCAACCAGGGCCCCGACGAGATGTTGGCTTACGAGCGCCTCATCGGCGACGCCATGGAGGGCGAGGCACTGCTGTTCGCGCGCGAGGACGGCGTGGAGGCTGCATGGGCCGTCGTCGACCCCGTCCTCGATGACCACGGCCCGGCGCATCCGTACAAGCCGAAGACGTGGGGGCCGGCGGAGGCGAACGCGCTGCTGCCCGAGGGCGAGTTCTGGCACGCGCCGCCCCAGTGACCTCGGGTGAGATCTGGCTCGTACGCCACGGCGACACCGAATGGACCGGGACCGGGCAGCACACGAGCCGCACCGACGTCCCGCTCACCGAGAGGGGACGCACGCAGGCCGAGGTGCTCGGTCGGATGCTGGAGGGTCACGACTTCGCAGTCGTGCTGTCGTCGCCGCTGTCACGCGCGCTGGAGACGTGCCGCCTGGCCGGTTTCGGCGACGTCGTGCAGACCGATGAGGACCTGCGCGAGTGGGATTACGGCGAGTACGAGGGACGCACGACAGCCGACATCCGCAAGGAGCGCCCGGGATGGAACGTATGGGCCGGCTCACCCGGCGGTGAGTCGCTGGATCACGCCGGCACCCGAGCCCGACGTGCGCTCGAGCGCGCTGCCGGGGCCGGTGGCGACGTGGCGCTGTTTTCGCATGGTCACTTCCTGCGCATCCTCGGCGCGTGCTGGCTCGGACTCGCACCCGAGGGCGGGCGCTTCTTCCTCCTCAGCACCAGTGCCGTGAGCGTGCTCGGCTACGAACGGGAGTCGCGCGTCTTCCGGGAGTGGAACCGCCGCGGCGAACTCGACTAGGCAGATTCGCATGGCGGTGGAGCCGGCCCACACCCCGAATGCCCCGCCCGTCGCCGGTGCGTACTCGCCTGCCGTTCGCGCCGGCGACTGGCTCGTCCTCGCCGGTCAGGTCGGCTTCGACGTCTCGACGGGCCGCCTCGCGGCCGGCGGCACTGCAGGCGAGGCACGCCAGGCGCTCGCGAACGTCACGACCGTGCTCGCAGACTGTGGCGCGGGCTGGGCGGACGTCGCCAAGGTCACCATCTTCCTGGCCGATATGGCGGACTTCCCGTCCGTCAACGAGATCTACGGCGAATTCGTCGAGAAGCACCGCCCGGCGCGAACCACCGTGCAGGTTGCGGCGCTTCCCATCGGCGCCCGGGTCGAGGTGGAGGTCTGGGCGTACAAGCCCGCATGAGCGACTCCGCGCCGGGCTGCGACCTCTGCGCACGCATCGCACGCACCGAACGCGGAGAGAACCCGTTCAGCGTCGCGAGGACGTCGACCGGCTACGTCAACCTCGGCGACATCCAGTACCACGAGGGCTACACGATCTTCGTCGCGAAGCGGTGTGTGCACGACCTGCACGAGCTGGCGAAGAGCGAGCGGAACGCATACCTACGCGAAATGGCCAAGGTCGCGGAAGCCGTGTTCCACGCCTTCAAGCCCCGAAAGCTCAACTACGAGCTGCTCGGCAACGGCGCGCCGCATCTCCACTGGCACCTGTTTTCGCGCCACGCCGACGACCCGTCGCCGACGGGCCCGGTCTGGGGTGATCCCGGCTTCGGCCGCGCCCTCGCCGACAGTGCGGCACCGGCGCCGGAACAGCTGACTCGGCTGCGCGGTTGCCTATTGGCGGCCCTCGACGATAGGAACCTAAGCATCGAGCGACGATTCGCCTGACGGGAGAAGCCATGGCCGATGACGACGTATTGAGCAACATCCAGCAGCTGGCGGAAGAGGAGCACGCGCTCCTCGAACGCCACCACGCCGGGGAGGGACTGAGCCCGGACGAGCACCGCCGCCTCGACGACGTGCAGGTGCGGCTCGACCAGTGCTGGGATCTCTTGCGTCAGCGGCGGGCCCGGCGCCAGTACGGCGACGACCCGTCGCAGGCCAAAGCCCGGGACGAATCGACCGTCGAGCGCTACTGGCAGTGATGTTTCTTGCGTCAATTAGGCACCTATGAAGTGCGTAGATGACGCAAGAACGAATGAGGAGGGGCCATGAGCCCGGAAGTGACAAAGACCGAGGACGAGTGGCAGAAGGAGCTGACGCCGGCGCAGTACCAGGTGTTGCGGCAGGCAGGCACGGAGCCCGCGTTCACGGGTGAGTACTGGAACTGCCACGACGACGGCATCTACCGCTGCGCAGCGTGCGGCAACGAGCTGTTCCGTTCCGACACCAAGTTCGATTCCGGGACGGGATGGCCGAGCTTCACGGAGCCGATCGTGGCGAGCGCCGTCGAGCTGCGGCCCGACCACAATCACGGCATGGTCCGCACCGAGGTCGTGTGCCGCCGGTGCGGCAGCCACCTCGGGCACGTCTTCGACGACGGGCCGGCGCCGACGGGGCAGCGCTACTGCATGAACTCCCTCTCGCTCGAGCTGGATCGAGAGGCCGAGTGACCCCACCGGCCGGTGCGCCCCCGGCCGGGGAGCGGGTCCGATTCGGGACGGCGCGCGGGCGGTGGGTCGTCTTCGCGGCCATCCTCGGGTCGGGCATCGCGTTCCTCGACTCGACGGTCGTGAATGTGGCACTGCCGAAGATCGGCGAAGACCTCGGTGGCGGGCTGTCCGGGCTGCAATGGACGCTCGACGGCTATCTGTTGACCTTGAGCGCGCTCCTGCTCTTGGGGGGCGCGCTCGGCGACGAGTACGGGCGCAAGCGCGTGTTCGTCATCGGCCTCGTTGCCTTCACCGGCGCCTCGGTGCTGTGCGGCATCGCGCCGAGCATCGGGGCGTTGATCGCGGCGCGCGCCCTCCAAGGCGTGGGCGGGGCATTGCTCGTGCCCGGCAGCCTCGCGCTCATCACCGCCAGCTTCCGCTCCGAGGATCACGGCGCCGCCATCGGCGCGTGGTCGGGCCTGACCGGCGTCGCCACCTCGATTGGCCCGTTCCTCGGGGGTTGGCTGGTCGACGCCGTGTCATGGCGACTCGTGTTCCTCATCAATGTTCCACTGGCGGCGTTGGCGCTGTGGGTCACAATCCGCCACGTGCCGGAGAGCCGCGATCCGCGGGCCGGTCGCCGGCCCGATTTCGCCGGCGCGGCGACCGCGACCTTCGGCCTTGCCGGCGTAGTGTTCGCGCTGATCCAGGGGCCCGCGCACGGATGGTCGCCGGGCGTCGTAGCCGCCGGCTTGCTCGGCGCGGCGGCGCTGATCGCGTTCCCGTTCGTCGAACGGCGGGTGGCTTCGCCGCTGGTGCCGCTCGAGATCTTCAAGTCCCGGCAGTTCAGCGGCGCCAACGGCACGACCTTCGTCGTGTACGCCGGGCTCGGTGTCGCGTTGTTCCTCGTCGTCGTAGAAATGCAGACCGTGCTCGGCTACTCGGCACTGCAAGCAGGGACAGCAACCTTGCCGATCACCGTGCTCATGCTGTTGTTGTCACCGCGCGCTGGGAGGCTGGCGCAGCGCATCGGGCCCCGGTTGCCGATGACGGTCGGTCCGCTTGTGGTTGCCATGGGCCTATTCCTGCTCGCGCGCATCGGGCCGGACTCCTCCTATTTCACCGGCATCCTGCCGGGGCTCGTGGTGTTCGGGCTCGGCCTTTCGTTCACGGTGGCGCCGCTTACGGCGGCGGTGATGGGCGCGGTCGAGGAGAACCACGTAGGGGTGGGTTCGGGCGTGAACAACGCAATCGCTCGCGTCGCGGGCTTGCTGTCCGTCGCGGTGTTGCCGGCGCTGGCCGGGCTCGAGACGGCGTCAACGGGAACCGCCTTCACGGACGGGGTGGGCCGGGCGCTCTACATCTCGGCCGCCCTCGCGGTGGTCGGCTCGATCATCTCGTGGGTCACGATCGAGTCCGCCGCGCGCGTCAAGACCCCAGCCCAGCCGCTGGCCGTGTCGTGCCAGGACCCGTGTGTGCGCGAACCGGCGGTGGACGAGGCGGCCTGATCGGCGCATGCTGAAGATGGCATGACGTGGGGGCGAGGTGCTGTGGGTGTGGCACTGGTGCTTGCCCTCGCCGCCCCTGTCACGGTCGGCGCCGACACGGGCCCGACGCCCCAACCCGACGCCTACCGCGATCAGCCGCCGCTCGCCTACGTGTCGAACGGTCAGATGTTCGTGCTCGACGGCAAGGGGAACCCGCCGTTGCGAGTACGCGGCACCAAGGCTGCGTGTTGCGTGGCGTTCTCACCCGACGGCTACTACGTCGCCTTCCAGCAGCGAGGCGACCTCTGGGTCGTCGAGCACGACGGTTCCGAGCTGCACCGAGTCGCTCGCTCTGTGGGGCGCTGGGCGTGGGCGCCGGACGGCCAGGCGCTCGCCGTGATCCCGAAGCTGGGGCGCGACGGCAGCGGTGGCACCGGCATCGATATCTACGGAGCCGAGGATCCGACGATTCGCGATACGCAGCTGCCCGACTACCGCGTGCTCGATCTCGCGTGGTCCGGCCTCGGCCGTCGCCTCGCCGTGTCGGCCGTCCGGGTCGCGGATACGGCTGTCGCGCGCGCCGAGGTGTTCATGCTCGAGGTCCCGGGACCCTACGGCGACGACTGCCCGGCCTTGTGTCCCGAAGCGCCGGTCCGTATCCCGGTGGATCATCCCGACTCGTCGTCGGGACCCCTGTTCGCCGGGTGGTCGCCGAGCGTCGACGCCATCGCGGTCTGGACCGCACCGGACAACGGGGCAATGCTCGGCCTCGTCTCCCCGCGCGGGGGCGGCATCACACCCATCGCGGAAACGGTGGTGAGGCGATCATGGGTGCAGTGGTCGAGGGGCGGTGACCGGCTGCTCGTCGTCGAAGGGCGCGCCCGCGGAGCCGGCGCGCCCCGCGCCCTGCTCCTGTGCACGGCCACGACGAGTTGTCGCCCCATCGCGGGCGGGAACGAGCCGGTCGCAGATCCGGCGTGGTCGCGTGCCGGCATGATGGCGTACGTGCGCACCGAGCGGCACGAACTCTGGATCGCGAACCGCGACGGTGCCGACCCGCGTCAGATCACTGCAGCCGGAGAAGGCGTGACCGCCCCGCGCTGGCTCCCCGACACACGCCACCTCGTGTTCGTGCGCGACGGGCACTTGTGGCTGCTCGACGTGAGCAGCGGCGCTGCCGTCCCCGTCGCCGGGCCGCTCGGCCGCGGCGCGCTGTCGGAGCAGCTGTACTCGGTCGCTCCCTAGCATCGACCTCCGATGCCACCACAGCACGGCCCCCATGTCCTGGGCCCCGCGCCCCGCGACCAGACGCAGAGGTTCTGGGATCCCGAGATGCAGACGATTGGTCCGGAGCATCGGCGGACCCCTCGCAGGACATGCGCGTCCGCGTTCTGATCCGCAAGATCTTCGAACGCCCCGTTCCGCTGTTCCGGCACAAGCTCGAAGCCGCGGCGTCGAGAGCCCCGACGAGGTCGCCGGCGTCGACGACCTGGCACGCCTGCCGGTCACGACGAAGCACGACCTCCGCGACTCTGAGGCTGCCGCGCCACCGTGGGGCGACTACCGGTTCACGCCATCGAGCGGGTGCGTCCGGCTCGGGCAGTCGACCGGCACCACGGGCACGCCGACGGTCACGCTGTGGACCCGACATGACATCTGGGTCGAGTACGAATCGGCGGCACGCAACTGGGTGGCGCCTGGGCTTCCGGCCCGGGATGAGCGCCACGCACGCGCACCCGGCTTACCTGTACGGCGGGGGCGTGATGCTGTCGGGCAGCTACGAGTACTTCGGGCTGCTCAACATCTGGGTGCCGCCGCCCAACACCGACGAGCTCGCCGAGCAGGGCATACGCACCTGGATGCGCCTGAAGCCCGACATCCCCTTCGTCGGCTTCTCGCTCGGCCGTTACTACGAGGTCGCCGCCAAGCTCGGCCTCGACCCGAAGGACGACGTCGGCCTGTGCATCCCGTCGCTGGGCCCGCCGGGGAAGGGCTCCCCACTCATGACGGCCGGGCTCGAGTGCTACGCCTACCTCGGCGGCACGTGCGGAGAGGCGCCCGGCGCGCACCTCGCCGAGGACTGGGCCGTGGTGCAGGCGGTCGATCCGGGGACCGGACGCGACGTGCTCGACGACAAGTGGGGCAACCTCGTCGTCACGACGCTCGACCGCGACAACGGCCTGCTCCGCTACGACCTCGAGGAGGCCGCTGCGATCACCCGCGAGCCTTGCCCGTGCGGGGAGACGACCATCCGCGGGTTCTGGGGCGGTCGGTTCAAGGACCTGCTCAGCACGCAGGGCATGCGGTTCCAGGTCGCCGAGGTCGAGGGGGCGGTGCGGGTCGAGGCGGGGGCGTCGGACGCCGCCCTCGCCTCCCTGGCGGACCGGTGCCGGGCGGCCATCCGTGAGCGTCTCGGCATCGAAGCCCGGGTAGAGATTCTGGAGCGTGGGAAGCTGCCGCGTTCGGGGTACAAGGCGAGCCGGGTCGCCGATTCGTAATCGATTGGCGGAACAGCGCCGAACCCGAGATCGTTGTACCTGTGCTCTCCGGTGATGGGCCGGACTGATCCGCCGCGCCGGGCCGGAGCCACATGCAATATCCCGAGAATTGAAGAAGGAAGGTACGTGACTCAGGTCACACATCGCACCGAACGCCACGAGGAGGACCTCGTCCGGGTCTATCTGGACGAGATCGGTCGTCACGAGCTCCTCACCAAGGACGACGAGGCCCGCCTGGCCCAGGACATCGAGGCGGGCCGCGAGGCGCGCGCCAAGCTCGAGGCGGCCGGCCGCATCAAGCGGGCCGAGCGACGCCAGCTGGAGGAGCTCGTCCTCCGGGCTGACCAGGCGCGCGAAGAGTTCGTCCAGTCCAACCTCCGGCTGGTCGTCTCGATCGCCAAGAAGTACCAGTCGTCGGGGCTGCCTCTCCTCGACCTCGTGCAGGAGGGCAACCTCGGCCTGATCCACGCGGTGGAGAAGTTCGACTGGCGCAAGGGCTTCAAGTTCTCCACGTACGCCACGTGGTGGATCCGTCAGGCGATCCAGCGCGGCATCGCCAACACGGGACGGACCATCCGTCTGCCCGCGCACGCGGGCGACAATTTGCTGCGCCTGCACAAGGTGCGGGCCCAGCTCGAGGCCGAGCTGGAGCGTGAGCCCACCGTGGCCGAGCTGGCGAACGAGCTCGACCTCTCCGAGGAGAAGGTGACCGAGCTCCTGCTGGTCGCGCCCGATCCCGTGTCGCTGGCGGAGCCCGTCAGCGAGGACGGCGAGACGGAGCTCGGGGACCTGGTCGAGGACCGCAACGCCGAGTCCCCGTTCGACGCCGCCGCCCGGGCCTTGCTGCCGGCCGAGATCGACAAGCTCCTCTCCGTCCTCGACGAGCGGGAGCGGTCGATCCTCAGCCTGCGCTTCGGTCTCGACCGGGGCGAGCCGCGCACGCCCGACGAGGTCGGCGAGCTCGTGAACCTCAGCCGGGAACGGGTCCGTCAGATCGAGGCCCGGGCGCTGTCGCGGCTGCGGCATCCGTCGGCCGACACCGGCGTCCGCTTGCTGCTGGCGAGCTGAAGCCTTCCCGTCGCCGTCGCAAGCTCCGGCTTTGCGGCGACGGTCGGCAAAGCCGCCGTCGCCGCGGGCTGCGCCGTTACACGGGCGCGCCCGCGGTGACGATTCTGGCCGGCATCCCATCGACCTCGGCGCGCGAGACGCCCACCTGAACGAGTCCGGCACGCGCGAGCTCCTCGCTCACGCGTCCGGGATCGTCGAGGCTGACGAACACGATTCGGCCCGCGGGCCGAAGAGCGCGCGCGAGGTTGTCGAAGCCGGCGTCACACGTCGACCGCATCAGCCCGCGCCCGCTGACAACTACGTCGAATCGCAGCGGCGCGAACCGGTGTGTTCGCGCGTCGGCGCGCAGGAACCCCACGTTGGCCAGACCGGCCTCGCACGCGCGCCGGCGTGCGCGCTCGACCAGCGGACCCGACTCGTCGACACCGAGGGCGAGCCCCCGCGGTCCCACGCGCCGCGCCGCGTGCAGCGTCGCGTCGCCGTCACCGCAGGCGATGTCGAGCACGCGCTCGCCCGGTCCGATCTCGGCGACGTCGAGGACCACGAACGTCGGGGTCAGCGTCAGGGTCATGGCGGTCCTCGCTCCGGCTGAAGGTCGTTAACACTGTGTATTTGACATGTATGTGTTTGTCAAGTATGTTCCCGGTCATGCCACGAGGCGGTCGATTCGGTCACCATCACAAGGGTCGGGGCGTGCGCTGCCGCTGGAGCCCGACGCCGGGAGCCTGGGAGGTGCACGCCCGCGTCGAGCGGTTCGTCGAGCCGGCGCTGCTCTTGCTACTCCGCGACGGCGAGACCCACGGCTACGACCTCGCCGACTCACTCGCCGAGATGGCCCCCGACGACCCGGTCGACCTGGGCAATCTCTACCGGCTGCTGCGGTCGCTCGAGGCCGAGGGCGTCGTGACGTCACGTTGGCGCGACGACCTTCCCGGCCGCAGCAAACGCACCTACGAACTGACCGACGCCGGAAGGCGACTGCTCGACACGTGGGCGGACGCGCTGAGCAAGACCGGCGACACGATTGCCGGGTTCCTGCGGCGGTACGAGCAAGGAGCCGCACAGAAAGGAGTCACCACGTGAGGCGAGACCACGCGGCACGCGAGGAGTTCCGGCGACTGCGCCGTATGCACCGGGCGCGACGTAAGTACGACGACTACCGCTGGTGGCGCGGTGAGGACGACATCTCCGCGCTCGAGGAGCTTCAACGAGACCTCGAGGAGGCGGCTGCCGACATCGCCGAGCGCATCAAACGCCTGAAGGCAGCCCAAGAGCTATAGCGCGGAAGCAGGAGCTTGCGCCGCGCGCCGCGCCAGGATTCCGTGGCGCGTCATCGACCGCTTGAACCAGATCGTCGACACGACGATCGCGCCGCCCGTCAGACCCCACGAGACCAGCGTCTTGGCGACGAGGAACGTCGCCAATGATTCGCTGAGCAGCAGCCAGAGTGTCACCGACGCGTTCGCCAGCTGCGTGACCGCCCACAGGAGCGTCACCCGGCGGAAGAACTGACGGACGTGCGCGTTGGCGAGCACGCCGGCGGGCATCGGACAGAAGTCGCGCGCCAATCGCTCCGCGAGTGGCCGCCGGAGCGGCACCGACAGCAGGAAGGCACCCGCGACGAGCGCGGTGCCCAGCGTGGGCTGAAGGAAGTAGAGAACGACGCTGCCCGAGGCGAGGGCGATCACGGTGCGGGCGGTCAGGGTCACCGCCCCGAGCACGAGGATCCCCGGGACCGGGCGCCTCGTGAGTAGGCGCCGGGCCACGGCCGCATACGTCCAACCCAAGCCGATGAGCACCGCCCCCCAGACGCCCACGAAGTGGAGCGTCAGCAGGAACAGGGCGAGTGGCGCGACCGTGCCCTCGAGCACGTGGGGCGCGGCGTGGCGCGCCAGCGTCCGCAGACGTGGGATCTCGAACAGTGCAGTCATGGACCGGGAGGCCCGCACTCTAGGCAAATAGCCCCGAGTGGCGCAGGTCACCCCGTCCCACCAGGACCTCTGGACGAGTGCTCCTACACTCCCGCGGCGACGGCGCCGAAGACGCGAGGAACAGGCATGCGCTGGATCGTCCACGGGGAGCGCTCGGTGTACACGAGCCCGTGGGTGGCGCTGGAGCTCGTCGACGTCGAGATCCCAGGCGGCGCGCGCTTCGAGCACCACGTCGTTCGGGTGCCGCGCGACGCGGCCGGGTGCGTGGTCCACGATCCCGACCGGGGCGTGCTCCTGCTGTGGCGGCACCGATTCATCACCGACACATGGGGCTGGGAGATCCCGGCCGGCGCCGTCGACGACGGCGAGAGCCCGGCCGACGCCTCCGCACGCGAGGTACGCGAGGAGACGGGGTGGCGGCCTGGTCCGCTCGAGCACCTCGTCAGCTACCAGCCGTCGAACGGCCTCTCAGACCAGCGCTTCCACGTGCTCCTGGCTCGCGGCGCGGAGCGCGAAGGCGAGCCGGCCGATGCCGGGGAGGCAGAGCGCATCGCCTGGCGTTCGGCGGCGGAGATTCGCGACGACATCGCGGGAAACGCGGTTCCCGACGGCCTGTCGCTCGCGGCCCTGCTGTACGCGCTGGCCTACGAGCGGATTCGCTAGATCGACTCCAGGTCGGCCTGCGAGTAGACGCGGAACGCGACCAGCGTGCGCGTCCGCAGCACGCCGGCCTGCGGGGCGATGCTGCCGGTGACGAGGTCGGCGAGCGCTTCGTGATCGGTGGCCCGGATGATCACGACGATGTCCTCGTCGCCGGCCACCGAGTACGTGGCGGAAACCCCTTCCAGGTCGGCGATGTCGCGCGCCAGCGAGGCGATCCGCGCCGGCTCGGCCGTGATGAGCACGATGGCGTGAACCACGGGGGCCGACTCTAGGGCTCCGGGCGTCAGTCGCCGCCTCCGCCGTTCCGGCCCTTGTGGCCGTCGTCCTTCTTGCGGCGGTCCTCGCCTTGCTCCCGCGTCGTGGGCGGCAACGTCGTGGTCGTCGTGGTCGTCGTGGTCGTCGTGGTCGTCGGGATGGTCAGTAGCTGGGCCCTCACGGTGTTCGCCGCATCCAACACTTTTTCGGCGCGGTCGGCGCTGATCTTGTCGCGGGTACGAAAGTCGTTGACGGATTGGACGAGATCGGCGAGCTTCTCCTCCGCGAGTGTGCGGTCGCGGGCAATGGCCGCATCGCGCACCGCCTGCACCCGGAGCTCGAGCTGTGTCGCGGCACTCTCGCTGATACCGGGTGAGGACGATCCGCAGCCGGTGAGCGCGACGGCCGCCAGCGCGGCTGCGACCACGGCGCCGGCGAGCGGCACCCGCTTCACCGCTGCACCGCCTCGCGCAGTTGCTCCAGCGCCCGGTCGAGGTCAGGGGGCAGCGTCGGCCCGGATTGGCCCGGCGTGCTCGTTGCGGGCGACGACGGTGACGACGACGAACTCGACTCGCGCTGAACCACGAAGATCCCGACCGCGACGAGCGCCGCCACCGCTGCCGCCGCCGGGAGTGCCAGCCACCAGCGCCGCGCCCTCCGTTCGCGGCGTCCGGGCCGGGCCGAAGTGGAAAGCGCAAGCGTCCTCGTGGCCGACGCGACCGGTCGAGGCTCGGTCTGATCGTTCGGAGCCGGGGCCTCATAGCGGACTCGAACCGTGCTGTCGCCGAGCGCGCGTCGCATGTCGGCGGCGCGGGCAAACCGGCGGCGCGGATCGGTCGCCATCGCCCGGTCGATGACATGCTCCAGCGTCGGTTCGACGTCGGGTACGAGCTCCCGCAGCGCGGGGGCGCGACCCGCTCGGATCCGCTCGGCGAGGGCCATCGAGTTGTCGGCGACGAATGGCTTGCGTCCGGTGAGCGCCTCGTAGAGCACCACGCCGGTCGCATAGAGATCAGTAGCCGGCGTGGCCGGCTCGCCCCCGATGCGTTCGGGAGCCAGATACGCGGGTGTGCCGATCGTCATTCCGGTCATCGTGAGATCGCCGGCGGCCTCGGCGACCTTTGCGATGCCGAAGTCGGCCACCTTCCATGCACCGCCGGCGGCGCGAAGGACGTTCCCCGGCTTGACGTCGCGGTGCACGATCCCGGCATGGTGGGCAGCCTCGAGGGCACCGAGCAGCGAGACCGCGAGGTCGTAGACCTCTGGGGTTGACAACGGGCCGCCGGCGAGCTCGTCGGCCAGGGTCCGGCCCGGAAGCAGCTCCATCACGATGTAGGGCGCACCGTCCTCTTCTCCTGCGTCGAACACGGCGACCACGTTCGGGTGCACGAGGGCGGCGGCGGCACGCGCCTCCCCCTCGAAGCGGCTGCGCACCTCGTCGATCTCGGCCAGATCGGCACGTAGCAGCTTCACCGCCACCTTGCGGTGCAGGCGCACGTCCGTGGCAGCCCGCACCTCGCCCATGCCGCCGCGACCGACCACGTCGCCGAGCTCGTAGCGCTCTGCGATCCATGTGGGCGGGCCGAAGCCGGCACGGGACGAACCTCGCGTCACAGCCATGAGAATAAGGAGTACCCGTGCCCGCGCGCCCTCACACGGTATTGATCCGGCCGCGGGATGGGTGGCACTGCGTGCCGAACTGGGTAGGGGCAGGCCATGGGGAGCCCCAACGAGGTCAATCCGTCCCCCTGGTTCGCAGATGAGCCGGACGTCAACTTCCCGGGGTTGGATGGCGATGTCCGGACCGACGTGGTCGTGGTCGGCGCCGGCATCACCGGCCTGACGCTGGCGCGCATGCTCGTGGATGCCGGCGTGCGTGTCGTCGTGATCGACGCCGGCCCGGTCTGCGCGGGAGTCACGGGCTACACGACAGCGAAGGTCACGGCGCTACATCGCTTGATCTATGGGGAGCTCGTCGAGCGCCACGGCGAGGAACGCGCTCGCGCCTATGCAGTCGCGAATGAGAGCGCCGTGAAGCGCGTCGCCGCATTCGCGGAAGCGGATGCCATCGACTGCGATCTCGTACGCGCGCCCGCTGTGACCTACACGCAACGTCGCGAGCACGTTGCCGACGTCGAACGTGAGGTCGAGACCGCCCGGAAGCTCGGTCTTGCGGTCGAGTTCACGACGACGACGTCCCTTCCGTACCCGGTCCTGGCGGCGGTTCGGCTGGACAACCAGTTGCACCTCCACCCTCGCCGCTACTGCCTGGGCCTGGCGCGACAGGTGGTCGCCCAAGGCGGCTCGGTGCACGAACACACTCGTGCACGCGGCGTCGAGAGCGGATTGTCCGGTGTGATCGTGCAGTCAAACAACGGGACCATCCACGCCGACCGGGCAGTTCTGGCGACCCACATGCCGTTCCTCGATCGGGGTGGCTTCTTCGCCCGGGAGCACCCATACCGGTCGTACGCGTTAGCAGGTCGTTTGGGCCAAGCGGCGCCCGCCGGCATGTACATCAGCGTCGAGGATCCGACGCGCTCGCTCCGGCCTGCGCCCCGAGGGCGACTCATCGTCGGCGGCGAAGGACACAAGACCGGCCAGGAGACCGACACGCGGCGTCACTACGCGGCGCTCGAGTCGTGGGCGCGTGAGCACTTCGATCTTGAATCGATCGACTACCGCTGGTCGGCCCAGGACTACCACACCGTCGACGGCTATCCGTACGTCGGGCAGCTCACGGCCCGCGAAGAGCGGGTCTTTGTCGCGACCGGGTTCCGCAAGTGGGGCATGACGAATGGCACCGCGGCCGCCCAGATCCTCGCCGATCGGATCCTGGGCCGCGGCAACGCATGGGCGGACGCGTTCGATGCAACGCGCATCGCACCGGGCCCATCGGCAGTCGGATTCCTGAAGGAGAACCTGGGTGTGGCGCGGCATTTCGTCGCCGACCGCGTCGCGGCGCTCCGCGCTCCCACTGCTGACAGCTTGGCGCCCGGCGAAGGTGGCATCGCCAGGCACAACGGCGTCCGCGCGGCGTGCTACCGCGACGAGGAAGGCTCGTTGCACGCTGTGTCGATGACGTGCACCCACCTCGGGTGCCAGGTGACTTTCAACACCGCGGAACGAACCTGGGACTGTCCCTGTCACGGCTCGCGGTTCGACACCGACGGCCGAGTTCTCGAGGGCCCGGCCGTGAGGGACCTGCCGTCGAAGACATCGGCGCCCTGAGGTTTTGCCCATCCCGTTAGTCGACTCATCGGCGGTCGCTACCCTGGTGCGACTCATCGGAAGCAGGGATGATGCGCATCATCGAAGGCGAGCTCGTCGATGTCGTGACGGGAGTGCTCGTCGGCGTGATCGCGGGACTTTCGCGAGACCGCACACGTCCGCTCTGACGAGACGTCGTTCGCATTTCGATCCGGAGGATGGCAAGCCGCAGGGTATTCACGGCCATGGGCTTTACGGCGTGGACGATGCGGTCAGTCGATCTCGTGCCGTGCAGCAAGTGTCGAACACAGCGTCGCGTTTTGGGTTTCGAGCGATCCGCCGGCGAATCGCAGTGTCGCGAGTGAGCGCTCGGCTGCCTCGGGGTTGCCCGCTCCGCAGGCGTCAGTCACCACCACTGGTAGGAACCCGAGGTCGGTGGCGTGCCGGACGGTCGGTTCGATGCCGACCTCGAGCGCGACGCCGACGATGGCGAAAGCCTCAAGACCGCAGTCTCGAAGCGCCATCTCCAGCGGGGAGCCGACAAAGGCCGACATCGCGATCTTGTCGAAGACGGCTTCGGTCGGACGAGGGGTGACTTCCGGGACGAGCTCGAACTGGGCGGAGTCGCGGGGAAAGGCTGGTTTCACCTGGGCCACGCTTTGGACGCGCTGCCACGCCATCGCCGTGCGCAGCTGGGAAGCGCCGGCAACTTCGTTGGCAAGCGACATGTGCCGAGTGAAAAACACCCGGACGCCGGCGCGGCGAGCGGCGTCGAGGACCGTGACGACCGCCGAGGTGATCTCTTGCGCGTCGTCGATTTGGGTGACGACACCCACTTGCATGTCGTGGACGATCAGCGCCATGCGCCGACGGTCACAGACCTCTTCGAGCGTGAGCGGTATGTCCAAGCCAAATGCACGTTCCATATCTCTCCTTTCCGAGGCTCTCGAAGCCGCCGCCGTCACGGGCCCGGCGAGCGATCGTACGGCTCGGATACGTCGACGTCAGGGCTGAACAGACTCTCCAGGGGAAGCGGCGCCATCATCGGGACAAGGAACCACTCGAGATAGCCGGCCCGGGTCAGCGGAAAGTCATCCGTGTAGCGCGGGCGTCCTCAACGGCGTCGACCTCGAAGACGATCACGACGCCGGGCTGATCGGCTCGTGCGTAGTTCTCACGAACGACGCCGGCCTTCCAGAGGCGTCAGACGTTCGCCACCTCCTCTGGCAGATGCGGCGTGATGGTTCCGTCGTCACGCCGGGCTTGAATCGGTCATAGGCCAGCACTCTCATGGGCTTCCCTCCAGTGGAGTCGGCGCGGCCGATGGTCTTCGGCGTTCAGCGGCCGAGAGTTTCGACGATCAGGTCGGCGCTTTCGCCGCCGCTGAAGTTCTGCTGGCCGGTGACGAGATTGCCGTCACGGATGGCGAATCCTCGCCACAGGCCCGCTTGGATGTAGTTGGCGCCGAGCGCCTTGAGCTCATCCTCGATCCGCCACGGCATGACGTGGGCGTCCTTCGCGAGCAGGCCCATGTCCCAGACCGACTGGTCGGCGAAGTCTTCCTCGACGTTGGCGAATCCCGTGACCGTCTTGCCCTTGACCAGGGGCTCGCCGTCCGAAAGGCGGGCGTAGCGAAGCACGGCGACGCCGTGGCACAGGGCAGCCGTGACCTTGCCCGCCTCGTAGAACTCGACGAATTTGCGATGCAGGTTCTTTGCCCGCTCGAAGGTGAACATCGGTCCTTGGCCCCCCGCGACGACGAGCGCGTCGAAACGATCTACATCGAGCTCATCGACGCTCTTGGTGTCCTCGATGAGCTTCACGAATTCGGGGTCGTGCTTATAGCCGCGGCTGATGACGTCTTCGGCCTGCCATTGACTCGGGTCGTCGGGGTCGCTCATGGCGTCGGCGGTACAGGCGCCGCCGTCGGGACTGAACACCTCGACCTCGTAGCCGGCTTCGGTGAACCTGAAGTACGGGTGGGTCAGCTCGGCCCACCAGAAGCCCACCGGCCAGCCGGTGGTCGTGGAGAGGGCCGGGTTGGAGATGACGATGGCGACCCGCTTGGGGTTGTCAAGATTGACCGGGTTGAGGTTCTTATGGGTCACAGCCCTCTCCTTTGAAGCGCCGCCCATGGAGCAGCAACTCCGGCGTTTCGTCAGCTTCGAGCATCAGTGCTCGCTGTCGTCGCCGTCGGATTGCCTCGCTCCACGGCAAGTCGCTCGAGCCGGTCGACGTCGGTGGGGGAGTCGGGTCGTATCGGTCGTCGAATCACTTCGGACCCGCGGAGTGCGACGATTCGCCTCGCAGGTCGGCCAGGACCGGTTCGATGCTGAGGTCTGCGAGGAAGAGA
>JBKOWY010000030.1:0-7337 GCA_046724655.1 Actinomycetota bacterium
AAGATTCCCTCATGAATCGATGAGGAGCGTGACGGGGCCGTCGTTGACGAGCTCGACTTGCATGCGGGCTGCAAATTTGCCGGTGGCGACGTGCGCGCCGAGGTCGCGGAGGGACTCCGCAAACGCCTCCACCAGGCCTTCGGCCTGGTCCGGCGGGGCGGCCGCCGCCCACGACGGGCGCCGTCCCCGCCGGGTGTCGCCGTACAGCGTGAACTGGCTCACGACCAGAGCGTGGCCGCCGACCGCGCTCAGTGGCAGGTTCATGACTCCGCCGGCGTCGTCGAACACGCGGAGGTGCCAGACCTTCTCGGCGAGCTTGCGGGCCGCCGCTTCGGTGTCGTCGTGCGTCACGGCGGCGAGCACACACAGGCCGGTGCCGATCTCGCCGACCACCTCACCTTCGACGCGCACACGCGCCTCGGTCACCCGCTGGACCAACGCCCGCACACCCGGTCACCCGTCAGCTCGCCTTGAGCTTCTCGTACTCCTCGAGCGCGCGCCGGTGTCCGTTTGCGCCGGACCCTACGATGCCGCCGTCGCGCACCTCTTTGACGACCTTCTCGAGGTCCTCGAGCCGCTCGTACAGGTCGTCCTCCGGACCGGCCGAGATCACGCGGTCGAACGCGGTATGGATCTTGTCGAACTTACGCCGTACTTGCCCGTACTCATCGTCGAGCTTCTTCTTCGCTTCACCCAGCGTCTCCGCCATCAGGCCGCGCGCTCCATATCGGGCGAGTACTTCCCGAAGCGGGCCAGGCTGTTCATCTTCGCCCGGTGGTAGTAGGCGCGCTGGGCGGCTTCGCGGTTGGCGTCGTCGCCCTTCCAGGCCTTCAGCGCCGCCTGTTGGAGGGCACGGCCGTACGAGAAGCTCAGCTCCCACGGGTGCGGCCCGATGCGGTTCATCGCGTTGAGGCGTGACGTCGCCTCCTCGTCGGACTGCCCCCCTGACAGGAACACGATGCCGGGCACGGCGGCGGGAACGACCCTGCGGAAGCAGCGGACGGTCGCGTCCGCGATCTCCTCGTCGGAGACCTGCTTGGGCGAGTCGTAACCGGTCAGCACCATGTTCGGCTTCAGCAGCATCCCCTCGTAGGCGATCCGCTGGTCGTACAAGGAACGGAAAACCCCCTCGAGGACGGCCGACGTCACGTCGAACGACCGCTCGATCGTGTGCGTGCCGTCCATCAGCACCTCGGGCTCGACGATGGGAACGATGCTCGCCTCCTGGCACAGCGCGGCGTAGCGCGCCAGCGCGTCGGCATTCACGTCGATCGTGTACTGCGACGGGAGCGTGTCCGTGATCGTGTACGTGGCGCGCCACTTGGCGAACCGAGCCCCGAGCTCCTTGTACTCGGCTAGGCGCTCACGCAGCCCGTCGAGGCCCTCGGTGACCGTCTCGCCCTGGTCCGCGAGCGCGAGCGGCTTGGCGCCTTTGTCCACCTTGATGCCGGGGATGATGCCCTTGCCCGCGAGCACCTTGGGGAACGGGACGCCGTCGCTCGTCGACTGGCGGATCGTCTCGTCGAACATGATCACGCCGCTGATGAACTCCTCGACGCCCTCGGTGGTGAAGAGCATGTCGCGGTACGCGCGGCGGGTCTCCCCGGTCGATTCGACGCCGATCTTGTCGAAGCGCTTCTTGATCGTGCCTGTGCTCTCGTCGGCGGCGAGGATTCCCTTGCCGGGAGCGACGATGGCGCGGGCGGTGCTGGCGAGCTCGGCGAGGTCCATGGTGTCTACTCCCACTCGATGGTGCCGGGTGGCTTGCTCGTGATGTCGTAGGCGACCCGGTTGACCCCGGGCACCTCGTTGATGATCCGCGACGAGATCCGCTCGAGGACCTCAGGCGGGAGGCGGGCCCAGTCGGCCGTCATGGCGTCGTCGGACGTCACCGCCCGCACCACGATCGGGTACTCGTAGGTCCGGCCGTCGCCCATCACCCCTACCGTACGCACGACCGGCAGCACGGCAAAGCTCTGCCAGATCCGCCGGTACAGGCCTGCCCGTCTGATCTCCTCGAGGACGATCGAGTCGGCCCGGCGCAGGATGTCGAGCCGCTCGGGGGTGATCGTGCCGGCCACGCGCACGGCGAGGCCGGGGCCGGGGAAGGGTTGGCGCCACACGATCTCCTCGGGAAGGCCGAGCTCCTCCCCGATTCGGCGCACCTCGTCCTTGAACAGGTTGCGCAACGGCTCGACGAGCTCGAGCTCCATGTCGTCGGGAAGCCCGCCGACGTTGTGGTGCGATTTGATGATCGCCTGCTCCGAGCCCTCGGCTGCGCCGCCCGACTCGACGATGTCCGGGTAGAGCGTGCCCTGCACGAGGAATCGGGCATCCTCGACGTCGCGCGCCACTTCCTCGAAGACGCGAATGAACGTCTCGCCGATGACCTTGCGCTTGCGCTCGGGATCGGCCACGTCGTCGAGGGCGGCGAGGAAACGGTCGGCCGCCTTTACGTGGACGAGGTCGATGTGGAACTGGCCGCGGAAGGTCTCCTCGACCTGCTCGGCCTCGCCTTGTCGCATGAGGCCCGTGTCGACGAACACGCACGTCAGCTGGTCGCCGACCGCCTTGTGCACGAGCGCGGCGGCGACCGCCGAGTCGACACCACCAGACAGGCCGCACAGCACTCGCTCGCGGCCCACTTGGGCGCGTATCTCGGCGACGGCCTGCTCGATGATCGACGTGTTGGTCCACGACGGGTGACACTCGCACACGTCGTACAGGAACGACTTGAGGACTTCTTGTCCGCGCTCGGTGTGCGCGACCTCGGGGTGGAACTGCACCCCGTACACGGCGCGGTCGCGGTCCTCGAGCGCTGCTACCGGCGCACCGGAAGTCGTGGCGGTGACGCGGAAGCCCGGTGGCGCGCTCGCCATGGCGTCGCCGTGGCTCATCCACACGACCTGCTCGTCGGACAGCTCGTTGAACAGCATCGAGGTCGTCTCCGTCAGGCGCAACGGCGTTCCGCCGTACTCCCCGCCACCGGTACGTCCGACCTCGCCGCCGAGCTGCTGGGCAATGAGCTGGGCGCCGTAGCAGATGCCCAGCACGGGGACGTCGGCGTCGTACAGGGCGGGGTCGATCGAGGGGGCATCCTCGACGTGGACCGACGCCGGACCGCCGGAGAGGATGATCCCCTTGGGTCGCCGGGCCAGCATCTCCTCCAGCGGCATCGTGCGCGGCACGATCTCGGAGTAGACGTGCGCCTCGCGCACCCGCCGTGCGATCAACTGCGCGTACTGCGCCCCGAAGTCGACGACCAGGACGCGCTCGCTCGGCGCCGGGACACCGCTGGGCGCCCTACGAGACGCGCTCGCCGTCATCTCATGATGCGTACCTCGAGCCCGCTGAGCGAACGTGAGGTACGCATCAGTGGCCCATGCCGACGCCCTGGCTGCGCTGGAGGCTCTTGCCCTCGGTCTGCAACGCGGGAGCCACCATGACCTCGGCCTTCTGGAACTCCTTGACCGATTCGTAGCCGGTGGTGGCCATCGACGTGCGCAGGGCGCCGAAGAGATTGAGCGTGCCGTCGTTCTCGTGGGCGGGGCCGATGAGGATCTCGTCGAGCGTGCCCCGCTGACCGGCGTGGACACGCGTCCCGCGGGGCAGTTCGGGGTGGAACGTCGACATGCCCCAGTTGAAGCCGCGCCCGGGGGCCTCGTACGCGCCGGCGAGCGTCGTGCCGAGCATGACCGCGTCAGCGCCGCAGGCGATGGCCTTGGCGATGTCGCCGCCGGTGCGCATGCCACCGTCCGCGATGACGTGCACGTACACCCCGGTCTCGTCGAGGTGGCGAATACGTGCGCCGGCTGCGTCGGCGATGGCCGTCGCCTGTGGGACGCCGACGCCGAGCACGCCGCGCGTTGTGCACTGATGACCGGGGCCGACGCCGACGAGGATGCCCACTGCGCCCGTGCGCATCAGGTGCAGCGCGGTCGAGTACGACGCGCACCCGCCGACAATGACGGGAAGCTCGAACTCGCGGATGAACTTCTTGAGGTTCAGTGGCTCGGTTGTCTTCGAGACGTGCTCGGCGGACACGACCGTGCCCTGGATCACGAGCACGTCGAGCTCGGCGTCGACCACGAGCTTGGCGTACCGCTCGACGCGCTGCGGTGTGAGCGATGCGCACGCAACGACGCCGGCCGACTTGATCTCCTGGATGCGGGCGCCGATGAGCTCCAGCTTGATCGGCTCGGCGTAGATCTCCTGGAGCCGGCGGGTCGCCTTCTCGGACTCGAGCCCGGCGATCTCCTCGAACAACGGGTCGGGGTCCTCGTAGCGCGTCCAGAGACCTTCGAGGTTCAGGCAACCCAGGCCGCCGAGCTCACCGATCCGGATGGCGGTGCCCGGTGACGTGGCGCCGTCCATCGCCGCCGCCACCGCCGGCAGCTCGAAGTGGAAGGCGTCGAGATCCCAGGAGATGTCGATGTCCTCGGGATCGCGGGTGCGCCGGCTGGGGACGATGGCGATGTCGTCGAACCCGTAGGCCCGCCGCCCCGACTTGCCGATCCCGATCTCGACCTCCACGTGCCCTCCTCACGCCGCCTCGGTCGGAAAGGACGATGCTACCGCCCGCCTCTCAGCGATCAGAGCGATGCCCGGTGAGGTGGGCGAGGAACGCGGTCAGGATGCGCGCGGTCGCGCCCCATACCGTCTCGCCCGGGAGCTCGAAGAACGAGATCACGCGGGTGGACGACCCCCAGTGCTCCTCGCGGTACGTGCCGTCGGCGAGCAGCTCGGAAATCGGCACCTCGAGGATCTTCACGACCTCCCCCGGATGCGGGACGAGCTGCGGGAGTGCGTCGACGAGACCGACGTACGGCGTGATCGTGAAGCGCGACCCGACCGTGGCGAGCGTGTCGAGCTCGGCGACGACGTCGACCGCCGATCCCGGCAGGCCGATCTCCTCCTCGGTCTCGCGCAAGGCGGCATCGAGGAGGCTCTCGTCGACGCCGGGACGCACCCCTCCGCCCGGGAACGAGACCTCGCCCTGGTGGGTGGGCATGGTGTCGGGCCGCTTGGTGAGGATCACGTTCGCCTCACCGCGCTTCGATTCGAAGATCGGGACGAGCACGGCGGCGGGACGGCTGCCCGGCATCACCGCCGGCGGCGGCCGGGGGGGCGGAAGCGCGGCGCAGCGGTCGCGGACTTGAGCGAGCGAGAGACGCCGCTCGGCGATCGGCACGTCGCGCCACGGCGCCGGGCCGCCGGCCCGGGCGGTCGGCGGGCGCGGTATGCGCTGCCGCCCGCCTTGTGCACTCACACACCCACCTTATTGTCGCCTTCTTTGGCGCCGTCGCAGGCTCCGGCTCAGTACTTTCTGGTCGCGGTCGCAGGCTCCCGCTTTGCAACGGCAGTCGGCAAAGCCGCTGCCGTTGCGGGCAACGGTCGGCAGAGCCGCCGTTGCCGCGGCGTACGCTGCGCTGCGACGGCGAGGTAGGAGAGGTTATGGACTGGAACCTCGGGACGGTGTTCGATTCCGTCGCCGACGCGATCCCCGAATCCGCCGCGCTCGTGCAGGACGACCGGCGGCGCACGTGGCGGGAGTTCGACGAGCGCGCCGCCCGGCTCGCGGCCGCTTTCCGTGATCTTGGTCTCGGGCCTGACTCGAAGGTTGCGTTCTACCTCTACAACTCGAACGAGTACCTCGAGACACTGTTCGCCACCTTCAAGCTGCGGGCCGTCCCCGCCAACGTGAACTACCGCTACACCGAGCAGGAGCTCGCCTACCTCCTCGAGAACTCCGACGCCGAGGTGATCATGTTCCACGGTTCGCTCGGGGACAGGGTCGGTGCGGTGCGCGACCGGGCGCCGAAGCTGCGCGCCGCTGTGCAGGTCGACGACGGGTCGCCGCTCCTCGCCGGCGCGCTCCGTTACGAGGATCTGATCGAGGCGCACGAGCCGATGGAGCGGATCGAGCGCTCGGGCGACGACCTCATCTTTCTCTATACGGGCGGTACGACCGGCATGCCGAAGGCTGTCGTGTGGCGCCACGAGGATCTCTTCGGCGCGCTCGCCCCCGCTGCCTACGCGTTCTTCGGACTCGAGGTGCCCGAGAGCTCGAAAGGCGTGGGCGCACTTGTCCAAAAGGTCCACGAGTCCGGTCTGATCCCGGTGCACCTTCCGGCGTCGCCGCTCATGCACGGCACGGGTCAGTTCTCCACGCTCCAAGTGCTGTTCCTCGGCGGCACGATCGTGACCCTCGAGAGCAGGCACTTCGACCCGCACGAGCTGTGGCAGGTCGTGCAACGAGAGCGCGTCACCCAAATCGCGATCGTCGGCGACGCCTTCGCGAAACCGATGCTGCGCGCCCTCGAAGAGGCGGACGCGCGCCGCGAGCCCTACGACCTGTCGTCACTGCTGTTGCTGATCAGCTCCGGTGTCATGTGGAGCGAGCCGGTGAAGCGCGCGTTCATCGAGCGCCACCCGATGATCGCGTACGACTCCCTGGGCTCGAGCGAAGGCGTTGGGTTCGCGAACGCGATCACCACCACCGACTCGAAGGGCGAGACCGCCAGGTTCGGCATCGGTCCTGACACCAAGGTGTTCACCGAGGACGGCCGCGAGGTGAAGCCAGGCTCCGGAGAGGTCGGGCACCTCGCCGTGGGCGGCCACATTCCGCTCGGCTACTACAAGGACCAGCAGAAGACCGACAGCACGTTCCGCGTCGTCGACGGCAGGCGGTATTCGATCCCCGGGGACTACGCGACCGTCGAGGAGGACGGGACGATCACGCTGCTGGGTCGGGGCTCGGTATCGATCAACTCAGGCGGCGAGAAGATCTTCCCCGAGGAGGTCGAGGAGGCGGTCAAGCAGCACCCCGCGGTCGCCGACGCCGTCGTCGTGGGCGTGCCCGATGACCGATTCGGCGAGGCCCTCACCGCCGTCGTCGCTCCCGTGCCCGGGCACACACCCGATGCAGAGGGGATCGGCGAAGCCGTCGAGCGCAGCGGGCTGGCCCGGTTCAAGCGTCCGCGCCACGTCGTCCTGGTCGATGCCGTCCCCCGGGGCCCGAACGGCAAGGCCGACTACGCCTGGGCCCGGGAGACCGCCCGGGCCCGCCTCGGCGCCTGAAAAAACCAGGGTCGCGAGGAGTGGCCAAGTTCGCGTAGGATTTCGCACGAATGAGGCGACTTGTGCGATTTCTGCCGGGATTATTGCTGCTCGGGGTGGCGGCGACCGCGCTCGTCCTCGTTGTTCTCTCGTGCGGTGACGCAAGGGCCGAGCCGCAGGGCCTCGATGCGGGTGTACCGGTGTCGGAAGCGGGGCTCGGCGTGTCGGTGTGGTCGCCTGCACTTCCAGTGCCCGCGCCCGTCGAACTGCGGACACTG
>JBKOWY010000188.1:0-11862 GCA_046724655.1 Actinomycetota bacterium
TGCGCGACTTCTTCGTGTCGCTCGGCACATATATCGCCGCGGTCTTCGTGGTCGAGGAGGTCTGGTTCCGCGGGGCGCTCGACTCGTACATCCACCACCCAGGCGAGAACCACGGGATCTTCCTGTCGATCTACTGGCGGCTCCGGCAACCTCGCCGTGCCTGGCTTCACGCACGCGTTCAGCGACGCCGTCCGCAACATCCTCGTCGGCGTGCCGTAGCGACCACCGCGCGCACGAGGGGCGGCCGCAGCCGCCCCCCGCGTGGAAATCTCCTCGACGGATCAGGCCGCCGGCGCCGCGCCCTTCGACATCCAGTAGTCGTTCAGCGCCTGCTGCACCTTCATGACATAGATGTAGATGCCGGCGAGCGGGATGAATGGCCACAAACCCGCCAGTGGGCTGAGCGGTGATTCGCGGCCGTCCTCTTGGTACATCCTCTCAACCTCGGCGGCAAGCAGGAATGGTCCGACCGCGACAAGGCTGAGGAGCAGCAAAACAACTCCACCCAAACCCTCGCGGTTGTGCTCCTTGAGCTCTTCGCCGGTCAGGTAGATCCAGTAATAGGCATAAATGCCACAGGTAACCAACGACAAGAGGGCCTCGCGACCCGGGTCGCGGATCTGGCCGATCGGGCCCTTGGTGGCAGGCCCGGGCGCGGGTTGCGTCATTGTCCTGTCCTTTCTCGCGGATGAACCGGGCACTGCCTATCGGTCGTCGCGCCGAAAGTCAACAGCCGAGGTGTTACTGGGCGTCGACCTCCCGCCTGCCCTCGAGCGCGCGACCGAGCGTCACCTCGTCGGCGTACTCGAGATCACCACCGACTGGCAGTCCGCTCGCGATGCGGGTCACACGCAGGCCGAGCGGCTTGAGCAACCGCGCCAGGTACATGGCCGTCGCTTCGCCTTCGATGTTGGGGTTCGTCGCGAGGATCACCTCCTGCACGCCCTCGTCGTTGAGGCGCGCCAGCAACTCCTTGATCTTCAGCTGCTCGGGACCGACGCCTTCGATGGGAGAGATCGCTCCCAGCAGCACGTGGTACCGGCCGTGGTACTCCTGCGTGCGCTCGACAGCGACGATGTCGCGCGGCTCCTCGACGACGCAGAGCACGCTCGGGTCACGCCGCTCGTCCCGGCAATACACGCACAGTTCACCTTCGGCGAAGTTGAAGCAGCGGCGGCACCAACTCACACGCTCTTTCGCCTCGACGACTGCCTGCGCAAGCCGCTTGGCGTCCTCGGGCGCCGCCTTCAGGAGATAGAACGCGATCCGCTGCGCGGACTTGGGGCCGATGCCGGGGAGCCGCCCCAGCTCGTCGACCAAGCTCTGGACCGGCCCTTCGTACGGGGAGGCCAATGCTTCGCGACTAGCCCAGCGCGCCGCCGAGGCCGCCGAGATCGAGGCCGCCCGTGACGGAGCCCATCCTCTCGGCTTGCAGCTCCTGGGCGCGCCGCAGTCCGTCGCCGACGGCGGCGACGACGAGGTCCTCGAGCATCTCGACGTCGTCAGGGTCGACGACGTCGGCCGAGATCGAGACCGACTGGAGCTCGCCGCCGCCCGTGACCACCGCCGTGACCTTCCCGCCGCCGGCGGAGCCCTCGACGGCCGTGGACGCGAGCTCGTCCTGCGCCGCGGCCATGTCGGCCTGCATCTTCTGCACCTGGCGCATCATCTGGTTGACCTGCTTCTGGTTGGCCATGTTCGCTTGCTCCGCTCGGTATGTCCTTGTCGCCGTTGCAAGCTCCGGCTTTGCTCCGGCGGTCGGCAAAGCCGCCGCCTCCACGGCAGCGCGGCGTCAGTCGTGGTGACGTTCCTCGACGACGGTCGCACCCAGCGATTCCGTGAGGAACGTCGCCGGATTCGTCGACTCTACTCCCGGCTCGATCTCGACCGGTTCTGCTTCGATGGCGTCCTCGGGGTCTGGTGCCGGAGGCGCACTCGACGCAGCCGAAGGCGCTCGCTCGCCGACGAAGCCCTCGTGCGCGATCAGGTTGAAGCGCAGGCTCTGGCCCACGCGCTGCGACAACGCGTTGCGGATCGTGTCGGCTTCCCGTCGGAACCGCGGCTTCGCTGCCTCGATGAGTCGCGGTGACACGCCGAAGGTGACGACGTCGCCCTCGACCGACAGCGGCTGGGCTTCCTGCACCGCGCTGCGCGTCGCGACAGGAAGCTCCGGCAGCACGGCGGCCCAGGCGAGGATCACGTCGTCGACGTCGATCGACGTGGTCAACCGCGCGTCGGGCGCCTCGGTCCGCTCTTCACGCGGTTCCGTCGGTGCAGAACCAGGCGGTAGAGACGCCTCTTCTGCACCGACGTCATCTGTGGGAGGGGGCGGCGCGACCTTGGGAGCGCGCTTGCGCAGCGCGCCGACGGTGGCTCCCGGCGCGCGCGGCTCTCGCGACGGCGCGGCCGGGGCCCCGCCCCCGCCGGACTCCCGTTGCTCGGCGATCGTTCGCTCGAGCTTGTCGAGTCGCTCGACGACGGTTTGCAACGGCGGACCGGCGTCGCGCCGTGTGAGACGGACGAGTGCGATTTCGAGCACGAGGCGCGGGTCGGCGGCGTCGGTACCGCGCATGTCGACCACGGCCTGGCCCAGAGTCTCGAGCACCCGCACGAGCATCGTGTTGCCGAGCGCCTGCCCCAGCTCGTCGAGACGTTTCTGCTCGTCCTCCGGGGAGTCGACGCGCACCTGGCCGCCCCCTGCGGTGAGCAGGAACGCGTCGCGCGTCGAGCGCAGCAGATCCTCCGCAACCCGGCGGGGCTCGTGGCCCGCTTCGATCAGGGTGCCGACCGCCGTCAGCACCCCCGCCGGATCCTCGGCCGCGACGGCGTCGAGCACCGATGCCCGCAGCTCGAACGGCGTGCGGCCGAAAAGGTCGGTGACCGCCTCGGCGTCGAGGCGGCCGGTCCCGTGGGCAAGCGCCTGGTCGAGCAGCGACAGCGCATCGCGCGCCGAGCCTCCACCGGCGCGGGCGATCACCGCGATCGCCTGCGGGTCGGCATCGAGGCCCTCCTGGCCGAGCACGTCGGCGAGCAGCGCCTCGAGTTCGTCGGTCGACAGCAGTCGGAACTCGAGGTGCTGGGCGCGGGACCGGATGGTGGGCAGCACCTTCTCGGGGTTGGTGGTGGCGAGCACGAACACAACGTGCTCGGGTGGCTCCTCGAGCGTCTTCAGCAGCGCGTTCGACGCCGCCGGGCTCAGCATCTGCACCTCGTCGACGAGGTACACCTTCCGCTTCGACGTGGCGCCGAGACCGAGGTGGACGCTGTCGGTCAGGTCGCGGATGTTGTCGACGCTGTTGTTCGACGCCGCGTCGAGCTCGAACAGGTCGAGGAAACGCCCCTCGGCGATCGCGACACAGTTGGCGCACTTGCCGCACGGCTCGCCGTCGGCGCCGAGGTCCAGGCAGTTCAGCGCCTTGGCCAGGATGCGGGCGGTGGTGGTCTTGCCCGTGCCGCGAGGACCGGAGAAGAGGTAGGCGTGCCCCACCCGCCCCTCGCGCACCGCGTTCCGTAGCGCCGCCGTGACGTGCTCCTGGCCGGCCAGCCCGGCGAAGCTCTGCGGGCGGTGCTTGCGGTACAGGGACTGATACGCCATCCGTTCGACTCTACCGAGAGCGGTACCCTGCGCAGTGAGACGCCTTCCCACCAGGAGGGAGGTGCGCGATGACCACCGCACAGCAGGCTGAGTACGGACCCGGTACGGCTCTCCTCGTCGTGGACGTGCAGAACGACTTCGCCGACCCGAAGGGCAGCCTCTACGTCCAAGAGGGTGAGAAGGTCGTGCCGGTCATCAACCGGGAGATCGACCGAGCCCAGGCCGCCGGCATCCCGGTCGTCTACACGAAGGACTGGCACCCGCCCGAGACGCCGCATTTCGCGAAGTACGGCGGCAAGTGGCCGGTCCACTGCGTCCGGGAGACGTGGGGCGCCGAGCTCCACCCCGACCTCAAGGTCGCCGGCGAGATGATCTACAAGGCCACCGGCCCGGAAGACGGCTACTCCGGGTTCAGCGTCACGCACCTGCCGACCGGGGAGCGGCGCGAGACCGGGCTCGAGCAGTTCCTGCGCAACCATCGCGTCAACCATGTTGTGATCGCCGGTCTGGCGACGGACTACTGCGTCAAGGACACCGCGCTCGATGCCGTCCGGAAGGGCTTCGTCGCCGAGGTCATCGCCGAAGCGACCAGGCCGGTCGAGGTCGAGGCGGGTGACGGCGAGCGCGCTTTGCGCGAAGTCGAGCAAGCCGGCGTCAAGCTCGTCTGATAGGCCGTCGTCGATGACGTGGGTCGACGACGCCAACGCGGCGCTGTTCGCCGACCTGTACGAGCTCACGATGGCGGCGAGCTACCACGCGCACGGCCTCGACGGCCCCGCGACCTTCGACCTGTTCGCTCGCCACCTGCCTCCCCGGCGCGGCTATCTCGTGTCCTGCGGGCTCGACACCGCGCTCGACTACCTCGAGAAGCTGCACTTCGACGACGAGTCGCTCGGGTATCTGCGTTCGCTCGAGCTGTTCGACGAGTCGTTCCTCATGCGGCTGGGCGGGATGCGCTTCACCGGCGAGGTGCGGGGCATTCCCGAGGGCGAGCTCGTGTTCCCGAACGAGCCGATCCTGCAGGTGACGGCGCCTCTGGTAGAGGCGCAGATCGTCGAGACGTTCTTGCTCAACTGCATCGGCTACCAGACGATGATCGCGACGAAGGCGGCGCGCGTCGCCACGGCGTGCGCGGGCCGCAGCTTCGTCGACTTCTCGCCCCGCCGTGACCACGGCGCCGACGCGGCGATGAAGACCGCGCGTGCGGCATACATCGGCGGCGCGTCCGGTACGTCGTTGGTGCTCGCCGGGAAGTCGTACGGCCTCTCGCTCAGCGGCACGATGGCGCACTCCTACGTAATGCGCTTCGAGAACGAAGCCGAGGCCTTCCTCACCTATGCACGTGACTTCCCGGGCCGCGCGATCTTCCTCATCGACACGTACGACACGATCAAAGGCGCACACACGGTCGTCGAGGTGGCCGGCAAGCTCGAGCCCGAGTTGCTTCCCCGCGCGGTCAGGCTCGACTCCGGCGACCTCCAGACGCTCGCACCTGCGGTGCGACGGAGCCTCGACGAAGGTGGCCTCAGCGACGTGCAGATCTTCGCGTCGGGCGACCTCGACGAGTACCGGATCGCAGAGCTCATGGACGCAGGGGCGCCGATCGACGCGTTCGGCGTCGGAACCCAGTTGGGCACGAGCGGCGACGCGCCCTACGTCGGTGTCGTGTACAAGCTCGTGGAGGACGAGAGCGGCCCCAAGGTGAAGCTGTCGACGGCCAAGGTCACGCTTCCGGGCCGAAAGCAGATCTTCCGGCGCGCCGACGACACGGGCACCCTGAGTTGCGACGTGCTGGCGCTGCAGGACGAAGCTGTCACCGGCGCCCGGCCCGTGCTCCGGCCCGTCATGCGTGACGGTAGGCGGACCGGCGAGCGCGAGCCGCTCGAAGTGTTGCGCGACCGGTGCCGAGAGTCCGTCGGCGCCCTCCCCGACCGTTTGCGCGCTCTGGAGCCGGAGGGAGAGCCGTACGAGGTGCAGATCTCACCAGGTCTCGACGCGCTCGTGCACCGGCTCCACGAGCTGCTCGGCGCCCCGTGACAAACGACCCCGATGCGTGCACAGAGCAACATAGTGATGCTCCATGAACGCATCGGGTAGCGAGCTCGACGACTTCCGGGCGCAAGTGCGCGCAGCGCTCGAGGAGCGTCTAACGCCCCGCCGCCACGACGCCGCGTTCACGCTGCTGGGCGCGGGCAGCGACGACCTCGACCTCGGACGCAGGTACCTCGGCGCGCTGGCCGATGGCGGATGGGCGGTGCCGACCTGGCCCCGCGAATACGGCGGGCTCGGCGCGACGCCGGCGCAGGCCGCCGTCATCGCGCAGGAGCTCTCGCGCTTCGACGTGCCCGACCTGTACCCGTACGTCATCGGGCTGGCGATCGCGGGACCGACGCTCGTCGACCACGCGACCCCGGAGCAGTGCGAGCGATGGCTGCCGGTGATCCGCACCGGCGAGGAGATCTGGTGCCAGCTCTTCTCCGAGCCGGACGCCGGCTCCGATCTCGCGTCGCTGGCGACGCGCGCCGAACCGGACGGCGACCGGTGGCTGGTGACCGGCTCGAAGGTGTGGAGCAGCCGGGCGCACTACGCACAGCGAGGGCTGCTCCTCGCCCGCACCGATCCGGCCGTGCCGAAGCACTCGGGCATCACCGCGTTCTCGCTCGACATGGGTGCTGAGGGCGTCACGGTGCGGCCGCTGCGCCAGATGAACGGCGATACCCACTTCAGCGAAGTGCACTTCGATCACGCCCCCGTCTCCGACATCGACCGCATCGGCGCACCCGGAGAGGGCTGGCGCGTTGCGCGCACGGCGCTCACGTACGAGCGCGGGGCGGGCGCGATGGGCGGAGGCGGCTGGGGCGGTGATCTGAAAGACCGTCTCGTCGAGCTGGCGCGCAAGCGTGGCGCAACCGCTGACCCCCTCGTGCGCCAGCGGCTGGCGGCGACGGTCATCGAGCTCGAAGTGGCGCGCTTGACGGCGCGACGCGCGCGTGACGCCGCGCGCGCCGGTCGCACGCCCGGACCCGAGGGGTCGGGCGCCAAGCTCCGCGGCAGCGCCGGCTTCAAGGCCGCCGCCACCGCGGGGCTCGATCTCCTCGGCCTCGACGGCATCGCCCGTGACCCGGCGGCCGAGCCCGACGACTGGGAGACGCTGTTCGTCACGAGCCCGTCGATCTCGATCCGCGGCGGGACCGACGAGATCCAGCGCAACATCGTCGGGGAGCGCGTGCTCGGCCTGCCGCCGGAACCACGCGCCGACCTCGACGTGCCGTTCGCGCAGCTGCTGCGCACGCCGTCCAGAACGGATCGGTGAACGCCGGATGACGGTGTCCCGGGCGTTCGAAGGCGAAGTGCAGGCGCTCGCCCGGCGTATCGCCGACGGAGGCCAGCGCGATCACGCCCGTGTCTACCGGATGAGCTGGTGGACGGACCGCATGCTCGAGTGGGCGATGCGCCACCCGGAGTTCAAGACGCAGCTCTTCCGCTTCGTCGACGTGTTCCCTGCGTGCCGGGACGACGAGGACGTGCTCCGCCACCTCGAGGAGTACTTCGAGGACACGAGCATCGAGGTGCCCAAGGCGCTCGACGTGGGCATCGACGCGGCCGAGCACGTGCCGTTCGGCGCGCACATCTCGGCCAGCGTGGCGCGCCGCAACATCCTCCGCATGGCGCGGCAGTTCATCGCGGGCGCGACCGCGTCCGCTGCGGTGCCCAAGCTCACCCGCCTGTGGCGCGGCGGCGAGGCAGCCACCGTCGACCTGCTCGGTGAGAAGACCGTCACCACGGCGGAGGCCGATCGCTACGCAGCGCGCGTCGACGAGCTCGTCGATGCGCTCGTCGCGGGGAGCGCGTCGTGGCCCGAGCGGCCGCACCTCGAGTCAGATCCGTGGGGCCGGCTGCCGCGCGCCAACGTGTCCGTGAAACCCACCGCGCTGTCGCCCTTGTTCGGCCCGCTGACGGCACGGGACGGTCTGGACCAGGCGCTCGCGCGTCTCCGGCCGATCGTGGGCCGCGCTCGCGCCGACGGCGCGACCATCCATCTCGATACCGAGCACGACGAGGCCAAGGACCTCACGCTCGAGCTCGTGCGTGCGCTGGGCGCAGAGTTCCCGGACGGGCCGCAGCTCGGCTGCGTCGTGCAGGCGTACCGGCGCGACTCCTACGCCGACCTGCGCGACCTCGTGATCTGGTCGCGGGAAGCGCTGCGGGTACCGCTCCAGGTGCGATTGGTGAAGGGCGCATACTGGGACCAGGAGACCGTGATCGCCCGGAGCGAAGGTTGGCCGTCGCCGGTCTTTGAGCACAAGGCCGAGACCGACGCCAACTTCGAGCGCTGCACCCGGCACCTCGTCGAGCACGCCGGCGATGTCCGACCTGCCATTGCGAGCCACAACGTGCGCAGCCTGGCGTACGCCATCACGTACGCGGGCGCGCAGGGGCTCGACGAGCGTGCGATCGAGCTCCAGCTGCTGTACGGGATGGCGGAGCCCGTCCACGCCGCGCTGACCGAGATGGGCCGGCGCGTGCGCGTCTACGCACCCATCGGCGAGCTCGTCCCCGGCATGGCGTACCTCGTGCGCCGGCTGCTCGAGAACACGTCGAACGAGAGCTTCGTGCGCCACCGGTTCGCGGAGGGCCGCGACCTCGACGAGCTGGTCGCTCCCCCGAACGTCGAAGACGACTCGCTGCCCGACGTGATACCGGAAGCGCCGCCGCGCCTCCCGACGGATCCCGCCGCGCCCTCCCCGTTCGCGAACGAACCCCGCGACGAGCTGCGCCGTCCCGGCGCCCGGGAACGCATACGCGCCGCGGTCGAGCGCGCGGTAAGCGGATTCGGCTTCGTCGCGCCCGCGCTCATCGACGGGGGCGAGGTCGCCACCGGTGAGCTCGCATCCGTCGACCCCGGACGCGTCGACACCGTGGTCTGCCGCAGCGGGCGCGCCGGCCCGGCCGAGGCAGACCGGGCGCTCGAGGTCGCCGTGGAGGCGTGGCCGAGCTGGCGCGAGATCACGTGGCGGGATCGCGCCGCGGTGTTGTTCCGGGCTGCTGCGCTCATGCGCGAGCGGCGCGCCGACCTCTCCGCGCTCGAGGTGTTCGAGGCGGGCAAACCGATCCCGGAAGCAGACGCCGACGTGTGCGAGGCCATCGACTTCTGCGAGTACTACGGGCGCGAGGCGCTACGGCTGTCCGCCGGCGGTGACGTGCACCAGGCGCCGGGCGAGGCCAATTCGTACCGGTACGAGCCGCGCGGCGTCGGCGTCGTGATCTCGCCGTGGAACTTCCCGCTCGCCATCCCGACCGGGATGGTGACGGCCGCGCTCGTGGCGGGCAACGCGGTGCTCCTGAAGCCGGCGGAGCAGACGCCTGGGGTCGCGCTGCGGCTCGTGCAGATCCTCCACGAAGCAGGCGTGCCGCCGGGCGCGCTCGCCTTCCTGCCCGGCGTGGGTGAGGAGGTCGGCGCGCACCTCGTCGCGCATCCTCAGGTGTCGTTCGTGGCATTCACGGGTTCGAAGACGGTGGGTCTCGAGATCGTGCGAGAAGCCGCGGTCCACCGCGCCGGCCAGCGGCATGTGAAACGGGTGATCGCCGAGATGGGAGGCAAGAACGCCGTGATCGTGGACAGCGACGCCGACCTCGACGTCGCCGTTCCCGCCATCACGTCCAGCGCTTTCGGCTACGCGGGCCAAAAGTGCTCGGCGGCGTCGCGGGTTATCGCCGTCGCCCCGATCTTCGACGAGCTCGTCGACCGGCTCGCAGGCGCGGCCGCGATCGTGCCACTCGGGCACGCGTCGGAGCTGCGTACGGTGGTCGGACCGCTCATCGATGAGGACGCCTACCGGCGCGTGCAGAAGTACCAGGACATCGCCCGCAACGAGGGCAAGGTCGTGGTGCAGCGTAACGACGTGCCGGAAGGCGGTTGGTACGTCGGTCCCACCGTCGTCGTCACTGAACGGCCCGACGCGCGCGTCGCGACCGAGGAGATCTTCGGGCCGGTGCTCACTTGTCTGCGGGCCGACGACTTCGATCACGCGCTCGCGCTCGCCAATCTGTCCGAGTACGCGCTTACCGGCGGGCTCTTCTCGCGCTCGCCGGCGCGCAACAGCCGTGCGGCGCGCGAATTCCGGGCCGGGAACCTGTACGTGAACCGCGGGACCACCGGCGCGCTCGTCGGCCGTCAGCCATTCGGCGGGTTAGGCCTCTCGGGCGTGGGCTCGAAGGCGGGCGGCCCCGACTATCTGCTCCAGTTCGTCGAGCCCCGCGCCGTGACCGAGAACCTCCTGCGCCAGGGCTTCGCGCCGACCGAGGATTTCGGATGAACGACCCTGCGCCGGTGGCCACGCTGCACGAGCTGACCCGGCACGGGTCGCCCACCGACCGGTCCCGCCTGGTCCAGTTCCAGCCGCTCGACCCGACCAACCGTCCCGCGCCGTTCAAGCGCTACGTGGGCCTCGAGCCGACGCCACTCCCGCGCGACATCGGCGAATCCGGGGCGCGGGCGATGGACGTGCTGTCAGGTCGCGGCCGGCCACGGGCGTCCGCACCGATCGATGCCATCACGCTGGCGCGACTGCTGTTCTTCACCGGAGGTGTCACGCGCACGAGCCCGTCGTCGGCATTCGAGGAGCGGACGTACTTCCGGACCGCTATGTCGGCCGGCAACCTGCATCCGGTCGAGGTGTACGTCGCGTGCACGGGTGTCGACGGTGTTGCCGACGGCGTGCATCATTTCGCCCCCCTCGAGTTCGGCCTGACGACGCTGCGGCAAGGCGCTGTCGGACGCGAGACGCATTGCATGTTCGTGTTCACCGGCATCCCGTGGCGGACGGCATGGAAGTACGGCGAGCGTGGGTTCCGGCACCTGTACTGGGACGCGGGCACGATGTTGGCCAACCTCCTGGCGGAAGCCGACGCGCACGGGCTCGACGCTCACGTGTGGGGCGGTTTCGTCGACGACGACGTCGCCCGACTCGTCGGCGTCGACGTGGTGACCGAGTTCCCGCTCGTGCTCGTCACGATCGGCGATGGCGACCCGGCTGACGTGCCGGCCGACCTACCGCCCCTCGACGTCGAGGTCGAGCCGATCTCGCCGCACCCGATCACATTCCCGCTGATCACGGAGGCCCAGCGGGCCGGCGTGCTTCCCAACGGCGACGCCGTCGCCGAATGGCGCCGGCACGCCGTCAACGGCAGTCCCGCACGCCGATCCCTCGACCCGCCGCCGAATGCGACCGAAGAGACGATCGAGTCGGTGATCCTGCGGCGCGGGTCGACTCGCATCTTTCGACCCGATACCGCGCCGCGCCCGCTTCTCGACTGGGGCATGGGCGCCGCCGCCCGTCGCGTCACGGCCGACTTCGTCGTCGAAGGAACGACACTGCTAGAGCACAACCTCGCCGTGCACGGCGTCGAGGACGTCGAGCCGGGTGCGTACCGCTGGCGTGACGGCGACCTCGAGCTCGTCCGCCCGGGCCAGTTCCGCCCGCTCACCCAGCAGCTGACCCTCGACCAGCCGCTCGGCGGCGACTCTGCGTACACCGCGTTCCATTCCGCTCACCTCGACGCCGTGCTCGGCGCCCTGGGGGCGCGCGGTTACCGCATGGCGCAGCTCGAGGCCGGCATCGGCTCCGGGCGTCTCTCGCTGGCCGCGTTCACCCTCGGCTGTGGCGCGACCGGGCTCACCTTCTTCGATGATCCCGTCCGCCGGTTCTTCGCAACGAGCGCGTCGTGCATGCTCGTCACCGTGGTTGGCATCCCCGGATACCGCAACGCGCCGGGCGGCGCACCCGGCGCCGCCACGGAGCTCAGGCACTTCGGCGACCTCATGCGACGACTGTCGCTGCAGTTGCAGCGCGGACGGCGCTGACAACGGACACGGTTGGTACCCTCGCGCCGCGGACCGTGCTAGGCGGGGAGCCCGTGGTGCCCTGTACCCCCAACCCACGTACGGGGGGCTGAATCCCCGCCCGAGGCCCGGGCCGCCGCACGGCAGCGGCCCGCGCGTGACGTTGATGGTCGGGTCCTGCGCAATGGGATCTCGTGAACCGAGTCAGGTCCGGAAGGAAGCAGCTCTCAGCGAGCCCTCCCTTGTGCCGCAGGAGTGCCTGACCTGAGCCACGCCGGGCAGCGCACCGAGCGGCGACGGGGTCGACGGCGGGTGCACGGTCCGTCTCTCATTGGAGGGATGCGAGAGCGGCCGAATCGGCACGCTTGGAAAGCGTGTGTGGGGCAACCCACCGTGGGTTCGAATCCCACTCCCTCCGCCGACG
>JBKOWY010000061.1:0-19929 GCA_046724655.1 Actinomycetota bacterium
TGCGACCTACGGGGGTTCACCGCCTTCTCCGAGGAGGTCGAGCCCGAGGAGGTGATGGCCGCCCTTGCGGAGTTCCACGCAACAGTGGGGCCGCTCATCAACAGCTTCGCCGCCACAGTGGGGGGCTTCACCGGCGACGGCGTCATGGTCTTCTTCAACGACCCCCTGCCCTGCCCCGATCCCCCAGAGCGCGCCGTGCGACTTGCCGTAGCCATGCGTGAACGCATGGCCACGGTGACCGAGCACTGGAAGGGACTCGGGCACGACCTCGGCTTCGCGATCGGCATCGCCGTGGGCTACGCCACCCTGGGCGAGGTCGGCTTCGAGGGGCGCTACGACTACACCGCGTACGGCACCGTTATCAACCTGGCTGCGCGGCTGTGCGACTCCGCGGCGAGCGGGCAAATCGTCATCGCACCCCGGGTCGCGGCGGCAGTAGACCAGCTGGTGAAGATGGAACCGGTGGGCGACCTCAATCTCAAAGGCGTCCACAAGCCCGTTCCCGCGGCCAGCGTGGTCGGCCTCCTTTGAGTGCGCGCTCCTCGCCCCATGATGCGGGTCGCGGGTCAGCAGCGATGCGGCGGTTCCGCTGGGTTCGTGGGGTTGTGGTGCTGGGGTTGGCGGGCGCGCTGGTGGGTGTGGTCCCGAGCGGAGCGTCGGTGGTGGCAGGACGCGGGCGGTGTCGGGCGATCGCCTTCGTCACTGGCGAGCCGGTGTCGACGATTGATGTGAGGTCCAGGACCAAAGACCCTTCCGACATCGGGATGCCCGGAGCCGGTGTGGCCGTCACGCCGGACGGCAAGACCGTCTTCGTTACGAACTTCCTCAGCGGCACGGTGTCGACGATCGATGTGAAGACCAGGACGAAGCACCCCGACGACATCCCCGTCGGCGCAAGCAAAGCCGATGTAGCGGTCACACCCAACAGAAGACCGCCTTCCTCACTGGCGGCGGCGCGCCGGTGTCGACGATCGATGTGAAGACCAGGACGAAGCACCCGGACGACATCTCCGTCGGCTTGGCCCCGGGCGGGGTCGCGTTCACGCCGGACAGCAAGACCGCGTTCGTCACCAACCTCCTTAGCGACTCGGTGTCGACGATCGACGTGAAGACCAGGACCAAGCACCCCACCGACATCGCCGTCGGCGCGGGGCCGTGGGGGATAGCAGTCACGCCGAACGGCAAGACCGCGTTCGTCACGAAGCTGCGCAGCGGCACGGTGTCCACGATCGACGTCAAGACCAGGACCAAGCACCCCACCGACATCGCCGTCGGCTCGATCCCGTTCGGGGTGGCGGTGACACCGAACGGCAAGACGGCCTTCGTCACCAACAACGGCAGTGGCACCGTGTCGGCGATCGATGTGAAGACCAGGACGAAGCACCCCACGGACATCGCGGTTGGCGCGCATCCGAAGGGCGTGGCCGTGACGTCAGACGGCAAGACCGCCTTCGTCACCAACGCCAACCTCGTCGGAGAGCAAGTCGGTGACCTCGGCGACTCCGTGTCGACGATCGACGTCAGGACCAGGACCAAGCACCCCACCGACATCACGGTCGCCGTCGAGCCGCTCAGGGTCGCGGTCATGCCGTGTCGCCGGTGACGGGCACCGACAACATGAGCTGGTGAGGACAGCGAGCCGGGGGGCGGCGATGCGGCAGTTCGGGTGGGTTCTCGGGCTTGTGGTGTTCGGGTTGGCGGGCGCGCTGGTGGGTGTGGTCCCGGACGGGGTGTCGGCGGTGGCACGCTCGCGGTGTCGGGCGACCGCGTTCGTTGCCATTACGGCGAACAACACGATGTCGACAATCGGACGCGAAGACCAGAACCAAGCATTGGACCGACATCGCCGTCGGGGCGAACCCGCTGGGGAAGGCGCGTCACGAGACGGCGTAGGTGCGGTTGGCCTCCTCGAAGTAGTTGAGGACGTAGTCCACGTCGTAGGGCTGTTCGCGATAGGGCTCACCCCGCCACTCGCTCCTCGGCACGGCAAAGAAGTCACCGCCATAGATATGGATGGCGCCGGCGAACTGGGTTGTCGGGTTGGTGACGGCGTGGATGGCATCGTCGCCCAGCAGGACTGCCTCACGCGGCCGCAGCGACTTGCCCCCCGAGGCAACGAGGCTGTCGCCGGCTCGGCGATAGAACGCGTTGTCCTCGCCGCCGCTGTAGATCCCGATCGCGGCCCACATTCGGTGATCGTGCGGCCCGAAACGCATCCCCGGTGCCCACACCACCTTCAGGATGGTGAGCTCGGGTGACGCATGAAGCCGCACGATCTCGGCCCGGTTCGGCGGAAGTGCCCGCGCCACCGACACAGGGTCGGCCATAGCCTCGGCCAGCGCCTCCCTGATGGCCAAGCGCGGTTCGGTCTCCCCGACGGCCTGCATGCACTGTGCGACGAAGGTCTCGGCGTCGAACACGAGCCCCCCTAAGTAAAGAGACTGTACTACCGAGAAGGTACAGCTACTGTACGATCTCGTCAATGGACTCCTTCCGGCTCGTGACGCTCATCCGCCGCCTGCACCTGGCGATCCGCGCCCAGTTGACCGAGGACCTGCGTGCTCGCGGGTACCACGACATCACCCCGTCGCATATCTACGTCTTCCAGACTCCCGGACCTGACGGAGTGCGCCCCACCGAACTCGCAGCGCGCGCGCTCATGACCAAGCAGGCGATGAACCACCTTCTCACCGGCTTGGAGGAGCGCGGCTACATCGAGCGGGTCACGGCCACCGGCGACGGCCGCGCCCGCGTGCTGCGACTGACACCCAAGGGCCGCCGGCTCACCAAACTCATCCAGGAGACCTCAGCCGACATCGAACGCCGATGGAGCGAATCGCTCGGCTCCGCGCGCATGCACGATCTCCTGACCGCACTCGAGCATCTCGACACGATCGGACCGCGACAGAGCCGACCTGCCCCAGTGAACTGACCGGGGTGACGACCGGACGGGTGGAAGCGCGGCGTTGTCGGCCATGACTGGTCGTGGAGGCCATGAAACTCGGACGGTGTCGAGCCCGCCCGCCCCGCTTTCAAGGGTTACCCACTCCGTCGCACGCCCCGGTTTGGTGCGACCGATCCGCGACCCCCACCTATCGCCGGATCTGGGCTCGGCACCCCGGGGGTGCTCGAGCAGCTACTGGCGGGGGGTCCTGCTCACCGGCACCGGTCTCGGTGAGAGCAAAGACGATGCGCGCGAGGGTCCTCTGAGGTTCCTCGCGCGCATCGCTTCAGTAATCAGCGACCGCACGCCCACGAGAGGCCGGAATTCTCCACTTCCCTGCGATCCAGTTCGACCGCGCCTGTCTCTTGACAGCCGCTTGACGGAGTCGCGCTCGGCGATGGCCGCGCCGCGAGTTCTCGGTGCGCCGTGCTGAGCACCCCGGTCTTGACGATCGTGACCGACGCCGCGCATCCGCTCATCCGCGAGCCAGGAGGAGCCCGCCCGCGCCAGTCAGCGCGGGCAGGAGCTCCTCGATCGGCACTCCCATATGTGGGCGATCATTTCGCCGCGCTGTACGCGTCGTGGTAGTTCCACCATTGATAAGGCGGGGTTTGTGGGTAACCCGCCGGCGAGTCTTCCCACTCCTCCTGGCGGCCGAGCGCGGTGATGTCGAGGTAGTTCCACGTGTTGCCCATCTGCTCGTCGCCGCGGTTGTCGATGAAGTAGGTGCGGAAGATCCGGTCGCCTTCGCGGATGAACGCGTTGGTGCCGTGCCACTCGTCGACGTCGAAGTCCTTGTCGAAGTCGTCCGTGATCGTGTACCAGGGGATGTGCTCCCATCCGTGGCGTTCCTTCAGGCGCTGGATCTCGGCCTGGGGGGCGCGCGAGGCGAACGCGAGCGTCGTGTTCCGCGCATTGAGGTGGGCCGGGTGCGCGACCTGGTCGGCGACGAAGGAGCAGCCCACGCACGCCCGCTGCGGGTACGAGCCGCCCTCCGCGTACGTCGTCACCTCGGGTCCGTAGAAGGCGCGGTAGAGGATCAGTTGGCGACGCCCCTCGCACAGGTCGGCGAGGCTCACCCGTCCGGCGGGACCCTCGAACCAGTACTCCTTGTCGACTGCCATCCAGGGCATCCGTCGGCGCTCGGCCGCCATGGCGTCGCGGGCGCGGGTGAGCTCCTTCTCCTTGACCAGGAGCTTCTCGCGCGCTGTGCGCCACGCCTCCGGCGAGACGATCGGTGGTGTGTTCATTCGCTCGTCCTCCTTCGGGTCATCCGTCGATGAGAGCGTGCTCCCGTCGTTCGGGCCGCGCGGTCGCTCCCTGGCCGATGATGTCCCAGTCAATCGCGTTCGATGCGGGCACGCTCTGCTCGTGGCAGGCCGTTCACGACCAGCTCATAGGAGTGCTCGATCATCTCTCGCAGCTCGGCGTCTTCAATCGAACCGTCCAGGTCAACGGTGTTCCAGTGGCGCTTGTTCGCGTGGTACCCGGGACGGACAGCCGAGAAGCGAGCTCGCAACTCGAGGGCAAGCTCTGGGTCGCACTTGAGGTTCACGAAACCTGGGCTCCCCTCGAGCGAGACCGGGGCGAACATCCGGCCTCCGACCTTGAACACGGCAACGCCGTCGCCGAACGGGTAGTCCTCCACCGCACCGGGCAAGGTGGCGCAGAGATCAAGCACGTCGCCGCGTGTCATAGAGCGAGACCTTCGACGGCGCTGAGGCATTCGCGTCAACCGGTCGGCGGGTTGGCGTAGGTGCGCCGGGGGGCGAGTAGCACGGCGGCTCGTCGCTCCTCGGCCATGGTTCGGTCGTAGGTCTCCCAGTCGTCGTGGGCGCCGCCGGCGGCCTGGAAGATCTCCCGCAACAACAGTCGCAGCCGTTCGTGGTCGACGTCGGGATGCGGGTCGTCGGGGCCGATGATCTCGGCGGTTCCCTCGACGGCCGCCCATTGCCAGCCGGCCCGGGCGACGATCGTGGCTCGGGGATCAGCGCGCAGATTGTGGAGCTTGCGGGAGCCCCCGGTGGCAACGACTCCAACGACCTGCACACCCGTCAGTGGGTGTTGTACGACCCCGGTGTTGACCACCGACGCCTGGATACTGCCATCGCGACGCAACGTACTGATCACACAAAGCCCCTGATCAAGCGACACGAGTTGCGCAAAGGCAGAAAGATCACTCACGATTCGGCGTCCCTTCCAGTCTCCGTCACGGTGTCCCACACGTAACTCTCCGTGCGTCAGCTCTATCGAACTTCCATCGAGGGGATACCCGCGCGGTTCTGTGCTGCCGATCGGTGCATCGCCTTGCGCCTAGCGCTCACACCATTGGCCATCCCGGTGACGGTGCGGACCCTGGGCGCGCGGGTGCCGCCCGCCCTCACCCGGAGACCACCCCCTGCTCGTAGGCGTGGGCGGCCCACAGGACGGTCGCCTCGTCGAACGGACGACCGGCGATCTGGAAGCCGATCGGCAAGCCCGCGCTGGTCGTCCCGCACGGCACGGAGATAGCCGGGACGCGGGCCATGTTGTACGGGGCGGTGTTGGCGATCGCCACCGCGGTGAGCGGCAGTTCCTGACCGCCGATCGTCACCATCTCCGCGCCGATCTCCGGCGCAGCGATGGGGACCGTCGGCGACGCGAGGACGTCGACTCCGGTGAGCGCCTCGCGGACGGCCTGCGCGTAGGCGTAGACCTTGTCGAGCGACTCGGCCACCATCGACCCGGTCATCTCCGGGGTCGAGTAGAGCGCCGACAGGTCGGGCCCGAACGACTCGGGGTGGGCTGACCACGCCTCGCGGTGCGCGAACCTCGACTCGGCGATCCCAAGCGAGAAGTAGCCGGGCGTGCCTGGCTGGCCGATGACCGGCGTATGGTCGGGAAGGTCGATCTCGACGAGCGTGGCCCCGAGATCGGCGAGGACGGTGAGCGCAGCGTCGGCGGCCGCCCGCACTTCGTCGTCGAGCAGGCTCCACATGGTCGAGCGCGGGATGCCGACCTGCAACCCGCCGATGTCGCCGGTGAGCGCGGCGCGGTAGTCGGGAACGGGGACGGGGACGCTCGAGAAATCGGCGGGGTCGTAGCCGGCGATGGCCTGGAGCACGAGCGCGGCATCCTCCACGGTGCGGGCGAGCGGGCCCACGTGGTCGCCGATCTGGGAGAGGACGGTCACTCCCGACTTGGAGACGAGCCCATAGGTCGGCTTCAAACCGACGCAGCCGCAGAAGCTGGCCGGGCCGCGGATGCTGCCGGCACCGTCGGTACCGATCGCGGCGCCGGCCAGGTGGGCGGCGACCGCGGCGCCCGACCCGCCGGACGACCCACCGGGGATGCGGGACGGATCCTTCGGGTTGCGGGTCGTGCCGGTGTGGGGGTTGTCGGTTGTCACACCGAACGCCAGCTCGTGGGCGTTGTTCTTGCCGAGCAGGACCGCGCCGGCATCCGCCAACCGCCGTGCCACGGTCGCATCGCTCACCGGGACGCGATCCCGGTAGACCGCCGTCCCGGATCCGGTGCGGATGCCGGCCGTGTCGACGAGGTCCTTGAGCGCTATCGGGATGCCGTGCAGGGGGCCCCGGTACCGGCCCTCGGCGATCTCATTGGCAGCGCGGGCCGCGTCGTCCTTCGCGCGCTGGCGGGTGACCTCGACGTAGGCGTGGAGACTCGGATCCAGCTCGTCGATGCGGGTCAGGTAGTCATCGGTGAGCTCGACGGGGGAGCACTCGCGCGCCGAGAGGGCGGCCGCCGCCTGGCTCAGCGTGAGATCCGCGAGTGATGACAGCGTGCCCATACGTGAGATCTCCCCCGTTAGTTAGGTGACTAACCTACATCTGGATCCGGTGAGGTCAATAGTGTGAGCGAGATGACTGACTCAGGACAGGTTGGCGGGGCCACCTCGGTCGCGCGGCAAGGCAAGCGAGAGCGGTTGGTAGCCGCAGCGCGCGAGCTGGTGTATCGCCAGGGTGTCGCGGGCACCACGCTGGCGGACATCGCCGAGGCGGCCGATGTGCCGGTGGGCAACGTCTACTACTACTTCAGGACGAAAGACGACATCATCGGCGCCGTTGTACAAACTCACGGAGATCGGCTCGAAGCAACACTCGCCGAACTGGAGCGCCGACATCGCAGCCCTAAGGCTCGGCTCAAGGCACTCGTCGGTGTGCTGGCCGAGCGGGCTGACTCGCTCGCCCAGTACGGCTGCCGGTACGGGACGTTGTGCTCAGAGCTGGCCAAACGGGCCGACGGATCAGATCCGCTCGCCGCCCCGCTGATGCAGATTCCACTCGACTGGGCCGAGCAGCAGTTCCGCGCCATGGGGCGACGCGACGCACACGACCTGGCGGTCGAGCTGGTTGCCTCCTACCAGGGCAGCGCCGTCCTCACCAGCGCGCTCGGACAACCCGAGCTCATGGCCCGCCAAGCCCGACGCCTCCAAAGAAGGATCGAGGCAGTCCACGCTTGACAGAGCCGTCGCCGCGCTCCCAGTCCTCAGCGTTCGCGATTCGGCAAGGGGCCCTGCGTTTACGGGTGGGCCAGTTCGCCAAAAGGTTGCGCGGCGCATCGTTTCGGCAGACGACTCCCTCCCCCTTAGCAGCCCGGCGCGTGCAGGAGGCCGTGGCCGGGAATCCACTTCTTGTTGAAGACGCCGAATCCGTCGGGCCCGACGTGTTCCACGACATCTAGAGCCCGCTCGATCGCCGCAGCCGCTCGACGCCAGTCAGTCTCAAAGTCCTTTGGCACGAGGTTGATAAGCGTCTTCGGCTTGGGCTCGAGGTCACGCATGAGAGCGAGGGTGCGATGTCGGGGGCCGATCGCTATGTCCGTCGAGAACGTGGTGACAAAGCCCTGCGATCGTGACGGCACGCGGCCCTTCGGTTTTGAACATGGTGCGACTCGTTAAGCAAGCTGTCGTGCCGGACCTGGGGCCTCGGTGCCGGTCGAGATAGCGGTCGATTTGGCGTTGCTCCCAGCTGGTCCCGAAGAGTTCGCCGATGCCGAGCATCACGATGGCGACGACGGCGACGCCGAAGCCGGTGCCGAGCATGGGCCAGTAGAACCAGAGGCTCTCGGTCCCGTCGGACATGTAGATGAGGAACCACATGAGGCTGAGAGCGAGGTGAACCCCGAAGATCGTGTAGAGGATCCGCTTTCCACGCACCCACGGTGAACCTCGCGGGCGCGCTTTCGTTTGCTCTTTCGGCGTTCTCGTCGGGCATGGTCATGCCTTTCGACCCCTTGCTCACTGAGAGGCCCATCATCGAGGTCGAGGCCGGGCGGCGCATCCTCCAATGGTCTCGATCGCCGTTCCGACCGCGGAGGGAGAGGGGCGCCGCGCTGCAACCGTGGAGCTAAACGGCACCGTGGTCGAAGGCGTAGACCATGGCGGCGGCGCGGTCGCGCACGCCGAGCTTGGTGAAGATGTTGCCGACATGGGTCCTCACCGTGGCCTCGCTCACGTGGAGTGCGGCCCCAATCTCGGTGTTGCTCGCACCTCGCGAGAGGAGCCGCAGCACGTCGTGTTCGCCTTCAGTGAGCTCCTCGAGCCTCTGGGCCCGACCGGCGGACGGGCGCGTTCCCGCGTCCGCGGGTGAGGGACCGGTCCCCGTTCGAGAGCTCGGCGATCAGAGCCGGAACAGCCGAGTCACGACGCAGACACCGCAAACAGATGCCACTGTTCAGGGACGCCTTTGAGCTCGTGCTCCCCTCGATCGTCGAACTCGATGTCGGACCCCGCCACGAGGTCTTTGATCGTGCTAGAGACCAATATCTCGGAGGCCCGGGCAAAGTCGCAGACACGCTGGCCGATGTGCACCGCGACGCCGCCGACGTCATCGCCTCGAACCTCGACTTCGCCCGCATGCAAGCCGATCCGCACCTCGAGATGTAGGGCAGAGGCCGCATCGCGGATCGCGCACGCACAACGGATCGCGCTGCCGGTCCGTCGAACGTGGCGAGGAAACCGTCACCGACCACCTTCACTTCGCGGCCACGGAAAGCTGCCAGCTCATGACGGACGGCGGCATCGTGTGCATCGAGGAGCTCTGTCCACCGGCGATCACCGAGCGACGAGGCCAATTCGGTGGAGCCCACCACATCAGTGAACATGACGGTCGCGAGAACGCGGTCGGCCTTGGCTGGTACGCGAACGCCGGTGAGGAACTCCCGAATCTCCTCGATGACGGCATCCGTGTCGCCAGCCCATGGAAAGTGGTCTTGACCTGGAAGATCGACGTAGCGGGCGTCCGGGATCTGTTCGGCCATCCATCGTCCCGCCCGCCAATTGACCACACGGTCCCCGTGTCGGTGGAGCACCAACGTCGGCACGCGCAAGGTAGGCAGCACGCCACGTACATCGATGTCGAGGAACATGCCGAAGAGCGCAGTCAAGCCATCGGGGCTGATGCCGGCGCGGCGGTGCTGTTGAACGGTTCGTTGTTATGTGCGCCGCCCGCGGCAGCGTGGGGAGCCCGCGACCCGCTGATAGATAACGGACGGTGCCATGTCGCGGCCCGCGGTGCGGATCTGCTGGCGATCAAATGCTGCCGGTCCGGCTGGCGGGCACGGGGGTTTCATCGTCGTGTCTCGTCGAGTCGATCGATGCCCGACCGAGACCCTTCGATCACCCACCGTGTGACCGCCTGGTGGTAGTTCAAGCGCCCCGGGACGGTCATGTGTGTCTTCACGTAGCGAAACCCGGCCCGCTGGAGCGTTTTGTTCGGCGCGACGTTGAACGCGTTGGGCTCGCAGTACAACCGCTCGAGCTGAAGGAGATCGAAGTACAGGCGGACCGTCTCCCGCACGCACCGCAGCCCGCTACCAGCTCGCCGATGCTGCGGATCGACCATATGCAGGTGCATGTATGCCTCTTGCCCGAACCGAATTTTGTCTGCCGTCGAGAAGCCCACCTGCTCACCGTTCGTTTCCCACACGACGAGCATGAACTCGCGGTCCTGGATGGGCTTGCCGTAATCCGCCGCGTACCCGTCCATCCATCTGCCGGGGTCGGGGAGCCGGGTGGGGTCCACGCCGAGTAGCTCGAGATGCTCGGGCGTCGCGGTGTGGAAGTAATCGATGATGAGCTGCGCTTCGGCCAGCTCCATTTGGCGCACCGAAATATCCACGGTTGCAACTCTGTCCGACCACTGATCCGGGGTGCCACTGGCTTTCAGCTCGCAGCGGAAATCGATGCGATCGGGACCGCCACGACGAACCATCGGGCACGGAGCTCACGCACAAACCCGCGCACATAACGACGACGGTCGCGTCAACGTTGCTAGCACCGATCGGCACCTGGGTTGCGGACGTGCGCAAGCGACAGCCGGACTGCCGCGTGGTTCTGTTCGGCTCTGGGGCGAGCACAGGCGGCCCCGAGCGGGCAATCGGTGCGGGAAGTCGAGCTCATTGAGCAGTCGCCGCGACGCATGCGAACGTGCCGCTACGTTCTGGTGCCCGCTCCTCGAGGTTCGATGTTCGGCGTGCGCGTTATGGCACGTCTATGAGCGGCAATTGCTGATGCGCTCATAGCGATGAGTTCAGGCCCGGCGTAACGTCTCCCTATGCGCAGCCAACACGAGTATGCGAATGGAGGCGCGATGCACGCGGTACTGATGACGTTGACGATCGATCCGGGCCGGGCGCCGGAAGCTGCTGCTGCCCTGACGAACGACATCCTTCCAAGGATTCGTTCAGCGCCCGGCTTTGTTGCCGGCTATTGGCTGGAGCCCTTGGAGAGCAAAGGCTTCTCGATGGTGCTGTTCGAGACCGAGGATCAAGCTCATGCATCGGTTCCGCCCGTAAGCGATTGGACGGCGCCCGGGGTCACGATCGACAGCGTTGATGTCCGGCGCGTGGCCGCCACCGCTCCCTAAATTTCGAGCCGTGGGCCTTTCTCCACAATTCCCCGACGCTGGGTCGAGGACGCGCGCCGAACGACGCACTTGCTCAGCGTCGCGAGGGCTGTCGTCCACTCCCTTAACGGGCGATAGGAGCACTGTCGCTTGACGCGTCTCGCGACGTTCAGCTCGGTACCGAACTGCCGATAGGCGCTCGACCCAGGCGCACAGAACGCGCGTACCGAACGCAACATCGAATCGTCGGTCAGCGAGCGCAGATCGGCACCTATGGCTCAGCTTCGAGCTTGAACCATGAGTGTGTGAATTGAGCGTGGTGGGAGCGGCTGCCCCTTCGCTTTAGCCGGGCCGGGCCGGAATGGAAGCGACCTGAATCGTCAGAGTGGCGAATCCCTAGCATCTCGCCGTGGACATTCGTCCCTTGCACGCGTCGGAGCACGCTGCTGGCTGCGATGCGGTCATCCAAAGTCTCCCGTACTTCTTCGGCGATCCCAGTGGGCGCGCCGAGTGCGCAGCCGCCGTCCGCAGCCAGCGCGGTCTCGTTGCGGTCGACGGTGACGGCCCGGTGCTCGGCTTCCTCACCATCAAGCAGCACTTCAACGAGAGCGCCGAGATCACCTGGATGGCGGTGCAGGCCTCGCAACGCCGGCATGGCATTGGGCACGCGCTGATCAACGCGATCGTGGCCGACCTGTCGAGGGCTGGGCTGGCTGAGCTGTTTGTACTCACACTCGGCCCGTCGGTGGCGGAACCGGACTCGGAGGACAACTACGAAGGCACCCGGCGCTTCTACCAGAGCGCCGGGTTCGTTCCGCTCGCGAGCTGAGCCTGCGCACTTGGAGCGACGACTATGCCCTCATCCTGGCCCGCCACCTTCGCTCCGACTGATCCTCAAGTCCTAAACAACTTCGAAAATGCTTATCGCCAGCTGATGAGCGAGCGCCTCGATCCTTGGTAGTAACTACTTCGGAAAGATAGGGGCCTGACCACCCGTGCGGATAATGCGGGTTGTCGCGAGCACCCGCTGCGGCTGCGCGAGCCCTTCGCGACAACCGCTAACTCCTACCGTGGACTCTGCCTCAAACCAATAGTGTTGCCGTTCCGATCGCTCAGTTGCGCGACGAGCATGCCCCCACCGACATCTCTCGCATCGCTCGTGACTTGCCAACCCACACCGGTCAGCTCCGCAACTTTTGCTGCGATGTTCTCAGTTTCCCAATAAGCGATTGGTCCGCTGCTCGAGCCGTGGGGATCGAGACCGATTTCGCGGCCTTCCGTGCGATATCCGACGTAGTAGGGCCCGTCAACGTACGGCTCCGTGCCGAGAAGCGACGTGAAGAGCTGCTTCGCCTTCTCCACATCCTTGGTCGGGTAGACGATGAGTTGTGCCTCTGCCATGTCTGAATCTCCTAATTCGTTGGTCCGAGCAATTTCTCACGGACGAAGACCGCAAGTGCGACGAGGGTCAGCTAGAGCTCGCCGCGTGCCGGCCGTCGAGCCGAATCGTCCACGGGTCGACCGGCGGTCTGTCCGGCTTTATTCCAAACACGCTCTAACATGGCGGACCTCCTTGGCCTGAGGGACCTCGTCGATTCGAGAACGCGTGGTCAGGCTCGGCTCAGCGGCGTCGGGCGAAGCGGTACGCGGCCAAGGTTGCGAACACGACGAGGATGCCCGCGCTCCATAAGAGGCTGAGCGCCACCCAGTAGGCGGTGCTGTGACTGAGCCCGACCGCGTCGGCGCCGCCCAGCGTCAGGCTGCGCACCGCGTTGCTGAAGACCGTAAATGGTTGGTTGTCGGCGACGGGCTGCATCCAGCCGGGCAGCGAGGCGGCTGGGACGTACGCCGCAGATACGAACGCAAATGGGACGATGAGCAGCGTGGCTGTCCCGGTGGCCGCTTGTGCGCTTTTCGATGTCAACCCGATGGTGATGAAGACCCACATGAAGCTGTAGGTCGCGGCCAGCAACACCACCAGCGCCATCGCCACCTCGGCGATGCTGGCGTCAAGGCGGAAACCCACGATGAAGGCGAGCGCGCCACCGACGAAGATCCCCCAGAGGGTGAGCGCGGTATCGGCGAGGGAACGCCCGAACATCACCGAGGCCCGGGGGATTGGCAACGACCGCAGCCGGTCGTGCACGCCGGTGGCGGCGTCCTCGGCGACACCCGTCGCGGCGGGCATCCCCAGCCAGAGGATCGCGGTGAGGAGGAACCCGGGGACGAGGAAGTCAACGTACTCGAGCCCATGGCCGGGGTTGATGGCGCCGCCGAAGATGTAGCGGAACATGAACAGGAACAGCGCGCCCTGGATCGTTCCCAACAAGAGCAGCTGGGGTGTGCGGAAGAACTGCAGGACGGTTCGCTTGGCGCTCTGGAGAGCGGCGGTCAGGAACCCGGCGCCCGAGCCGCGAGTGACACTCGGTGCGGCTACGTCGGGGGCGGGTGCAGTGATGGTGCTCATGTCGACTCCAAGGGATCAGGCGGCGTCAGCCGTGTCGGTCTGGTCGCCGGGGTCGGTCGGTTCGAGGGTTTGGCCGGTGACGGCTAGGAACACTTCGTCGAGGGTCGGGCGTCGGAGGCCGACGTCGTCGACCTCGATCCCTCGCTCGTCGAGCACCCGAACGACGACGGTGAGTTGTTCGGCGCCGCCGTCGACGGGCGCTGAGACGCGTTGGGTGTCGATGTCGGAACGGGGGGCTTCGGCACCGACGGTTGCGAGCGTCTCTTCGACCGCCGGGAGGTCGCCGGCCGCCTGGGGGCGGACCTCGATCACGTCGCGGCCGGCGCGGTCCTTGAGCTCGTCGGGGGTCCCGGCGGCGATGACGCGGCCGTGGTCGACGATCACGACGTCTCGGGCGAGCTGGTCGGCCTCCTCGAGATACTGCGTCGTCAGCAGCACGTCGGTGCCGTCGGCCACCAAGTTGCGAATCGCCTCCCAGAGGTCGATGCGGCCCCGGGGGTCGAGACCGCTTGTGGGCTCATCCAACAGCAAGAGTTGCGGCCGCCCAACCAGGCTGGCTCCCAGGTCGAGACGGCGGCGCATGCCCCCCGAGTAGGTGCGCACGAGGCGACCGCCGGCGTCGGCGAGGCCGAGGCGCTCGAGGACATCCGCGGTCGCCGTCCGCGCCTGCCGCCGGCTGAGACCGAAGAGGCGGGCGACCAACTCCAGGTTTTCTTTCCCCGTCATCGCGGGCTCGACGGACGCGAACTGGCCCGCGAGGCCGATGATTTGGCGGACTCGCTGGGGGTCGGCGACGGCGTCGATGCCGCCCACGCGCACCTCGCCCGCATCAGGCAGCAGAAGGGTCGCCACTGCGTTAATGAAGGTGGTCTTGCCAGCGCCGTTGGGCCCGAGGAGCGCGGTCACGCGTCCCGATTCGGCGACGACGTCGAGGCCGTCGAGGGCGCGGACGTCGCCGAATCGCTTGGTGAGGCCGTGCGCCTCGATGATTGGCGTCATGGCTCTCCCTTCTCGATCGATGTTCGCTAGTCAACCACTGTTCTATGCTGGTACGCTGATCGAGTCAAGGAGAAAGGGCTGATGGCGACCGACGTCACATCCGAGATGCTCGAACCGCCGTGGTGGCGGCCGCCGAAGGGCCGGGCGCGGCGGCGAGCGCCTCTGTCGCGGGAGGCCATCGTCGACGCTGCCATGGCGATCCTCGATGCCGACGGGGTCGACGCGCTCACGATCCGCCGGCTCGGCCAAGAGCTCAGCACCGGCGCCGCCAGCCTGTACTGGCACATCGCGGGCAAGGACGAACTCGGTGAGCTCGTCTACGACCGCATCATGGGCGAGATCGAACTCCCCGAGCCCGACCCGTCGCACTGGGACGACCAGCTCAAGGACCTCGCCCGCCAGGCGTACCGGGTGATGCTCTCCCACAACGACGCCGTCCGCCTCTCGATCGGCCGGCCGCCCGCCGGTCCCAACACCCTGCGCATCGTCGAGTGGATGCTGGCCCTCATGCGCAGCGCCGGCATCCCCGACCAGCCGGCCGCCTACTTCGGCAACACCCTCGGCCGCCTCCTCGACGCCTCCGTCCTCGAAGCTTCGACGACGGCCCCCGCCGACAACGGCCAACCAGACCACGACGGCGCAGACATGATGCGCGACTACTGGGCGCGACTCCCCGCCGACCAGTTCCCAAACATCACCGCCCTCGCTGACACGACCTTCGCCGCCGACACCAACGCCCTCTTCGAGTTCGGGCTCGACCTGCTCATACGCGGGCTCGCGGCATACAAGGAGCCCTGACCGTCGCGTCGTGCCTAGAGCGAACGACGTGCCTCGAACCCACGACCGTCATTTTTGCAACTCACCTGATTGCCAAAGGATGCACGCGCATCGTCTCGGCCATCAGGGGAACAACGGCCGACTCCGCTGGCCGCCGCTGGCGTTCGAGCTGGGCGCCAATAACTTCATCGACCTCGCAAAGGACCGGTGGGTGGACGCCGTCGGCCAAGCCGACCTCGTGGTCGATGCAATCGGCGGCGACATACCCGAGCGGTCGCCTGCGATCGTGCGCCCCCGGCGGCGCCTGATCTCGGTCGTGACGCCACCGCCGACAACCCGCGATGACATCGGACGCTCAACTTCATCCGGGAGCAGAGCGGACCTCAGCTCGTCGAGATCGCCCGGCTGGTCGACGCTGGCGACATCCGCCCGCGGGGCGGGGCCGTCTACCAACTGGCCGAGGGCAGTGAAGCCTTCACCGCCAAGTCAGCCTCCGGCATCCCGGGCCGCGTGATCCTCCAGCCGTGAGCCTGCGCGACCGGTTGCCGCGCTGTTGGCCGTCGTCGGTGTGGAATGTCGCGGAGCGGGGCGGGGTTCGCGCAGGCGTGCCCGTCCCGATGCCGTTCGACGACGACGTCAAGCTTGTCCCGCCGGACGAGGAGGAGGCCGCTGTCCTGGCATGCGGCATCGTCGGCGCGGTGACACCGCCTGATGGCCTGACGGAGCTGCAGCGGGTTCTGCTCCGGGCCATCTTCGTCGAGATGACCGGTGTTCGAATCGATCCGGACCAGGTCGAGGCGATGGGACCGGAGGAATTCGCAGTCGCGCTTGCGCGTCGCAATGAGATTTTTCGGACTCGGATTGTGCAGGTGATGCTCATTGCGGCGTTGATCCTCGTGCCGCTGCCCGAGGAGGTCGCCGATCGCGTCGCTCGGTACGCTGCCGAGCTCGGCGTCGACGAAGGCATGCTCGCCGTCGCGCGCCAGTACGCCCGCGGCAGCCTCGGCCTCGCGCTCATCGACTTCGATCGCAACGGGTATACGGCGACGTGGAATCCCGAGGAGGCGACCAATCTCCACACCTCGGCCGCGTTGGAAGAAGCGTGGCAGGAAGTGTGCGACGACCCCGCGCTCGCGGCGCGGTGGGCCGGGCTCGGGCATTCCTCGCCGGGCTCACTGGGTCGCAGAGTGTTCGAGTTTTACCGTGCCCGTGGCTTCGCGTTTCCCGGGCTCCCGGCGAGCGCACCGCCGTATCTCGCCCAGCACGACTGGGTGCACGTGCTCGCGGACTACGGCACCACGGTAGAGAACGAACTCGAGGTCTTCGGGCTCATCGCGCGGGCGATCCCCGATCCGCGCGGATTCTCGCTCCTCGCTATGGTCATCGGCCTGTTCGAGACGGGGTATCTCATGCAAGCGGCCGGGCTCTTCCATTACGACCGGGGGCATCTGTCGCGCGCCGGCATGGCCGACCGGTTAGCAGACGCGTGGCGGCGCGGCGCGCTGTGCAGCAGGGACCTCATGGGTGTCGACTGGTTCGAGTACGCCGAACTGCCTGTCGACGACGTGCGTGCCGAGTTCGGCATCGAGCCGAAGTCTGACGCCGCGTTCGCCGCCGGCTCTGTCGGACCGTGGCAACCGGGTGGCATTTCGCCGTTCCAGCTTCAAGCGGGACGGCGCCTCGCCGACGCCGAGGGGCGCGAATACGACTCCTACGGCGCGACCTCGCGATGAGCGCCCAAACCTCGTCCGCCCCGGATTTTCGAAGCGCATCTCATAGGAAGTTGCGACTGTCAGTCGGGGGCACAGGTAGCACAATCGGCGAGCAGCGCTACGTCGGATGGGCTTGGCCGGCGGCCCACATGGCCGCCGGAGCGGGCGATGGGCTTGACAATGATTGCCTCTTGAGATAACTATTTCCCTTGTGGTAACCAATGCCGGTCAGGAGCTGACCCCGCTGCTCCAGGCGCTCGCCGAACCGACCCGTCTGGGCGTCGTGCAGCTTCTGAGCTCCCGACCCCGGCGCGCCGGAGAACTCGCCGAAGCGCTGAGCCTGTCGCCACCGGCGATGAGCAAACACCTGCGGGTCCTGCTGCGGGCCGGCGTCGTCGTCGACGAGCGCGCGCGCGATGACGCCCGGGCACGCGTTTTCCGCCTGAGACCGGAGTCGGTGACCGCGTTGCGCGCGTGGCTCGATCAGCTCCAAGCGCTCTGGGACGACCAGTTGCGCTCGTTCAAGCGACATGTAGAGGAGAAGCGATGACGGACGCGCAGACGGTCTCGTCGGAGGTCGAGGTTACTGTCGATGCGGCGACCGCGTTCAGGGCGTTCACCGAAGAGATGGACCTGTGGTGGGTGCGGGGACCGGTCAACTTCTGGGCCGATGGCGGGCGCGTGGTGGAAGTGCGGTGTGAGTCCGGCGTCGGTGGGCGGATCATGGAGGTCCTCGACGACCCAGCTGCGGGCGAGATCCTGGAGCGGGCGCGCATCACGCGATGGGAGCCTGGCGCGCTGCTGGCGTTCGCGAGCGTTCTCGACGACGTCCAGACCGAGGTCAGCTTCGTGACGACGGAGCGCGGAACGCGCGTGGCAGTCGAGCACTTCATCCCCGCGGGCGGCGAAGACAAAGGGGGCACGGCATGGAGCCGCGTCGTACCAGGCTGGTTCGGGGCGTGGTGCGCCAAGCGCGACCGAGTGCCCCACGAACAGATCGACATCGCCCGACTGTCTCTCGGCATCTACTACGCCCGGCCGGCGGCGGCTGCACGCTGGCTCGCCCGGGTCTTCGGGTTCGAGCCCTCGGGCGACCTCCCCGAAGGAGCCGACCCGCTGCCCGAAGGCGAGTACGGGCATCCCTGGATCGAGTTCCGGATCGGGAACGCCGTCCTCAACGTGTTCAAGCTCGACGGGGAGCGGAGCGGCGACGTCCGCACCCATATTCCGTGGATCTACGTCGACGACCTCGAGGCGCACTTCGCCAACGCAAAGGGCAACGGGGCGACGATTGTTCAAGAGATCCATCCACATCCCGGGTCGACCGTGTACGTCGCCGACGACCTGGAAGGAAATCGCTGGACCTTCTCCCAGGCGCGGCCCGCGATGCGGTGATTGACCATGGCTGACACGACCGACGACGCGCTCCGCCCGCTCCTCCAGCAGCTGATCTTCGGGTTCTTCCCGTCCGCGGTGCTCTCCGTTGCCGCCCGGCTGCGGATCTTCGACCTGGTTGCGGGCGGGCCGAAGAGTAGCGACGAGCTCGCCGAGGCGACGAGCACCCACCCACCGTCCCTCTACCGGCTGCTGCGGGCGGCCGCGTACCTGGGTGTCCTGGAAGAGACCGAGCCCCGCCACTTCGGGATCACCGACCTCGGCGCGCCGCTTCGCAGCGACGTGCCCGAATCCATGTGGGCGACGACGCAGCTGTTCTGCGGCGAAGGAGTGTGGCGGTCGTGGGGCGACCTCATGGCCGGCGTGCAGACGGGGACGCCCAGCTTCGAGCGAGGCAACGGCCGGGACCCCTTCGCCGAGTTCGCCGAGAACCCGCAGGCATCGAGGGACTTCAACCAGGCAATGTCGGAAGGGACGCGGCGGGACGCGCCGGGAATCATCGGCTCCTATGACTTCACGCAGTTTCGCATCCTCGTGGACGTAGGCGGGGGAGACGGCACCTTGCTCGCCGCGATCCTCGCGGCGACGCCCGGACTGCAGGGCGTCTTGTTCGACACCGCCGCCGGGTCGGCCGAAGCGAGCGGGCGGCTAAGGGACGCGGGCGTCAGGGACCGCTGCCGGGTGGTGCACGGCGACTTCTTCGAGTCCGTTCCCGAAGCTGGCGACGCTTACATCATGAAGAGCGTCATCCACGACTGGGACGACCAACGCTGCGTGACGATTCTCCAGAACTGCCGTCACGCGATGGACGACGGCGACAAAGTTCTGATCGTCGAGCCCGTGCTCCCGCCAACCGTGAAACCGTCCTTCGCTCGGCTCGGCGTTGTCATGAGCGACCTCAACATGCTCCTCAACACGGGCGGCCGCGAGCGCACCGAGGACGAGTTCGCGTCCGTCCTCCGTTCGGCCGGCCTTCATCTCAACGCCGTGTTCCGGCTCCCGAAACCGTCGGCGATGAGCGTGATCGAGGCAGTCGCGGCCTGAGCTCGCCCTATCCGAACTGCGGGATCACGCGCTCCCCGAGGAGCTCGATCGAGCGCACGACCTTCTCGTGCTGGATCTTGTATAGGTTCACGAGGCGCAGCAGCAGATCGCACCCGGCCGCCCGATAGCGCTCGGCGATCTCGATGCAGCGGTCGGGAGCGACCAGCTCCTCCAGAGCTATGGAGTGAAACACCTCATCGTGACCGGCTGCACGACGAGTATCTGTGTCGAGTCGACGATCCGCGACGCCTTCTACCGCGACTACCACTGCGTACTGCTCGAAGACTGCGCGGCCGAACCCATGGGCCGTAACCTCAGCCGTAGCAACCACGAGGCGACGGTCCTGCTCGTCGAGCGGATCTTCGGCTCAGTTTCGAGCTCGACCGACTTCATCAACGCCGTTCAACCCTCGGCCGCCATCACCACCTAAACAGGGGCGAAGCCCGACCGCAACACAGCGCCGAACGCCCAATCCAGGTTGGCCGTGCCCGCGTCTGAGCCGCACAGAACGGCGCGTCCGCCACCAGTGCAAATTGAGGGCAGAACCGGCGATATGAATTGGTGATTCGAAGCGTTGACGTGCGAGCTGCTTGAGGCGCCATACGTGATGCGATGAAGGAGCGGGGCCTAATGGCACTGCAGCGTCACCCGGGTCGGTGAAGCTGTGAACCGAACCGCCGGCGGGTGAGCACTGCGGGGCCTGGAGGAGATCGAGCTCGAAGCGGAGACCGTGCCGCTGTCGGT
>JBKOWY010000109.1:0-18942 GCA_046724655.1 Actinomycetota bacterium
GCCTGGTCCCCGGCCTCCTCGACTTCCTGGCCGAGGTGGGCGTCATGCCCCCGGCCGCATGCCCCGACCTCGACCACCAGCCTCCGCCGTGAGCCTCCACGCGGTAGGCCCGATGCCGGACTCATCGGCGGCGGTCAGAGCTCCGCCCTCGGACAGTGCGCTCATCGGCCTTCGCCTTCGGCGCAGCCCGATTCGGGCAAACTCGCCGCTCGCCGCGACGCCCATAATCCTCGTTATGTCACTTCGGCCCGGTGTCGGAAGGACCGATGATCAGGCCCGCTCCTCCAGGGCCTTGAGCATGCGCTTGAGGGCGACCTGGCGGTAGGAGCCCTCCATGAGCTCGGCGACCTCGGTCCAGTCGATCCTCTTGCTGGCCGTGAAGTCGAGGGCGAGCCACCCGCCGGGCCCGAAGTACGGCGGCACGTAGATGCGGCGGTCCTGGACGAGCGCGGGATGCTCGTCGGGCTCGGGCTTGAAGATCACGCCGTACGGGTGGTCGTCGTCGCCCGAGAACACGGCGAAGATCTTCTTGCCGGCCCGAAAGGTGGGTCTCCCCCACGCTTCCACTTCGCGTGCCTCGGGAAAGCCGAGGCACACCTCACGCAGCTCGGTGAGGTAGGGATCGTCGTCGCTGTACATCCGCGGGTGCGCCACGGCGGGCGACCCTACGCTAAGAGCGGTCCCGCGACCGGCGGAGCGAGGAGGCGGCATGGTCGAGCGCACGGCAGTCAACCCCTGGGCGTGGTCGCTGCAGTTCGGGTTCAACCAAGGGGAGATCGTTGAGCGCGCGACGCGCGTTCTGTTCTGCGCCGGGCAGACCTCGGTCGACGGTGACGGCAACGCGCAGCACCCGGGCGACATGGCGGCCCAGATCGCGCTGGCGGCCGACAACCTCGAGGCGGTGCTCCGGGAAGGGGGCATGAGCCTGTCGAACGTCGTGCGGCTGAACCTCTACACCACCGATGTCGACGCGTTCATCGCGAACGCAACCGCACTCGCTGAGCGCACCGGGGCGGCGGGTGTCGCGCCACCGGGCACCGTGCTCGGTGTGGCGCGCCTGGCGTTCCCGGAGCTGATGATCGAGATGGAAGCGACGGCCGTCGCGTGACTGTCAGTCCTCTGCGTACGCGCTCACCGGCGGGCAAGTGCACATGACGTTGCGGTCGCCGTAGGCGTTGTCGATCCGGCTCACGGGTGACCAGTACTTGTCGGCGCTCAACGCCTCCACCGGAAACGCGGCATCGTCACGCGTGTACGGATGGTTCCAGTCGTCGCTGGCGACATCGGCGACGGGATGGGGGGCATTGCGCAACGGGCTGTCCTCGACGGGCCACTCCCCCCGCTCGACCCGGCGGATCTCGTCGCGAATGACGATCATGGCGTCGCAGAACCGGTCGAGCTCCCGCAGATCCTCCGACTCGGTCGGCTCGATCATCAGGGTGCCCGCGACCGGGAACGACATCGTCGGCGCGTGGAACCCGAAATCGATGAGCCGCTTGGCGACGTCCTCGACCGTGACGCCGGTTGCGTGCGTGATGGGCCGCAGGTCGACGATGCACTCGTGGGCGACGAATCCTCCGGGCCCGGTGTAGAGCACCGGATAGTGGGACGCGAGCCGGCGGGCCACGTAGTTCGCGTTGAGGATCGCCACCTGCGTCGCGCGCAGCAGACCGGTGGCGCCCATCATCGCGATGTACGCCCACGAGATCGGCAGGATCCCGGCCGATCCCCACGGCGCCGCCGAGATCACCCCCAGACCCGTCTCGGGCCCGGCCTCGGCCACCTGCCCGTGCCGGGGCAGGAACGGCGCCAGGTGCTCACGCACGCCGATCGGCCCGACCCCCGGCCCTCCTCCGCCGTGCGGGATGCAGAACGTCTTGTGCAGGTTCAGGTGCGACACGTCGGCGCCGAACTCCCCCGGCTTCGCCACCCCCACGAGGGCGTTGAGGTTGGCGCCGTCGAGGTAGACCTGGCCGCCGAACTCGTGCACGACGGCACAGATGTCGACGATGCGATGCTCGAAAACGCCGTGCGTCGACGGATACGTGACCATGAGCGCCGCCAGCCGGTCGGCGTGCTCGTTCGCCTTCTTCTTCAGGTCGTCGAAGTCGACGTTCCCGTCGTCATCGCAGTCGACGACGACGACGTCGAGCCCCGCCATCGCGGCGCTGGCCGCGTTCGTGCCGTGCGCGGACGCCGGGATGAGGCACACGTCGCGGCCGGCTTCGCCGCGGCTCTCGTGGTACTTGCGGATCGCGAGAAGCCCCGCGAACTCGCCCTGTGATCCTGCGTTCGGTTGCAACGACACTGCGTCGTATCCGGTGATCTCGCACAGCCACGCCTCGAGCTCGGCGAACAGTTGCAGATATCCCTGTGCCTGCTCCAGTGGCGCGAACGGATGCAGTCGCGCGAACTCCGGCCAGGTCACCGGCAGCATCTCGCTGGTGGCGTTGAGCTTCATCGTGCACGACCCGAGCGGGATCATCGTGCGGTCGAGGGCGAGATCCCGATCAGCGAGGCGCCGGAGGTACCGCAGCATCTCGGTCTCCGAGTGGTACTGGTGGAAGACGGGATGGGTCAGGAAATCCGTCCTTCGGTCGAGCGCGTCCGGGATAGCTCGTGGCGCGCGCCGGTCGAGCGCAGCGACCGACGCCTGCACACCGAATGCCTCCCATACCCGCTCGACTACGCCGCGGTCGGTGACCTCGTCGAGCGCGACACCGAGCGTGTCGGCGTCCACCAACCGGAGATTGATGCGACGGTCGCGGGCCCGCGACGCGATCTGGGCGACACGCCCGGGCACTCGGACCGTGATCGTGTCGAAGAACTGATCGGTCACGACCTCCACGCCTGCTCCTCGGAGTCCCTCGGCGAGGATCGCCGTCACGCGGTGGACGCGCTCGGCGATACGGCGCAGGCCATCAGGCCCGTGAGACACGGCGTACAGCCCTGCCATCACCGCGAGCAGCACCTGCGCCGTGCAGATGTTGCTCGTGGCCCGCTCGCGCCGGATGTGCTGCTCCCGGGTCTGGAGGGCGAGGCGCAGCGCCGGCCGGCCGGCGGCATCGACCGACACACCGACGAGCCGTCCCGGCATCGACCGCTTGTGCGCGTCACGCGTCGCGAAGAACGCGGCGTGGGGACCACCGAAACCCATCGGCACTCCGAACCGCTGCGACGAGCCGATGACCACATCGGCGCCCATCTCCCCCGGTGGCGTCAGCAGGACCAGCGCGAGGAGGTCACTCGCCACCGCGACGAGCGCGCCCTGGGCGTGGAGCTGTTCGACGACAGGGCGCAGGTCCCGAACCTTGCCGCTGCTCCCCGGGTACTGCAGCAGGGCGCCGAACACGCCGTCCCCTGGGATGTCATCGGCGTCGATGTCGGTGACAACCACGTCGACCCCGATCGGCTCGGCGCGCGTGCGCACGACGTCGATCGTCTGCGGATGACAGTCGGCGTCGACGAGGAACTTCACTCCCGCGTTCGGGTTCAAGCGATGGCACATCGCCATGGCTTCGGCGGCGGCCGTGGCCTCGTCCAGCAGCGACGCGTTGGCGATCTCCATGCCGGTGAGGTCGCTCACCATCGTCTGGAAGTTGAGCAACGCCTCGAGGCGCCCCTGCGAGATCTCCGGCTGGTACGGCGTATACGCGGTGTACCAAGCGGGGTCCTCGAGCACGTTGCGCAGGATGACGGGCGGGGTGAGCGTGTCGGCATAGCCCATGCCGATGAGCGACGTGAACACGTCGTTGCGATCGGCCAGGTCCCGCAGCCGCGCCAGCGCGTCCGCCTCTCGGCGTGGTGCCGGCAGCTGGAGCGGAGCGCGCGTGCGGATGCTGTCGGGAACGGCCCGGTCGATCAGCACGTCGAGGGACGACAGCCCGAGCGCGTCGAGCATGCGGGATTGCTCGTCGGCTGCGGGACCTACATGGCGGCCGACGAACTCGTCGGGCGCCTCCAACTCCGGCAGTGACTGCTCGGCTGCCATCGGCTCCTCTTTCGATCGACGTCCCGTGGCCACAGACTCGTGGCCCACTCCCCGCTCTGTCCCGGGACCTGAGAGATTCACCGGCCGCCGGCGGCCGGCTTTCCCCGTCGGTGAGACCCCGGCCGTAACCGGTGCCCGCTCTCCAGAGGTGCCTCGCCCGGGCGGTCCATTCGCCTGAGAGTTTCCGGGGAGAGGTTGCTCCTTCGGCTCCCCCGGCCGGATGACGGTCGGGGGCCTCTCCCGCTCGGGTTCGACGGCTTTCCCGCGAGGTTAGTTGCGGCCCGGGACGAACGGTGGCCTGGTGACGGCCCCCGGCGCCGGTCGCCCTCGGATGTCGACGACGACCGCAACGCCGTCCTCGACGTCCGGGCGCAAGAACGCGAGTGCAATGCCTCGTTCCAGGCACGGCGAGAAGTTCCCGCTCGTCACCTCGCCGACCCGCTCCTCCCCCACCGACACGGGATAGCCACTCCGGGGAATCTGGCGGCCTTCCAGCACGAGACCGCGCAACCGGCGCGTCACCCCGCGCTCATGTTCGGCGAGCAGCGGCCCACGGCCGCGGAATTCACCCTTGTCGAAGCGCACGACCCATGACAGACCCGCTTGGAGGGGGGTGATCCCCGGGCCGAGCTCGTGGCCGTGCAGCGGGAGCCCCGCTTCGAGCCGCAGCGTGTCCCGGGCGCCCAGCCCGGCCGGCTGGATACCGACGCCGAGCAGCTTCTGCCAGCAGGCGGGCGCGACACCCGCCGGCACGTGGAGCTCCACGCCGTCTTCGCCCGTGTACCCCGTCCCCGCCACCCAACCGGGCGCGCCGTCGAAGACCGCGGGCTGCACGCCGAAGCGCGGCACCTCGGCCCACGAGGCGTCGACGGCGCGCAGGCGCTCCCGCGCCTCCGGGCCCTGCACAGCCAGCACGGCCCGTGACGCCGTCACGTCCTCGACGGTGCACGCGCCGTCGGCGTGGCTGCGGACTGCGTCCTCGAGGGCGTCGACCAGCGGTGCCGTGTTCGAGGCGTTCGGCATGACGAGGAACTCGCGCTCCCCCACCCACCACACGATGATGTCGTCGACCACGTGCGCGTCGTCGGGGTCGAGGAGGTGGGTGTACTGGGCGCGGCCGGGCTCAATTCGGCCGAGGTCGTTCGTGAGCGCCCACTGGAGCATGCCGAACGCCCCGGGACCGGCCACCCGCACCGACCCGAGGTGTGACACGTCGAAGACCACCGCGCGCTCGCGGCATGCCCGATGCTCCTCGATCACGCTCGAGAACTGGATCGGCATGTCCCAGCCACCGAACGCGGCCATGCGCGCGCCGGCGGCGCGGTGCTCGGCGTCGAGCGGGCTATGTCGCAGCGGGGCATTCGCGGCTTCGGTCACCGGGGGCAGCGTATGTCGCTGCGCTCGAGCTCAGGCCGACTCGGCCTCCGACCCGGCGCGTCCCGACAAACGGCGCGCGTTCCCGGCAACCGGATCGACGTCCAGCCGCAACGGATCTCCCTCGCCGAGCTGCTCGCTCAGCTGCGACGGTGGTTCGAGCCCGTACTTCACGAGCAGGTGCAGGTAGTCGCGCTGGTAGATGAGCTTGATACGCACTTCGGGATGAAGCTCTTGCAGCCGGCGCGCCTTGCGGTTCTTCTTCGTCACGAGCTTCTGGTTGAGCGTCGTGACCTCGATGTACAGGTCGTAGGCGGGGAGATAGAAGTCAGGGGTGAATGCCTGTGCAGGGCGGCCGTCACGGTCACGTTCGAGCGTGAACGTCCGCGGCTCGTACTGCCAGTCGATGCCGTAGAAGTCCAGGAGCTTCGCGAACTGGCGCTCGGAGTTGTGGGCGAAGTGCACCTGCTCGTGGGGCAGCGCCGCTTCGCTCGTGTGCACGGTCGGTCAGCCGCCCTCGGCTGCGGTTGGCCTGCCGGCGCGCGATGGCAGCCGATCCGTCGCGTTCTCCGACGCGGCGTCGGCCAGGGTGTGGATGCTCGCCTGCAGCTCCTCGACCACCTGGCCCAGCGACACGATGTTGAGTACACCCTGACCCTGGCGCAGCACGTCGACCAGGTCGTCCCCGCTGCGCACGAGCACGGAGTTGCCGCCGTTGAGGACGAGACTCGCCGACGCCCAGTCGTCGCCGAGGTCACCACGGATGTACTCGATTGCCTTCCGAGCCGTCTGCAGCTTCACGCCTGCGTCGAGCAGGTTCTTGATCACCTTGAGGCGCACGAGGTCGCGGTACGAGTACCGGCGCTGGGTGCCACTGCCGTGCGCGTCGGCGAGTGACGGCCGCACGAGGTCGGTCCGGGCCCAGTAGTCGAGTTGCCGGTACGAGATGCCGACGACCTTGCACACCTGCGGGCCGCGGAACCCTTCGGGCTGCTCGTCGCTGGTCGCGGCCACGCTCGCGAGGGCGGCGTCCAAGGAGTCCTGTTCGACCTTCGCCCTGGTCGTGCTCTCACCCATCTCACCAGTCGCAGCCATCGGAACGCTCCGGTCTGCGGGCCCGGGACGCCGCCCGCGAGTGACACACCCGTAGTTACGCCCGTGTGACGCTACCCCGGCCCGCAGGGTGGGTCAACGTTCCGACGCGGGCCTCAGCCGCCTGTCGAACCCCCGCCCTGGGCGAAGTCCTCGGGGCGAACCTGGTCGAGGAACTCCCGGAACTGCTCGATCTGCTCCTCTTCCTCGTCGTTCTCGAAGAGGACCCCAGCCTCGTCGAGGACGGCTTCGTCGGCGAAGATCGGCACCGAGTCGTCGTACCGGACGGCGAGCGCGATGGCGTCGGAGGGCCGGGAGGAGATCCGGTAGGCGTTGCCGTTGCTGGACAGCTCGATCTCTGCGTAGAAGGTGCCGTCGTGGAGCTCGGTGATGACCACCTGCTGGAGGCGGATCGACATGTCGTCGAGGACGTTCTTGAACAGGTCGTGGGTCATGGGCCGGGGCGTCTCCATGCCCTGGAGGGCGTAGACGATCGCGGTCGCCTCGGGTGGCCCGATGAAGATCGGCAGGTAGCGCTGCCCGTCGTCTTCCCGCAGCAACACAATCGGCTGGTTCGTCGGCACCTCGACTCGAACGCCGACCAGCGACAGGCGGATCACGCACTTCCTCCGTAGATCCGGGGAGCCCTCAATCTACCACCGGCCTTCCGGAGCGGAGTGATCGCGGCGAACCGCCGATCGTGTTGCTCTCGCCTGCGTAAAGGGCGTCGACGTAGGCCTCGGGCCGTTCGAGCACGACGCGCCGGTCGACTTCGATGATGTACGGCACGTTTCGGTAGAGGTCGGCGAAGTGGAGGCCATAGCCGAGCACGAACACGTCTTCGATCTGCTGTCCGACGTAGCGGACGGGCTGCGGGACGATCCGTCGTGCGGGCCGATCGAGCAGCGTGCACACGTCGAGCGAGCGCGGCGAGCGCTCCCGCATGTGTGACAGCAGATAGGCGATCGTGAGGCCGGTGTCGACCAGGTCCTCGACAATGACGACGTCCCGTCCCTCGACGTCCACATCAAGGTCCTTCAGGATGCGCACGCGTCCCGAATCGGGCGCGTACCGGGAGATCGCGAGGAAGTCGACCGTCACGTCGATCACGGTGATGGCGCGGGCCAGATCGGCGAGGAAGATCAACGCGCCCTTCAGGACGCCGACGAGCACGACTCCGTCGGGATGATCGGCGGTGATCTCTCGGGCGATCCGCTCCACGTGGCGGGCGAGCGATTCCCGGTCGACGAGGACGCTGGGAGGTGGTTCGCCGCGAGCTGTGGCCTCCCGACGCCTCGGCGGGCTCACTCGCTCAGCGAGTCGCGTATCGCCCGAACGAGGAGCGCGGCGCGAAGGGCGCGGCCGAGCCGGGACAGGGTCGCCAGCTCGTCTTGCGCCTTTGCGCGCGCTTGAGGATTCCGCTGGCGCAGGTAATGGATCGACACCTGCTCGAACAGGGCGGCCTCCCGTTCCGCGAATTGCTTGTACATCCGAAGGTGACGGGCACCGATCCCGTGGGAGTAGAAGCCGGCGGCCGCCTTGGCGATTGCCTCGTCTTCCTCATTGAAGAACGCGCTGTCATCGCCGGCGCCGACCTGCCGGATCAAGCCGAACGACTCCAGCTCGGAGAGCTGCCACTCTTGCAGCCCGGCGGCATCGGCGAGCTCTTCGCGCGTGAGGCCCGGCTTCTCCGAAGGCGGTGGTTCGGGTGCAGGCGCCACTTTCTCGAAGCTCGCCAATCTCTCGGTGCGTGGCGGGTCCTCGCGAGGCCTCGTGTCCTCGGCGCGCGGCGCAGGTTCACCGCGCGGCGCGTCGTCACCGTCGTCGGACTCCGGGGTCTCGACTGCGTCGGGCGCAGAGGCCTCGAAAGGCAACGGTGGCGCGACGTCGGGGTCGAGGCGCGTCGTACGGCGCGGCCGCCGCCGCTGCGTGGGGGCGGCGGACCCGGGGGCGATCGAGCTGACCGGCGCAGGCTGATCGTCGTCCATGCGCTCGAGCCGCTCTTTGATGACCTTCAGCGGGAGGAAGTTCTCCTTCTGCTGATGCAGGATCCACCGGAGACGCGACACGTCCGCGTCATAGAACTTGCGGTACCCGGACGGCGTGCGTTCCGGATCGATCAGCCCCTGGCTCTCGAGGAACCGGATCTTCGAGATCGTGACGTCGGGAAACTCCTCCCGCAGGATGTTCAGAACTTCCCCGATCGACAGGTGCGGCGAGTCGTGGCTCGTGCTCGTGCTCATGCGTGCACCTCGGCGCCGCCGATGATGAGCGTCAGCACGAATCGCCCGACCTGCAGCTCGTCGAGGTGGCGGAGGGTCGCCGTTTCGACCCGTTCGTGGTTCACGTACGTGCCGTTGAGCGAGCCGGCGTCGCTGATCTCGTAGGCGCCGTGGTCACGCCGGATCACGGCGTGCCGGCGAGAGACCGTGATGTCGTCGAGGAAGATATCGGAGTCCGGATGGCGCCCCACCGTCGTCTGGTCGCGGTCGAGCAGGAAGCGGCTCCCGGCGTTGGGCCCCCGACGGACGACGACCAGGCCCATCCCGGCCGGGAGCTCGGCCAGGACCGCCCCCAGCTCGTCGTCGAGTTCGAGACGCTCCTCGATGGCCGACAGCGAGGCCGTGGTCTCGTCCTCGCCGCTTCCGAGCGGTGCGCCGCACGACGAGCAGAAGTTGGCCCCGGCGTCGTTGCCGTGCCCACAACGGGCACAAATCACGTAACTAAGGGTACTGCCGCCCGATTTCGCCACCAAGGCCCGCCCCGTCGGCGCTATTGCTGTTCCACGAGGCGGCGGTACGCCGACGCGTCGAGCAGCCCCTCGACCTCCGAGGTGTCGGACATCTCGATCATGAAGATCCAGCCGTCGCCGTAGGGCGACTCGTTGATCCGCTCAGGGGCGTCGGCGAGCGTGCTGTTCACCTCGAGGATGGTTCCGCTCACCGGCGTGTAGATGTCGGAGACCGACTTCGTCGACTCCACCTCGGCGCAGGCCTCCATCGCCCTCACCGCGCGGCCCACTTCGGGCGGCTCCACGTACACGATGTCGCCCAGCGCGTCCTGGGCGTAGTCGGTGATCCCGACCCGGGCCTGTTTGCCCTCGACGGCGACCCACTCGTGCTCCTTCGTGTACCGAAGGCCCTCAGGAAATTCCATCGGCTCTCTTCCGCTCCGACGACCGGCGCATCGTAGGCGCGCCAAACAACGGCGCCGGCTACCGCAAGACCTGTCTGATCCGCCTCGCGTACTCCTGGGCGAGCTGACGGGCCTTCTGGTCGCTCTCCCCTTCGGCCCACACATGCGTGATCGCCTCTTCGGGATCGGGCAGGACCAGTGCCCACCCGTCCGGGTGCACCACCTTGACCCCGTCGACGAGGACGACGTCGCGGGTACCGGCACGCTCTACCATCTCGCGCATCACCGCACCCTTCCGTTCCCACGGCGTCGGCGCCGTCTCGTGCGCCATGTGGATGCGCGGGAGCTGCTTCACGACCGATGACAGCGTCCGGCCCGTCGCCGCCAGCAGGTCGAGAAGCTTGACGAGGGTCGTCGTAGCGTCGAATGCGGGCAAGAAGTCAGGCCAGATGAAGCCTCCGTCCTGCGACGCGGCGAAGTCGATGTCTCCCGTTGAGGCGACCTCCATGAGACTCGGCGCCGACAGCTTCGTCCACGTGATCGTCGCACCATTGTCCCGCGCGATCTGCTCCGCGACACGACTGACCGCCACCGGGAGTGCCACCCGCGCGCCGCCCTTGGCTTCGGTCACGAGAGTCAGCAGCGCGAGCAGCGCCTCATCGTCGGTGAGCGCGTGGCCCTCATCGTCGATCAACGTCGCGGTCTCACCGTCGGGGTCCATGACGATCCCGACGTGACTACCTGACGCCCGCACGAGCTCGGACAGGCGCGCCACCCGCGCCGCGCGTTCCTCGAGCGCCGCAGTCGCCGACGCCGTGCTCGCGTACGGGTTGACTGCAAGCACATCGGCGCCCGTCTTCGCTAGCACGCTCGGCATGACGATGGACGCTGCCCCGAACGAGTAGTCGAGCACGACCTTGAAACCGTGCCCGACGAGCCCCTCGGCATCGACAGTGTTCATCAACGCCGACGTGTAGAACTCGAGTGACCGCGGCGGGTATTCGATGTCTCCGATGTCGGCGGCAAATGCCCGCCGGTAGTCCTCGCGGTACAGCAGCCGCTCGATCCGGCGTTGCATCGACTCGTCGATGTCGCGGCCGTCAGCGTCGAAGAACCGGATCTCGACGGCGTCGGGATCGCCCGGGGCCAGCCGGACGGTGATCCCGCCGCGGGCAGGGCCGTTGCGGACCTGGAAGCGCGTGAGCGGCACGGTCGCCAGCTCGACGTCTTCGACGCTCACCCCGGCGAGGTTGACTCCCCCGATCATCGCTCGCTTCAGGGCGCGGGCGATTCGGCTGGTGTCGCGGCTGGTCGTGACGGTCGCGCCCTTCTTGAGCGCGGTGCCGTACGCCGTTGCCACGCGAATCGCGACCTCAGGGGTGACATCGACATTGGCGAGACCCCGGATGCCGCGCCGGCCGAACAGGGTTCGCGCGCCGCGACTCTCCCAGACGATCGACGAATTGACTACCGCACCGTTCTCGACGGTCTTGAACGGGTACACCTTCACGCCTGGGTTGATGACTGCTTGCTCGCCGACGAAGCATTCGTCGCCGACGATGACGCCTTCTTCGATCCGGGCGTGGCCGCGCAGGTCGGTTGACCGTCCGATCACGCAGCCGCGCAACCGAGCGTTCGGTCCGATGTAGACGTGGTCGTGGCAAACGGCGCGTTCGAGGAACGCTTCTGCTTTCACGACGACGTCAGTCCCGAGCACGGTGTATTCGCGCAGGTGCGCTCCGGCCTCGATGCGGCAGTTGTCCCCGATGACCACAGGTCCGTCGATCCGGGCCGTGGGATCGACGTCGGCGCCTTCACCGAGCCAGATCCCCTCTCCGATCCGGAATCCGTCGATGTCGATCCGCACGCGCTGGTCGAGACCGTCCTGGTGCGCCCGGAGATAGGCCTCGAGCGTCCCCACATCCTCCCAGTAGCCGTCGACCACGGTCCCGAGCAGCGGCAGCTTCTTGTCCAGCACCGCGGGGAACACGTCCCCGGCGAAGTCCACGACCTCGTCGGACGCGATGAAGTCGAAAATCCCGGGCTCGAGGACATAGATCCCGGTGTTGATCGTGTCGGAGAAGACCTCACCCCAGCTCGGCTTCTCGAGGAAGCGCTCGATCGAGCCGTCCGGCCTCGTGATCACGATGCCGAACTCGAGCGGGTTCTCCACCCGCTTGAGCGCGATCGATCCGAGTGCGCCGGCGTCCTGGTGCGCCTTCACGATCGCCCCGAGATCGATGTCGGTGAGCACGTCCCCCGAGATCACCAGGAACGTCTCGTCGAGCTCCTGGGACGCGTTGCGCACCGAGCCCGCGGTGCCGAGCGGCGTCTCCTCGGTCGCGTAGCGCATCCGCACACCGAAATCCGAGCCGTCGCCGAAGTAGTCACGGATCTGGTTGGCGAGGAACGCGACGGTCACAACGATGTCGTCGAACCCGTGCTGCGCCAGGAGCCGCACGATGTGCTCCATCATCGGCCGGTTCACGAGCGGCATCATCGGCTTGGGCTGGTTGCTGGTCAGGGGGCGCAGCCTGGTGCCCTCACCGCCGGCCAGGATCACCGCCTTCACGCCGCCAACCTCTCGTCGCGTCCGGCGCGCCCCTCCCGGAGCGCGGCCCGGGCATGCGGGACGTAGGTGAGGGCGGCGTAGTAGCTCAGGGTGAGACCGCCGATCGTGAACACCCAGGTGGCGGCCAGGAGGAGCACCCGAGGTGCTCCCGATGTCGCGTCGGCGAGCAGGAACCCGGGCAGGGCGAACATCAGTGCCAGTGTTCCCGCCTTCCCGGCCCACTGCACTTCCATGCGGCGGGCGCCGACTGCAGCCAGGGCGAGCACAGCCACCGAGATGACCACCTCACGGGCGAGGACGACGACGCCGACCCACAAAGGCAGGCTGCCGTCCACGAGCAGCGCGACACCTGCAAACACGAGCAGGACGCGGTCGGCGGTCGGGTCGAGGACCTTGCCCACCTCGCTTCCCTGATGGAAATGCCGGGCGATCCAACCGTCGATCCAGTCGGTCGCGCCCAGCACGGCGAGGAGCACCGCCGCCGCGACCCGGTCCTCACGGGCGAGCAGCAGCCAAAGGAACAACGGTACGCACGCGAGCCGGCCCACCGAGATGAGATTCGGTAGCGTCAGGATGCGGTGGTCGGCGGCGTTCGTTGTCGCCGTGGCGGCGCTCACAGCAAGCCAGCGTACGCGCCGCCGTCGACGGGGATCGCGGTCCCGGTGAGGAAACGGGCGTGTTCCGAGCAGATGAACGCCGCGATCGCGCCGAAGTCGTCGGGACGGCCAAGTACTCCGGCCGGGATGCCGCGCACGTCCCCACCCCCGAGTTGCCGGACGCGGTCGGTGTCGTGCATGCCGGGCTGGAGCGAGTTCACCGTTACACCGTCGCCCGCAACCTCGCGCGCGAGCGTCTTGAGGAACCCGGTCGCACCGGCGCGCGCGGTGTTCGAGAGGATCAGAGCCGGCATCGGTTGGCGCACCGCCAGCGATGTGATCGCGACGACCCTGCCCCAGCGTTGCCGGCGCATGTCAGGTACGGCGGCGTTGCACATGGCGATGACCGAGAGGCAGTTCAGCTCGAACGCGGCGAGGTATTTATCGACGTCCGTCGAGGAGAAGTCGCCGAGCGGTGGTCCGCCCGCGTTGGTTACGAGGATGTCGATCCCATCCAGGGCATCGCGCGCCGCTTCGACGAATGCTCGGGCGCCCTCGGCATTCGAGACGTCGGCGACGAGCGGAACGGCTCCGTCGTCGATGCGATCCGCCGCCTCCGAGATCGCGTTCTGGTCGCGCCCGCAGATCGCGACTCGCACACCCTCGGCCGCCAGCGCGGCGGCAGTCGCGTAGCCGAGCCCGCGGCTGGCGGCGGCGACCGCGGCGCGGCGACCCGAGATCCCGAGGTCCATGCTGTTCCTCCCCCGCTCAGTCGTGGATGGCGCCCTCGGTGTCACGCAGGGAGCTCACCGTGCGGCCGGTGCGCAGAGCAATGATCTCGGCGCAGATGGAGATCGCGGTCTCCTCGGGGGTCCGGGCCCCGAGGTCGAGTCCGATCGGGGCCATGACGCGGTCGAGAGCAGCCCGGTCGATGCCTTCTCCCTCGAGCCGTTTGAGACGGCCGGCGTGCGTGCGGCGCGAGCCCATCGCCCCGATGTACCCCACACCGGTCTCGAGCGCGGCCGTGATCGCCGGCACGTCGAACTTGTGGTCGTGGGTGAGGACGCACACCGCGTCCCGCGGGCCTAGCTCCTCCCCCGCCTTGAGGAGATAACGGTGGGGCCAGTCGTTCACGACCTCGTCGGCCATCGGGAATCGCTGCGGAGTCGCAAAGACGGCGCGGGCGTCACACACAGTTACTCGGTAGCCGAGCAGCTTCGCCGCCCGCGCCAGTGCCGCCGTGAAGTCGACGGCGCCGAAGATGATCATGCGGGGCGGGGGCGCGAACGACTCGATGAACACCTCTACGGCACGCTCGCGGGCCTCACCATGCGGTCCGTAATGCCGGGTCGACGTCAGCCCGGCTTGAAGCTGGGCGCGCGCGTCGCGGGTCACCACGCGATCGAGCGCAGTGTCACCAAGCCCGCCGAGGGGAATGCCTTCCGGCTTCACGAGGAGCTTGGCGCGTATCTTCGGTCCGGCGATCACCGTCGCGAGCGCGACCGGTTCCTCGGAGCGAAGCGCGTCACGGAGCTCGTCGTAGATGCCGGCGCTCACGTGGCTCACCAATCCAGCGGCTCGACGAAGAGGTGGATCGTGCCGCCGCACGTCAAGCCCACGGCGAACGCCTCGTCGTCGGAATACCCGAAGGAGATCACGCCGGGTTCCCGCTCGCCCTCGAGGACTGCGAGCGCTTCGGTGAGGACGGCCCCTTCGACGCAGCCGCCGGACACGGAACCAGCGACCTCGCCGGCGTCGTTCACGGCCATGGTCGCACCCGGTTCGCGGGGTCCCGAGCCTTCGACGTCGACGACTCGAGCCACGGCGACGCGGTGTCCGGCCGCCCGCCAGCGTTCGATGTCGTCGAGCACGTCCTTCATGCCATCCAGCGTAATGGCGCTGGTCACAAGCCGAGCGCCGCTCCTTCGGTGCGAGGCTCGGTGGCAACCGCGTACCCGCTGGCGGTGCGCGCGATGGCGTGCGCGTGTCCCATGCCGGTGTCACTACGGCCAGTCGGTTGCAGTTTGTGGCCCAGAGCGCGCATCGAGTCGAACCATTCGGGCGGAAAGAGCCGTTCGGCGCGCAGCGACCAACTCGACGGGTCGATGCACCAACGCGGGGCGTCGAGCGCGTCCTGCGGGTCAGCGCCGTCGTCGACCATGTGCGCGAGCAGTTGCACCTGGACCTGTGCCTGCGAATCGCCACCCATCGTGCCGAACACCAGCCACGGCTCGCCGCTGCGCATGACCATCGCCGGCATCAACGTGTGCATGGGCAGCTTGTCCGGCGCGAGCGCGTTCACACGCGCGGGGTCCAGCGTGAAGGACGAGCCGCGATTGTTCAGGTTGATACCCCACTCGGACACGTGTAGCCCGGAGCCGAACGACAGGAAGTTCGACTGGATGAGGCTGACGAGCAGGCCGTCGCCGTCCGCTGCGCACAGATACGCTGTGCCACCGACCTGCGCGACGCCCGCTTTGGGTGTCGCGGCGCGCCGAGGATCGATGCGCGATCGGCGCTCCGCGATCCATTCGTCCGAGAGCATGTCGACCGGCGTGATAGTCATCGCGTCGGGATCCGAGATGTACTCGTTCCGATGCTCGAGCGCGAGCTTGAGCGTCTCGATCAGGAGATGCTGCCGGTCGGGGCCGTCGGTCGGGAGCGCGACGCCGTCCAGGATCCGCAGCGCCTCGAGTCCGGTCACGCCCTGTGTGGGCGGCGGGAGCTCCGCGACCTCGACATCGCGGTATTGCCCCCGAAGCGGCTCGGCCCAACGGCCCTCGTAGGCGGCGAGATCGCCGGCGGTCAGCAGTCCGCCTGCGGCCTGCACGGTCTCGGCGATGGCCGCCGCAATCCGGCCGCGGTAGTACGCGTCGGGCCCGTCGGCGGCGAGGGTCGCGATTGTGTGTGCCAGCGCAGACTGGTCGAGGACCCATCCCGCCTGCGCGTCGCCGTATGCGGCGTGCAGCGCTGCAAAGTCCTCGTACATCGCGAGTGACCCCGTGATGTACATCTCACCGGTCGGCGTGAGCTCGAATCCGTCGCGGGCGTACGACAACGCGTGCTGGGCGAGCTCACCGAACGACTTGGTCCCCCACCGCTCGAGCAGATCGAACCACCCCGCGACCGCACCGGGAACCGTGACGGAATGCGGTCCGAACAGCGGCATGGCGTCACTGCGGGCTCGCTCACGCACTTCGTCGATCGTGGCCGCCCGCGGTGACCGACCCGACCCCAGGTATCCGTGCAGGCGGCCGTCCCAGATGATGGCGAACACGTCGCCGCCGTAGCCGCAGAGGTACGGCGCGACGACGCCGAGGGCGAGGTTTGCCGCGATCGCCGCATCGAGCGCGTTCCCACCCCGGGCGAGCGTTGCAAGGCCGGCCGTCGAGGCCAGGTAGTGCGGGGTCGCGACACCGGCCTGTGGAAACCGCTTTGCTAGCACGAGGCGAGACTACCGGCGGTCATCTGACGCGCTCGGGTTGCCCGTCCCTGCAGGTGGGTATGAGCCGCCCATGGTCGGCACCGAGATGGCTGCTCGCAAGTCTTCGACGAGGGGCTTTTTGCGGAACAACAGCTTGTCGCTGGTGTGCTTCGGGTTGTTCGCGCTCTTCGTCGTAGGACAGTTCTTCACCGGCTTCCGGGATTACAACGCCGACCAGAAGACACACAAACAACCGGAGCTCTCCCTCAGTGAGTACGCCACCAGTGGCGCGTTCTGGGAGGCCTTGTCGGAGAACTGGGAGAGCGAGTACCTCCAGATGGCCTCCTATGTGATCCTCACCGTCTTCCTCATCCAGAAGGGATCCTCGGAGTCGAAGGATCCGGAGAAGGAGACCCAGGACGTCGATCGGGATCCCGAGCAGGCCGACAAGCGCAGGAACGTCCCGTGGCCAGTGCGCGGAGGAGGCATCTGGCTGCGTCTGTACGAGAACTCGCTGTTCCTCGTCTTCCTCGGGCTGTTCATCACCTCGATGACCATCCACGCCTTCAGCGGCGCGCGCGCATACAGCGCTGAGCAACAGGAACACGGCGAACCTCGTGTGAGCGCAGTCGAGTACGTCCAGAGGTCCCGGTTCTGGTTCGAGTCATTCCAGAACTGGCAGAGCGAATTCCTCGCCGTCGGCTCGATCGTGCTGTTCTCCGTCTGGCTCCGCCAGCGGGGCTCACCCGAGTCGAAGCCCGTGGATACACCGCACGAGGAGACTGCGTGACGTAATCGCGGCGCAGCGCGAACTGTCTCGCCGACGGCAGTTACGGCGTCGGGCTGGCGGGATTTGAACCCGCGACCTTCGGTCCCCCAGCACGCTCGTGCTCGTAAACGCTGGTGCACGCTGGTGCACGCAACCGGCATCGTGGCTGGTCAGGCCAGCTCTGTTGTCCTCACGTGTGCACGCTCAGTGCACGGAAGTCCACGCATGTTTTATGGCGGAGTGATGGCAAGCCCTACACCGCCGCGGGCGTAGATCGCTTGGTGCTCCCGCTTACGGGCGGGTGCGCGAACGGGAGCCGGCGACTCAATTGCCGACGCCGCTGTGTCCATCGAATGGTCGCCGGACGCCACCGTCCCGCTACTAATGAGTGACAGAGGCGCCGCTTCTACGGCGGAGGAACGCATATCGCCGGTTCGGCGCGTGCGTTCCGTGCCGGTGTGTCCGTCGTTATGTGTGCGTGGCGATCAGCGATGTCGGCCGGGCGCTCCTCTCGTGTCTTCCAGCACGCTGCGATTACGATTCTGGCTGCGGATGCGACGGACAGGCCTGCTCGTCTTCGCCATCGGCTTGGTCGGTTGCTTCGCGGCGCCCACGCCCATCGGGCCGGTGTTTTCGTCCATCGACCCGCCGTGGGCGGGGCGCGCGCTCAGCCGTGACGGATCCGATACCTATAGCCTCGCCGGTTCAGCCACCGTTAGCGCGGCGGCTTCTAACAGCGGCGGGAACACCCGGACTGTCTGGTGGGACGACTCCCAAAACGTTCTGACAGACGAGCAATCCTGCGCGTCGTGGGTCTCCGAAACGAACGCGATCAACCAGCAAGGTGCCGCACTTCGCGTCACCAACGACCGCGCGATTACGGTGACAAAGAACATCTACCTCTACGGAGCGTGGATCTTTAACGTCCACCTCTGGGACTCCTCGGGAGGGACGAAGATAGGCAGTTTCGACCTCGCCTCAGTGTTCCGCCCCGAGGGCAACAACGTTGTCACATTGCCGTGGAATCTCTGCGCCCGTGTCACTGGGGGAACACTGACGTTTGTCGCGTGGGTGGACGGCGAAGCCCAACCGACCTGGGGTGACGCGTCACACGGCGGGACTGTGACGCTACCGGGCGGATGGGTGTATCCGGGTTGGGCCGGGTTCTACATCGGACATCTGCTACCGGCCGACCAAGCCGTGTTGTCAAAGCTCGCCGCCGGACCGATCTCCAACACTCCGATGCCGACCGGAGCCGTCACACCGAGACGGTGGGCCCGTCCGCTGGACCTCGGCCGAAGTACGCACCGAACTATCCGTAGGCGCGAAAACGAGCGCAGTCGCGATTGTGTGCCCGAGCGCCGTTCTCCAGGACCGGGGGTCAGTGCTCACCTTGATCGTTGTGGCAGTCATGCGCTCCGTCGTAACGTGATTGCACAGGGGTGGACCGCCCCGGGTTTGATGGAGACCCCGTGGTTGTGTGACGAGCCCGACGGTCGTGTCGGGCTGAGTGTTCATGATGATGATGCTCGTCACCGGGTGTGTGGTGCCACCTCCTCTCGTAACGCGGATGAGATCGCAACGCAGGGACATACGCGCGTTCGTCTTCATGGTCATGCGGCCTGCTTAGCGTTGGCGTCGCGCCACGCGGCTTCTAACTCGACCGGCGGCACATCACCGATCGGCTCGAGGATCCGGTCGTTGTTCCACCAGTGCACCCAGGACAGGGTGGCGAGCTCGACGTCCTCGACGGTGCGCCATGGCCCTTCGAGGGTGATGCACTCGTTCTTGTAGAGGCCGATGATGCTCTCGGCCATCGCGTTGTCGTACGAATCACCGCGGCTTCCGACCGAGGTGACGGCCTGCTCGGCGGCGAGCCGCTCCGTGTAGACGATCGAGAGGTATTGCACGCCCCGGTCGCTGTGGTGCACAAGCCCGGCGAGGTCCTCGCCCTGGCGGGTCCAGATGGCCATCTCGAGCGCGTCGAGG
>JBKOWY010000054.1:0-34590 GCA_046724655.1 Actinomycetota bacterium
TTGTCGTCAGCGACCTCGGCGCGCGGTGATTCCAAGCATCCATGGAACGATCCCATCACCGAGCTCGACCACCCCCTCTACCTGTAGCGGCGCGCGCACGAAGGCCATGAGGTAGTCGGCGAGGGGCACATGGCGGGCTCCGACGCGACTGCGGATGCCCGGACCGAACTGCTCCGAGGACTGCACCCAAGCCGGCTGCCGGTAGCCGGGGACGATGCCGAGGCGGGCGTCGCTCTTGGTGGGGCTGTCGACGTGGTATCCGACGAAGCACGGATGAATGCCCAAGCACACCAGCCGTCCGCCGGGCTGCAGCACGCGCGCGACCTCTCGAAGGACCTTGTCGAACGCCTCGACGTCGGTATGGACAAACGCGAGACCGACGGTTTGAAGGCCCGCGGTGCGCAGCGGCAGCTCGTGCGCGTCCGCTTGAACGATCCAGCTGCAGCGCTGACGAGCGACGCTGAGTTGGTCCATCGAGAGATCAATGCCGCCGACCTGCCAGCCGCGAACGCGCAACGCAGCTGCCGCGAGGCCGGTCCCGCACCCGACTTCGACGATGAGCCCACCGACGGGCTCCGCAAGTTCAGCGAACTTCCCGAGCGGCGCGTCTGGGCGCTTGGCAACTCGCGCCTGCTCCTGTTCGTACCACTCAGCGAGACCCTCATACTTCGCCTTCGCCACATGAACCAGTGTGCCCGCTGCGATCTGCATGGTCGACGAGGCCCCGCCGCAGCACTACTGCCGCACCGATTGTGCACTCCAAGCTAACCGCCAGATCTACTGCGGGCTCTTTCGGCTTTGAAGTGTTCTGGCGCGTCGTACGGGACGCGCGCCTTTCATCCGGCGGTCGATGACCTGATACACGGTCCTACGATTGTCTCGTGGCAGTCGTTCACGACGCCGGTTGGGCCCAGAGGTGGCAACGATCGTGGGACCGCCTCGAAGAGAACCTGGTGCCCGATCGGGAGCTCCGAATCCGCGCGCTGCTTGATGTCGTTGAGGCGATCGCGGGCCGAGCACCAACGGTGCTCGACCTCGCATGCGGGACTGGCACGATCACCTGCCGCCGACGTGCGGGTGGGTGATCTCGTGCTGCTGTGTTCGGGGGTGCTTGATGCGATGGAACAGTCGGACCGCGACTCCCTGGCAGCAGCGGGAATTACCTGTCGGCTGGCGCGAATCGATCGGCGTCTCCCCATGCGATGATTGCGAGGTGGTCTTTGTCGCCTTCCTCCGTGCCATCAACCTGGGCCGAGTCAACCGGATCCCGATGGCGGACCTCCGTGTTGCGCTCAGCGATGCCGGCTTCGCGGACGTCACTACGCATCTCCAGAGTGGCAACGTCGTCTTCGCCAGCCCGAAACGCTCGCCGACAGCCGTCGCCGCCGCCGTGGAACATGTGGTCCGCGCCGAGTTCGGTGTCGATGTCGACGTCATGGTCCGAACGGGCGGCGAGCTCGCGAAGATCGTCACGGCGAACCCACTCGCGCGGCGAGGCGTGGATCACGGGAGGCTCCACGTCGCGTTCCTGAAGACGCGCCCGGCGGCGGCGGCGATGCGTGCACTCGCAGGCCGCAAGTTCGGTGACGACGAGTTCGTGATCCGGGGTGCCGAGGTGTATCTGCGGTATCCGCACGGGGTCGCTGGCTCGAAGATGAACACGGCCACCTTCGAGGGCGGCCTGGGAACGCCGGCGACGGTCCGGACATGGAAGGTGGTGAGCCGCGTCAACCAGCTCGCCACTGCCACGGCCGCAGGGTAAGCCCGGGGACGGGTCAGGGTCGGCGGGTCTTGACGCGCACGTCGTAGAACTGCTCGGCCCTCGAGCACGGCCGCCAGCCTGCGATCGAAGAACGCCACCGAGTACGCCGTCATACTCACAGCGCAATACCAGCTCCGGTAAGGGTGCGCCCAAGCGCTTCCTCGATACTGGAATCCCCTCACGAAGCAAGGCAGGAGTTAGCGCCATGAGTGATGAGTCGCCGCGGGACGAGAGTCCCGCCAAGGACCCGCCGGTCGATGAGACCGCCGCAGCCGGCGAGCACGCGGCAGCGGCCGAAGGTCCTCCTGCGGCCCCGCCGCCCCCGCCCGGGGAGCCGCCGACGCGCCAGGGCTTCTACGTGCCCAAGTGGGCAGCAATTGTGGCCGTGGCCGTCGTCTCGGCACTCGTCCTGTTCGGTGGCGGCTTCGCCATCGGGCATGTCACCGCCGGTGACGGCGGGAACGAGGACCGCGAGCGGATCGAGCTTGAGTTCCCGGGTCGTAACGGCGACGGCGGCGAGGAGCCTGGTTTGCCTCGGCCCTCGAGCGGTGTGTTCCTCGGCGTCACGACTCGCGACGCGACCGGCGACGCGCAGGGTGCGGAGATCGTCAGCGTGGTCACCGGCAGTCCCGCTGCCCAGGCCGGCTTGCGGGACGGCGACGTCGTCACCGCCGTCGACGGCTCAGCCGTCACAAATGCGTCCGACCTGATCCAACAAGTGCGCAGCCACGAGTCCGGCGACCAGATGACGATCACCTACAGCCGGGACGGCAACTCCGCCGAAGCGCAAGTTACGGTCGGGAGCCGCTCGACCGCGGTGACATCGAACGCCTGAGGCACGTCGCGCTGTGGTCACCGGCCCCCCGGCGCGCCGGTGGCGATCGAGCTGCGTTGGTGCATCTGCCGAGGATGCGAAGTCAGGGTCGAGTGTTTGAAGTACGCCCTTGCCGACGGTGCCCACGACACCAGCGGCATCTGGGCCGGGACGTCTGGCCGTGACCGCAGCGAAGCGCGACACGCATATCGAGCGGCCGGACCTCGGGCGAGACGTATTCACGTTCGTTGCGGAAGGCGAGGGCTCACGGTCCGAGGCGAGTCGGGGTGTAGAGCGACGCCAGTGGGCTGTGGGCGTACCAGGCGCTGCCATGCTCGCTCCAGAACTCGCGTATCACCGGGCTCGTCCTGTAAACATCCAAGAAGTACGCCTCCCAATCCGCGGCTATTCCGGCGCGCTTGAGAACGGGAGACTGCGTCAAAACATTGTCCATGAAGTTGACGTACATTTCCGCTACAGCGAGCACGCGGTTGTGCTCATCGCGGGACGCAGGAAGCGCCTTGCTGCCGAAGAAGTACGGTCGCAGATCAGAGTTGTCAACGAAAAACCGCGCCACGTCCGCCATCTGCGCCGCCATGTTCTGGTACGCGACCGCAAGCGTTGCGTCGCGTTGAGTCAATCCCTGGGCCCGCAACAACAACAGCGACACGATGACCCCGACGAACGCCAAGCCGTTGACGATCACCCCAGAGAGGAAGATCCAGTCACTCGTCGATAGCGCAACTTGAGGTGTCACCAAGCCCGTCGCCTTACGTTCGACACGATGCAGTCGTCATCTCATGCCAACCCGTTACGAACGGGCGAAATTCTGCCGCTCGATCGTATCCACAGGAGGCGCATCGGGTCGGATCCCACTCAACACGTATGTCACCCGATAGCCCGGCGCACTCGGCGCGAGCTACGACAGCGCCGACTGAGTGCCGCCTGCGACACGCCTCAGAACGAGAAGCGCGTTGCGCCGTAGGGTTCGGCCGTTCCGAATGCGTAGACCCGCTCGGCCGTCATGCGGTACAGGTACCACGGTGGCGGACCGGCCGACGGCGCGCTGAATTCTGCGGTGAAGGCGTCGTCCTCCACCCGTGCCGGCCAACCACCGTCGCGGGCGATGGCGGCGATGCGCTCGAGGTCGCCGGGATCGGTGACGCGATCGGCGCGACCTTCGACGGTGATGTCGAACGGTTCCGTCGCGACGCTCATCACGCATTCGGGATTCGTGGCGAGGTTCTTGGACTTGCGGGTGCCCGGGCCCGACGTGAAGTAGAACGACCCGTTGTCCCAGAACGCGCCTACGGGCACGACATGCGGCGCGCCGTGGGGGTCGACCGTCGCGAGCCACGTCGTGTGCCGATTCGGACCACCCGTGTCCGGCGCTTGCGTGATACCGCTGTCGAGGTGGTCACGCACCCGCTCCCATGGGATCGGTGGCGCGTTGTAGCCATCGAGGTTCTTCTGCTGCTGGGGATCGCGGCGAGACATCGGATAGCTCCTTTCACAGTCGGTCAACGTTCGACCGATCGCAGATGACAAACTCATCGCGCATGGCCAACGAAGGGCCGCCACTGTTGACGACCTCGACGACACAAAGCCCGCGCGCTCATAACTGCCGATCTGCATTCGATCGCGCAGCACCGAACGCGCGTACCGAATGTCACCAAATGAGCGCCAACAGGCGCTCCCGATCGGCACGTACGTGTGCGCTGCGCGAGCTAAGTCGGCACTCTGGAGACCGGAGCGGGAACGTCGTCTACGACAAGGGGCACCTCGTCGGACGCCTCTGCCCGGACTGCCAGACCCCCGAAGAGAACGCCGAGGCGGAGATCAACAAAGCGACCCTCGACTACGGACACGCGTTCGTCGACGACGACGGGCGATGGTGGACACCGCCCAAGAACGAGGAGGGTCGATGACGTGTCCGGTCCGGGAGCCGAGCCCGAGTTTTCGTGACCATTCTGTGACCATGGAGCTGGAGTTCGAGATCGGCACCGGCTCTGACCTGCAATGACGCGGACAGGGGGCGGCCCGACGTTACCCGACGACGAAATAGGGTCAGCGCGACGGCGGCGGCTTTGCCGACCGTCGTCGCAAAGCCGGAGCTTGCGAGGGCGACGAGGAGGGACGTGCAGGAGGGGAGCCGGAGGGCGATCGTCGCTGCGTTCCTCGCCAACCTCGGCATCGCGATCGCCAAGTTCGTCGGCTTCGCCATCACTGGCGCGGCGTCGCTCCTGGCCGAGGCGCTGCACTCGGTCGCCGATACCGGCAACCAGGCCCTGCTGTTCCTCGGCGGTGCTCGCGCCCGACGTCGACCAACGCCCGATCATCCCTTCGGCTACGGCCGCGAGCGCTACTTCTGGGCGTTCGTCGTCGCGCTCATGTTGTTCTCGCTCGGCGGTCTCTTCGCGGTGTACGAGGGGATCGACAAGCTTCTCCATCCCCACCAGCTCGAGTCGGTCGCCATCGCGCTCGCAGTCCTGGGCGTGGCGATCGTGCTCGAGTCGCTCTCGTTCCGGACTGCGTTCGTCGAGGCGGCCGCGGTAAAGGGAGAGGGATCGTGGTGGAGTTTCATCCGCCGGTCCAAGAGCCCCGAGCTCCCGGTGGTGCTCCTCGAGGACACGGGCGCGCTGCTCGGCCTGGGGCTCGCGTTCGTGGGCGTCAGCCTGGCGGAGGTCACCGGCAACCCGCGCTGGGACGCGGTGGGCAGCATCGGCATCGGGATCCTCCTGGTCGTGATCGCGATCGTGCTCGCCGCCGAGATGAAGAGCCTGCTCATCGGTGAGTCGGCGACGGCGCAGATCGAGAGCGCAATCGGCGCCGCGATCATGGACGGGCCCGAAGTCCGACGCATCATCCACCTGCGCACGCTCCACCTTGGCCCGGACGAGCTTCTGGTGGCGGCCAAAGTCGAGCTCGACTCGCCGTCGGTGCCCAATCTGACGCGCGCCATCGACACCGTCGAAGCACGGATCCGTGCGGCGGTCCCGATCGCGCGGGTGATCTACCTCGAGCCGGACGTCTACCGGTCCGACGCGGTGGTGGATCGGTGAACACGTACGCGGTACGCGCCCGCAATGCCGCGACGGCGTCGGAGAACAAGATCCACGACGACGAGGTGGCGCGCAGCTACGGGTTCGAGGGCGGGCTCGTACCCGGAGTCACCGTCTATGCGTACATGACGCATCCCGTCGTTGCGGCGCTCGGCCGTTCCTGGCTCGAACGCGGGACGATGGCAGCGCGGTTCGTGCGGCCCTGTTACGACGGCGACGACGTGACCATCGACGCGACCGTGCGAGATGTCGCCGGCGGCCGGATCGTGGAGCTGGTCGCCCGCCGCAAGCCCGACGAGATCGTCGCCGCCGCGACCGCGTCGCTCCCCTCGCGCGCTCACCTCCCGCCGGCGGTCGATGACTACCCGGCCGTTCCGCTGCCGAGCGAACGCACGCCCGCGACCGAGGAGGCTCTTGCCGCGCTCGACGAGCTCGGTTCGTGGACCGCGACATTCCGGGCCGATTACGCGCCCGCGTTCCTCGACGAGATCGGCGAGGACCTCGCGCTCTACCGCGAGGACGGCCTGGCGCATCCCGGCTACCTATTGTTGTCGGCCAACACGATCCTCGGCGCCAACGTCCGCCTCGGCCCATGGATGCACGTCGGCAGCGAGGTCACTCACTTCGATGTGGTCACCGACGGTGAGCGGGTCTCGACCCGAGGCCGGATCGGCAAGCTGTTCGAGCGCAAAGGGCACCGCTTCGCCGAGCTCGACCTCCTGCTCGTCACCGACGACATCCGGCCCCTTCAGCACGTCCGTCATACGGCCATCTACGAGATCGGGCGCCGCCGCTGACCCACATTCAGTAGCCGAGCTAGACGCGTCCCTCCTCAATCGAGGCGGCGGAGCTCCTTGACGTAGCGCTCGCCGTTCTGCACGTACTCGGCGGCGTTGCGCGCGATGTCGGCGGTATCGGCGGCCCCCTCCCGCAGTCGCGCCGGGACGCCGACCGCGATCGCGCCCGCGGGCACGTTCATCCCGTTGGGCACGAGCGCCGCCGCACCGACCAGCGCGCCTGAACGCAAGAGCGCCTTGTGCAACACGATGGCGCCGGTCCCCACCAACACTCCGTCCTCGACCACACAGCATTCGAGATGGGCGAGGTGGCCGATCACGCAGTCGTCGCCGATGAACGTGTCGAGCTCGCGCGTGCAGTGGATGACGGCGCCGTCCTGGATGTTCGTGCGGGCGCCGATCACGATCTTGCCGTAATCGCCTCGCAGCACCGCCTGCGGCCAGACCGTGCTCCCCTCCCCGATCGTCACGTCCCCGATCACGGTCGCGTCCGGGTGCACGAAGGCCGAAGCCGTGATATCGGGCGCCGACGCGCCCAGCGCATAGATGGCCACGCCGGTACCGTAGCGGCGTGCTCGATCCCGACACGCTGGCCGCGCACAAGGCGCGCATCGACCGCGACGGCTACACGGTCCTCGAGCGGGTCATCGACCCCGAGCTCGTGGACGCCCTGGCCGAGGACCTCGTCCGGCTCGAACGGTTCTACGGCGTCAAGCCTGCCGACAACGGCTTCGAGGGCACGAACACGGTCCGCATCTACAACCTGCTGGCGCTCGGCAAGCTCTACGAAGCGGTGCCCGTCCATCCGAACGTCTTGCCGCTCGTCGAGAAAGTGCTCGACCCCGGGTGCCTAGTCTCGTCGCTCTCGTCGATCAGCATCGATCCGGGCGAGAGCGCGCAGCCGATCCATGCCGACGATCAGCTGATCCCGCTGACCAAGCCCCACGTTCCCACCGTGTGCAACACGATGTGGGCGCTCACCGACTTCACCGAGGCGAACGGCGCGACGCGTCTGATACCGGGCTCGCATCTCCGTGACCACAACCCCGACTACGGCGCGCCGTACGACAGCATCGCAGCCGAGATGCCGGAGGGCAGCGTGCTCGTCTGGCACGGCAGCCTGTGGCACGGCGGCGGCGCGAACGCCACCGACGAGCGCCGCGTCGGCATCGCGATGAACTACTGCGCGGGCTGGATCCGCCAGCAGGAGAACCAGCAGCTCGGGATCCCGCGCCAGGTCGCGGCCGGCTTCTCGAGCCGGCTGCGGCAATTGTGCGGATACAGCGTCTACAACGGGCTGATCGGCCACATCGACAAGCACAGCCCGGCCGAGATGCTCGGGGAGCCGCCAGCTCAGGACCAGATGGTGTGGGACGCCGTCTGAGCGGCGTCGGCGGCGCGCTGGTGGTCGGGCTGACCCTCGGCGCGAGCAGCCTCCACGGCGTAGCGGACGCACGGCAGGAGCAGCCGGGTGCGAGTGAGCCTCAGGGCGCCTGCGACTTCCTCGATCCCGCCAAGTGCCTGTATCCGTTCCCGAACGACTACTTCACGGTGCTCGATCGGTCGACCGACACCGGCCGGCGCGTCGCGCTCGCACCGGATGCAACGCCGAGGAACGCCGCCGGCGTGCCGATCGACCCCACGGAGTGGAACCGCAACGACGGGTTCAGCCCCGGATCGACCATCCTCACGGTGGTGCCGGGGCTCGACCTGGAGCGGACGGGCACCGCCCCCGAGACCGACATCGGACGGTCACTGCGCGCGACGGCCCCGATCGTTCTGTTCGACGCCACATCCGGGCGGCGGGTGCCGTACTGGGCCGAGCTCGACCAGACCAGCCCGGCTGGGGACCAGCGGTCGCTCATCGTACGCCCGGCGGTGAACTTCCGTGAAGGACACCGCATCATCGTCGCTCTCCGACGCTTGAAGGACTCCTCCGGCGCCACGATCGAGGCCGGCGACGCGTTCCGGGCGTACCGGGACGGGACGAAGACGAACGACACCGCGATCGAAGCGCGCCGCGAGCACATGCAAGACATGCTCAAGACACTCGACCGTGCCGGCGTCAAGCACGACGACCTCTATCTGGCGTGGGACTTCACGGTCGCCAGCGAGAAGAACCTCTCGGAACGGTTGCTCCATATACGTGACGACGCGTTCGAATCACTGGAAGGCAAGTCGCCTTCGTTCAACGTCACGCAGGTCGAAAACGATGTCGACGTTCGAATCGCTCGCCGTGTCACCGGGACGTTCACGGTGCCGAACTACCTCACGGGCGACGGTACGCCCGGCAACCGGTTCAACACCGGCGCGAACGGTCTGCCTCAGCGCACCGGCGACCACACCGCCCCGTTCATCTGCATTATCCCGCGCGCCGCGCTCAACCCCGACGGTGCCGTGAAGCCGGCCCGTCCGGCCGTGTACGGACACGGTCTGCTCGGGACCGAGCGGGAGGTCGGCGCAAGCAACGTGCGTGACATGGCCAACGAGCACAACTTCGTGTTCTGCGCCACGAGATTGATCGGCCTGTCAGAGGAAGACGTCGGCAACGCCGTTTCCACCCTGAACGACCTCTCGCGGTTCCCGACGCTCGCCGACCGGCTCCAACAGGGAATGCTCGACACCCTGTTCCTCGGCCGGCTGATGAAGGCCAAGGACGGGTTCGTGGCCAACGCCGGCTTCCAGGGCGGTCAGGGCGCACCGGTCTTCGACACCCGCGACCTCTTCTTCGACGGGAACAGTCAGGGCGGGATCGTGGGCGGCGCCGTCACTGCGGTGGCTCAAGACTGGACCCGCGCCGTGCTCGGCGTCCCCGGAATGAACTACAGCACGTTGCTGCAACGCAGCAGTGCCTGGAGTACGTACAAGACGATCTTCGATCCCGCGTATCCCGACCCGACGGACCATCTCCTGGCCATTGGTCTGGTGCAGATGCTCTGGGACCGTGGCGAGGCCAACGGGTATGCCCAACACCTCACTCGCGATCCATATCGGAAGACGCCGCAGCACACCGTCCTGATCCACGAGGCGTTCGGCGACCACCTCGTCACGAACGTCGCCACCGAGGTGGAGGCGCGGGTCCTGGGAGCGCGTGCCCACCGCCCCGCCCTGGCGAACGGCCGCTCCCCGGCTCGGCACCAGCTGTGGGGGATCGAAGGCATCGACGCGTACCCGTACAACGGGTCGGCCATCGTCGTCTGGGACAGCGGCACGGCCGCGGCGCCGCTCGGCAACGTCATCGCTCAAGAGGGCAAGGATCCTCACGAAGACCCGCGAGCCTCGAAAGAGGCGCGGCAGCAGAAGTCCGAGTTCCTGAGCCGGAACGGGCGAGTGGTCGACGTGTGCGGACGACAGCCGTGCACGGCGGCCCCCACCCCGTGACGGCAATGGCAATCAGCTACCGCATGATCGTCCCGCCGTCGACGGCGAGAGCGTGACCCACCACGAACGAGGCGGCGTCGCTGCACAACCACACCACCGCCTCGGCGATCTCCTCCGGACGGCCGAGGCGACCGACCGGAATCGGCCTGGTCAGCATCCGCTCGACCTGCTCGTCACCACCCATGAACCCCTCAAGCATCGGCGTGCGCGTGCTGCCTGGGCAGATCGCATTGATGCGCACGCCTTGCCCCGCGTACTCCATCGCGGCGGCGCGGGTCAGCCCGACCACACCATGCTTGCTCGCCACGTACGCGGGTAGGCCGGGGAAGCCGACCAGGCCCGCGCCCGACGCCATGTTCACGATCGCCCCGCCGCGTTCGAGCATGGCCGGGATCTCGCGCTTGAGGCAGAGGAACACGCTCGTCAGGTTGAGTTCCAGCGTGCGGGTCCAGTCGTCGAGGGTGTAGTCGGCCGTCGGCGCGCTCGCGCCGGTGGTGCCCGCGTTGTTGACCGCGCAGTCCAGGCGCCCCCAGCGGGCAACCGCCTTGTCGACCATTGCCGCGACATCGTCGGGCTGCGTCACGTCGGCGCGGACGAAGTCGACGTCAGCGCCTTCCTCGAGCACGAGGGCAACGGTCTCCTTCCCGCCCTCCTCGTTCAAATCCGCCACGGTGACCGTGGCGCCGGCCCGGGCCATCGCGATAACAGACGCGCGCCCGAGCCCGGACCCCGCCCCGGTGACGAGCGCCGCCTTGCCGTCGAGCGCGCCCATCACCCCGGCCCGCTACGGAGGATGTACTCGGCCGTCGGATACGACTCGACGGACTCGAGGTCCAGGAACGTAGAAACGTCTTCCATGACTCGCTTCACGTTGCGATCGAGCACTTCTTGCGAGCCGCCACCGCTGAAGTAACGCATCGGGTCGGTGAGATCCTCGACCTCTCGAAGGCCCTCCTCGACGATCCCCCGCCAGCGCGGCGCGCCTTCGGTGACCGCCCGCGCCACCGCGTGCCGCACGTAGAGACAGACCGGGTGGATCTCGAACGTCAGCGGCGTGTGCGAGCCGTGCCAGCGGGCGAAGAACAGGGTGTCGTCGATGTCACCGCGCTTGTCGAACAGCGTGATCTGCTTGACGCCTGGAGAGCGCTCGCCATCCGGCCACGTGCGTTGCTCGTACGCGAGCGGTACGGACTCGGTCACGAGGTACCCGGCGATCCTGTCGGCGGCAGCGTCGAGGATCGCTTCGTACGGCTTGCGGTCGTCCAGCGAGTCCAGCCAGAACGCGGTGGTGGCGCCGACCTTGTCGCCACCCGGCTCGGGAACCACCGCGCTCATGTCGATCTCGGGATCGACGACGTTGATCGTCAGCGCACGCGGCTCGAGCGCAAGGAGCTCCGACCCGGTTTTTTCGACGAGCCCCTCGTGCACACCCCACAGCGCGTAGACGAGCTTCTCCATGCTCCTGGCACCCCTCCTACCTCTTGTGGCGGAACCGCGGATCTGACCGCGTTCGCACGGTACCCCGGTTCCCTACGCGAGCGCGGTGTGGAAGGCGCCGAGGAAGGCACGCACCGTAGCGACGGCCTCCCGTCGCAGCCGCGCGGCGTCCGCCGGGTCGTCGGGGTCGGCCAGGAACCTCCCGTACGCAGCCGGTCCGTCATGCTCGACGGTCCGGAACCGCTCCCCCAGGAGCGCGAGCCCCTCGGTCACACGGTCATCGCGAGCGATGGCACTTCGCGCGGCAGCGTTTCCTGCAGCCTCGGGACCATCCCCGAAGTGCAACAGGCAGAAGACGAGATCGTACGCGTCCTTGTTCTCATGACGGTCTTGGAAGGCGAGAATCTTCAGGACGGTGTAGGGCAGGACGTTCGCGACGCGGACCGTGACTTTCGACCTGCCGCCGCCATCGAGGCGCTCGCCCTCGATCTCGCGCTCGACGAAGTCCCTTCCCACGAGATGCGCGCCTCGGACGTTGAACGCTCCCACCTTCGAACCGGTGGACCCGGCCTTCGGCCGGAAGACGCTGCCGGCCGGCACCGCTTCTGTCTCGCACAGGAACTCCACGACCACGCTGACACCGTCGACTCGACGCGCCCACCGAAAGTTGGACTCCTTCTGGTCGAAATCAGCCTTCTGCAAGTTCGTTTGGAGCGTGTGGTACGTCTCGGGTGTCTCGTCGCCGACCGCCAAGCCGATGACGAGATCGATGTCCGTGGTGCCCACGTGCGTACGCGCGCCCTTCGGCAGCGGTCCCACGAGGTAGCGCGGAGCAAGGCCGCCGATGAGGTAGATGCGCTCGCGCCACGGCCCCACGTCGCCGAGCAGCGTGACCAGCGCGCGTTCACAGCGTGCCGTCGTCGACTCGTCGTAATCGGTGAAGTGGTCACGCCTCAAAATCCGATGACCTCCCTACGAAGAGCATCCGCTTGCTCCCGGCCGCGGCGAGGATCGCGCCGGAGGTCGTAGAACAGGCGAAATGGGTTGACCATCGAGATGCCGTCGACGGTGCGGCGGAACGCCAGAGGCTCGTCCCCCTTCGTCTGGGCAAAGACGAGGTTGTGCCCGGTGTCCGCCACTTCAGCGTCGGTGGCGACGGCGATGTCCTCGATCGACGCGATGGAGCTGAGCCAGATCTCGGCCACGGGAACCGCGGTGACGAACGGGGCGATACGCGCCGCCGCGGCGGCGCCCGTGACGGCGTGCTCGATTCCTGCCGTCTCCAAGCCGCCGCTTACGGCGTCGACCAGCTCGTGCGGTTCTCGGGCAAGCTGGTAGGCGCGGACGCGTTCGACCGCACGATCTTGATTCTCCTCTCCCCAGAGATCCAGGAGCGCGGTGCGATCGACGACACGGCGTACCCGTTTGGGGCCGGCTCCTTTAGCCGCGACGAGCTCTTCGGTCTCCAGGCGAGCGAGGACGCGGTGCGCCAGACCGATTGAGATATGAGCCTCCTCGGCAAGGTCTTGAACCTGCCACGCGCGATCGGGCTCGAGCAGGAGCGCTTGTGCGGCGATGCCGCCCTTGCCGGTGAGCCGCGTGGGTAAGTGCAGACGTCCGGCTTCACCGGGCCTACGCCGCCGTCCCTCGAGGTGTAGGAGCAAGCCGGGTAGCTCGACGTGCGCGTTGCCGAGTCCGTCGACGAAGGCGACGCCGTTGCGTTCGAGGATCTCTCGCGCTTCTGCCGTCGTGTCACGTGCGACAAGGAGGAGACGGCCGTCCGGAATGCCCCGCGCGTCCTGGACGACGCGCCACGCGGTGGCGGCATTGGCGTAGCCCTTGGCCTCGATCGCGATGGGCTCAGCGGCCCCCGCGAAGTGAACGACGGCATCGGCTCTTCCTCGGCGACGAGCAGGCCGAGCCTCGACCGCCACGCCGGGGACGTCGCGAAGGATTCGAACGGCCTCCGAATCCAGGTGGCCGGATACCTTCACCAGCTGGCACTGTTTCATAGACAGAGTGAAAATACCGAATTCATGAAGCAAAGTCAAACGCACGTTTGTCGCCGGCCGGAGGGCGAGGATGGTGGTAGGTCAAGCGCAGGAGGCAACCGCACCTCGGAGGCGTCGTGATCAAGCTGATCTGCTTCGTGAAACGGAACCCATCGCTCTCGGTCGAGGAGTTCCACGATCACTGGCGCGGACAACACGCGCAGCTGATCTCCGGGACCGCCGGCGTGGCCGACCGCATCGTGCGATACGAGCAGAACCACCGGATCGCCGACGACTACGCGCGCGGCGATGACTTCGACGGCGCCGCGATCCAGTGGTTCGAGTCGCTCGCCGACTTTGGTGCGATGGTCGGCGATCCCGAGTACCGGGTCTGGGTGGCGCCGGACGAGGACGCGTTGCTCGATCGCGACGGGCTCGTCTGGATCCTGACGGACGAGGAAGAGGTCGTGATCCCGGGGCCAGAGTGGCGCGACGACCCGATGATCAAACTGATCTGCATGGTCAAGCGGCGGCCGGGGATGACGATCGACGACTTCCACCGCCACTGGCGCACCGTGCACAGTCCGCTCAACCGTGACACGCCATCGATTGCCCGCTATTTCGTGCGGTACGAGCGCAATCATCGAAACCGGCGCGACTACGACCGTGACGGCGCCTCGGACTTCGACGGGACCGCGGTCGAGTGGTACCCCTCGGTGCAGGCGTTCTACGACATGGTCGGCGAGCCCGCGTACCGCGAGCTGATCGCGCCGGATGAGGAGCGCTTCCTCGACCGCGACAACCTCGTCTGGCTCCTGACCGAGAAGGAAGAGACCATCATCGGCTGATGGAGGTCGAGGAGTACGCCCGGATCGCGGCGGCCGAGGACGATCACTGGTGGTACAGGAACACCCGTGCGCTCATGGCCGACCTCCTGCGGCCATGGCTCGACACCGACCTGCGCATCCTCGACGCCGGTTGCGGTCCCGGCGGGAACGGGGCGTGGCTGGCGCGGCACGGCCAGGTCATTGGCGTCGATACCGCCCAAGACGCGATCGAGTTCGTGCGGGCCCGCCGCCCCACGACCGCGCCGGTGCAGGCGAGCGCAGCTCACCTCCCGTTCCACGATGAGACCTTCGATGTCGTGGTCGCCATCACGCTTCTCTACACCGTGCCGGACGACGCGGCTGCAATCAGCCAATTGGCTCGCGTACTCACTCCGGGTGGCGCGCTCTTCCTGCTCGAGCCGGCCTTCCGGTCGCTGCGGCGCGCCCACGATGTGACCGTGCACGGTCTGCGCCGGTACCGGCGCGACGAGCTGGCCGGCCTGGCGCAGCGCGCCGGGCTCCAGGTTCGGCGCGCAACCTATGCCTACTCCTTCCTCGCTCCCCCGGCGGCGCTGCTGGCCGCCATCGAGCGACGCAAGACGCGCGCCGGCCACGACACCGGCTCGGACATCGAGCGCCACGCGCTCGATCGCGTCTTTGCGCCGCTGGCCGAGGCCGAGCGCCACTGGCTGGCTCGCCACGACATACCGGTCGGGACGTCGGCGGTCGTAGTAGCGGCGCGCGACTAGGCCGGTCTCCCGCGCCGCAGGACCACCAACTGCACCCAGAGCTTTGCCAGGTCCCACAGCGTGCGGACCACGCTCGTCAGCTTGAAGAACTGCGACCGTCCATGCGTGCGCGGGTAATGGTGCACGCCGACCTCGGTGAAGGTCGCGCCAGCGTCCTGGAGCTTGCGCACGAGCTCGACGCAGATCACTCCGGTCGTCTTCTCGAGTTGGACCGCCTCGAGCTTCGAACGGCGCATGAGGCGGAAGTCGCAGTCGGTGTCGCGAACACGCAGGCCGAAGACGAACGAGACGAACCAGTGGTAGACACGACCGATGACCTTCCGGGCGAAATTGTCCGCCCGGTTGAGCTTGTAGCCCTGGACGACATCGATGTCGTCGCGTGCCTGCGCTACGAGGAGCTCGAGCTCGCCGGGGTCGAACTGACCGTCGCCGTCCGTGTAGAAGACCCACTGCTTGGTCGACGATCCGAACCCCGACAGCAGCGCGCCTCCATATCCCCGATTGTGTTCATGGGTCACGATCCGCAGCCGGGGCTCGGTCTCGGTGAGCTTCTTGAGGACGTTCTCGGAGCCGTCGCTGGAGCCGTCGTTGACGACGATGATCTCGCCGTCGGTGACGACGCGGTCGAGCGTGGCGGCAGCCGCTTCCACGACCGATCCGATCGTTGCTTCGTCGTTGTAGCAGGGGAAGAACGCCGAGACGGATTCGACCGCCTCGTTCACGGGAGTGCGCGACACACGACCTCGATCTCGTCGTCGGTCATTTCGGGGAAGCAGGGTAGCGAGACGCAATCTCCCGCCCAGGACTCCGCCACCGGACACGGTCCTCGAACGAACGGCTGGTAGGCGGCCTGCTGGGTCAGTGCCCTTTCGTAGTGGACGGCCGTGCCGAACGGCACGCGGGCTCGGAACCGATCACGGTAGGGGACACGCGCCACACACAGGTGATGTACGTGACGATCGTGCGGTGCCTGCCAGCGCAGGCCGGGCGCGGCCTCGCGATACGCCTGCACAATCGTCCGTCGCCGCTCGTTCCACTCGACGAGCCGTCGCAGACCGACCCGCAACGCGGCCGCCTCGATCTCGGAGAGGCGCGAGTTCCCGCTCACCGCCGTGTGCTGGTACCCGTCCGAGAGGCCGTGCCTACGGAGCAACCGGACCTGGGCGGCGAGATCATCGTCGTCGGTGACCACTGCGCCGCCGTCACCGAGGCCACCGAGGTTCTTCGTGGGATAGAAGCTGTACGCCGCGGCCGCGGACGCCGCGCCCGGATCAAGCGCTCCGTGGGCCTGGGCCGCGTCCTCGAGCACCGGGACGCCGACATCGGGCAACCGGGCCGGCCGGCCGTAGAGGTGCACCGGGATGACGGCGCGCGTGCGCTCGGTGACAGCCGCCCCCACCGCGTCGACATCCAGTGTGGCTGTGTCCTCGTCGACGTCGACGAAGACGGGGACGGCGCCGGTCGCGCAAACGGCCGCCGCCGTCGGCACGGCCGTGAATGCCGGAACGATCACCTCGTCCCCGGCGCCCACGCCGAGCGCACGCAATGCGAGCCGCAAGGCGTCCGTTCCGGATGCGACCGCAACCGCGTGGCGGCGTCCGCAGAACGCCGCGAACTCCGATTCGAACGCTTCGGTCTCCGGTCCGAGCAGATAGAAGCCTGATCGCAGCACGCGGTCGATTGCGTCACGGAGCTCGGGCTGGAGCGACGCCGTCCGGCGGGCTAGGTCGACCACCGGCGGCCCCGACGTCCTCGTCGTCACAGGTAGTGAGAACGGCGCGACTGATAGAACTCGATTGTCCTGCGAATGCCGTCGGCGAACGGCGTACGCGGCTCCCAGCCCAGCACGCGCTTCGCCTTGGAGGAGTCGCCGTAATACGAGCCGATGTCGATCGCGTCCCGATCGGGTGGCCATGGCACCGACTCCACCGTTCCAGAACCGGCGGCGGCCACCACCGCTTCCGCGATCTGGCGCAACGACAACCGCTCGTCGTTCCCCACGTTGAAGACCTCGCCTCCGGCATCGGCCGACCGCGCCGCAAGCAACAGACACTCGACGACATCGTCGACATACAAGCAGTCGCGTTCTTGCGCGCCGTCGCCGAAGACGGTGATCGGCTCCCCCGTCAGCGCCCGGCGCACGAAGATTGGCAAGAAGCCCTGCAAGTCGCCTTCGAGGCGCTGGCGCGGCCCGTAGACATTGGTCAGACGCACGGCGCAGGCGCGAATGCCGTACATCTCGGTGTAGAGGAGGTGCAGCTGCTCGGCCGCCCACTTCGTGATGCCGTTGACGTCGACCGGCGACACCGGGTGGTCTTCGTCCACGGGCAGATATCGGGGATGCCCGAAGATCTGCCGCGTCGAGGTATAGATCACGACGGCCTGCGAGCCGACGGACCGGAGGATCTCGAGGAACGCGAGCTGGCTGCGAGTGTTGGCATCGAGGTCGAACAGCGGCCGCGCCATCGATTCGACATGACTGACCTGTCCGGCGAGGTTGAAGATCACGTCAGCTCCGGCGACGGCGTCGCCGACCGCGTGGGTGTCGCCGACGTCGGCTTCGAGCACGTCAATGCGTCGTGCGGCGCCGTCGAGGTTGTGGGGATTCGCCCCGTGCGTCGGCACCCGGGCGTCCACCACCGTGACTTCGGCGTTTCCCTCGGCAAGCGCCAGCGCGAGGTTCGAGCCCACGAAGCCCAACCCGCCGGTGACGAGACAGCGACGGTCGGCGAACGAGGAGAGCAGGGATCCGTCCAGAGCCAGGCCAGCTTACTGTCGGGTTCGTCGCGTGCTCGGTCGCACACGTACCTGTGCAGCGGCGCGCACCTCACCCTGCACCGTCAACCACAATGAGAAGTTCTCATCTTCGGTCGACGAACGAATCTCGACGGGCTCGTCCGGTTCGATGGCGGCTCGGTGCTCGAGCTCGGCGCTTACCGGGACCTGGTCCGGGATGGAACTCGTCAGCTCGTCCTCTACCGCTTCCCAGTACGCGGCGTTGTTCATGTGACCGAGCAGGTCGAAGTCGGTTGCCCGCACCGGCCACGGTCGGGTGGTGAGACCGTCCGCCGGCGGTGGGAGTCGTAAGCGGCCGCTGACCCGACGGCCGCCCGCGGCCTCGCCGTAGTAGTCGAAGAACCATTCTCCGAGGCGGGCCGGACGGCCGGCGCGGTCGACGTACACCCAGATGGCGACCGTGTCGACGACGGGCGCGCCATCGACGGCCAGCGTCGTGCGCCGCTCGGCCCACCGGCTCCCGGTGCCGCTGCAGAACGTCGTGAGCTCCACCTCCTGGCCGTAGCGGGGCAAGTGCTTGATTCCCATCTCGGTGCGTCGCAGCACCCACGCTCCCTCGACCCCGACGTCGTCGACGTCGTCACCCGCCACGTCCTGGAGGTAGCACGCGACCGCGTCGAGCCGGAGCCGGTTGGCGGCGTTCACGTCGCCGAGCCGCACGCGGCGCCGCTGTGTGAACCGCCGGCCCCGCTCGGGCGGCGGATGAAATTCGGGCGTCACCGGGCCCCTCTCCGGCTGCCAAAGAATCCGAGCGGACACTCTCGCGCGCGCTTACGCGCTCATCGTGATCAGCGTGTTCTTGGCCTTCGTAGGTGCCCCGATCCGACGGTGAAGATGTTGGCTGTCGGGCTCGCGGTCGCGGGATTCGTCGACGCGACGATCGTGCGGCTCGTGCTTGTACCGGCGACGATGGAGCTCCTCGGCGGGGCCAACTGGTGGCTGCCGCGCTGGCTGGGCCGGGTACTGCCCCAGATCCGCATCGAGGAAGGCGAGCTTCCGAAGCCGTCGCCGGCGCCGGCCCCCACCGCCGCGTCACCGTGACAACTGGCGCCGGGAGTCGCGCTAGCTAGCTCGCGGCGCGCTGCGTTCCCACCTTGAGCTCGCGGAACGGCATCGTCTTCATGCGGTCGGCGTCGGGCTCCTTCGGCAGCCCCAGGACCCGCTCACCGATGATGTTCTTCTGCACCTCGTCGCTGCCGCCGTAGATCGATACGGCCGGCGCGAACAGCGCGAGCTCCTGCGCGACGCCCCCGCCGGGCGTGTCCGGTCCCATGAGCATCCCGTTTGCACCGAGGATCTCGAGGCCGAGGTCGCGCGACAGTCGAGTGATGCGGCTCATGAGCAGCTTCGCGGTGTTCGCCTCGGGTCCTGGCCCGCGGCCCGATTGCTTCGCCGCTTTCACGCGCAGTGCCGTGATGCGACCGATCTCGTTGAGGATGTGGAGCTCAGCGAGGCGCTGCCGGATGTTCGGGTCCTGATCGCGCCGGACGTCCTTGGCCAGCTTCTCGAGAGTGCTCGACTGCCGGCCGGCGACGGCTCGCTCGGCGCGGTCGCGCCCGCGTCCGGCGACGAGGTCACCGACGCGCCGTTCGAGTTGCCCGGCCTTCTTGCCCGGCATCGCGCCGCCGACCGCGCCACTTCCCCCACTCCCGAGACCGGCACGCTCGTTGGCGAGCGTCGTGTTGGCGGCAGCCCAGCCGCCGTTGAGCTCACCGATGATCTCGGACTTATGCGCGCGTGCATCCGAGAAGAACACCTCGCTGAACAATGACCGGCCCGTCATCTCGCGCAGCGGACGCACCTCGACACCGGGCTGGTTCATGTTGATGGCGAAGTACGTGATGCCCTTGTGCTTCGGCGCGTCCGGATTGGTGCGGGCGACGAGCATGCCGAGGTCGGCGGTCTGCCCACCCGACGTCCAAACCTTCTGGCCGTTGATGATCCACTCGTCGCCGTCTCGCTCCGCCCGGCACTGGAGGCTCGCGAGGTCGGACCCGGCGCCGGGCTCGCTGAACAGCTGACACCAGGCTTCCTGCCCGTTCAGGATCGGACGCAAGTAGCGCGCCCGCTGCTCGTCGGTGCCGTGCACCAGGATCGTCGGCCCGGCCAGCAGCGTCCCGAGGCCCGACGGTGGGCCGATCGCGCCTACGGCGCGGAGCTCGGCGCTCACGACGCCGGCGAGCTCGCGCGGCAGCCCCTTCCCGAACCACTCATCGGGCCACGTTGGCATGGCCCACCCCGAGTCGCAGAGCCGGTCCCACCACTCCGACACCGTGAGATCGGGGTCCCAGTTGTCGGCGAGCCAACTGCGGACCTCGTCGCGAACGAGGTCCTCGGTCATCACGGCCACGGTGCCTCCCCCTTCAGTCGCGGGGCCTACAGCTGCAGCTCGAGTTGCGGCCGACGAGCATCGGCTCCACGACCGAAGGGTACCCTCGACTGCGTAGCAGCTACCCGGGAGACGGCAATCGTCGATACCACCCGACAGTTCCTCGGCCGCGACGACGTCGACAGCGTGGAGTCCATCCTCGCCGACGACAGCATCGACTTCGGCGATCTCGTGCACCCGGCGCCCGCCCGCGGCGACGCCATCTTCACCTGGGACTACGAGCGCACCCGTTCCGGCCTGGCCAAGCTCTACGAGAAGGCGAAGACCTCACAATGGAACGGCTCGACCGATCTCGACTGGTCGACGCCCGTCGATCCCGAACAGGTGGCGCTGGAGATGGCGCCGGCCGCAGCGATGTTCCAGCAGCGCATGGCCGAGCTGCCCGGCTCGCCCGTCGCGAAGTGGACCCAGAAGGAGTGGACGCAGTTCCAGGTCGAGGCGCTCAACTGGCGGATGAGCCAGTTCCTGCACGGCGAGCAGGGCGCGCTGATCTGCACGGCGAAGATCGTCGCGACCACGCCCTGGATCGACGCCAAGTACTACGCGGCGTCGCAGGTCATGGACGAGGCCCGCCATGTCGAGGTGTTCTCCCGGTACCTCGACACGAAGCTCGAGGGCCACTACCCCGTCAACCCCGCGCTGCAGCTGCTGATCGACGACATCATCGGCGATTCCCGCTGGGACATGACCTACATGGGCATGCAGATCATGGTCGAGGGCCTCGCCCTGGCCGCGTTCGGCTTCATGCACCAGGTCACCGACGAGCCGTTGCTGAAGAAGCTGCTGCGGTACGTCATGGCCGACGAGGCGCGCCACGTGGCGTTCGGCGTGCTCTCGCTCCAGGAGCACTACTCGGGACTGAGCGCGCCGGAGCTGCGCGAGCGTCAGGAGTTCGCGTTCGAGGCCGCGCTGCGCATGCGAGACCGGCTCATGATGCACCGGGTCTGGGAGAAGATGGGTGTCGACCGGCGCACCGTGACCGAGTTCCTCCTCGGCGTGCGCAAGATGCGGAACAACCCGTTCCAGGCCGCGCTGTTCTCGAAGATCGTCCCCAACTGCAAGAAGCTCGGTCTTCTCGACGCCGGTGACGGCTGGCTGCGCGATCGGTTCACCGAGATCGGCGTGATCCAGTTCGAGGACGCCACGGACACCGGCGAGGAGTACGAGAACCTGGACGAGGTAGCCAAGGACCGCGTCGCCGGCTGACCCTGATTAGGGCAAATTGCGGGGTTCGACGCCGAGGGTCTGGATGAAGACCTGGATGCGGCGGATGCGGCGGTGCTCGCCGTCGCTGTCGAGGTCGAAGACGAGCGCCTCCGGTGTGCGGTGCGGCTTGCCGTCGGCCTCAACGGTCTCGCTCAGCTCCACCACAGCTACCCGCCAGTCGGCTGAGTACGTCACGCGGTCGACGAGCATCTCGTAGCCGGGCAGCTTCGGCATGAGGTCGGCGATGAACGCGACGTACTCGGCCTTGCCGGCGTACTCGTCGCCCCACGGTCCCACTCGAGTGAAACCGTCGTCGGCAAGGCAGGCGGCGAGCGCGTCCCAGTCCTGGCCGATGATCGCATCGAGGTACCGCTCGACGACTCCGGGCACGGCTACCAGGCCGGCCCGGGCCGCCGAAGTGCCTCGGCGAGCAACTCGAGGTACTTGGCGCGCGGGACGTCGACGGCGCCGAGCGACGCGAGGTGCGGTGTCGTCCATTGGACGTCGAGAAGCGTCACGCCACCGTCGCGCAGCAGGTCGATGAGCGAAGCGAGCGCGACCTTCCCGGCGTCCGTGACCCGGTGGAACATCGATTCCGCCGCGAACAGGCCGCCGATGGCAACGCCGTACACACCGCCCGCGAGAACGCCGTCCGCCGTCCAGGCCTCGACGCTGTGCGTCCAGCCCAGCCGGTGGAGCTCGGTGTACGCGTAGATGAAGTCCTCGTCGATCCAGCCGTGCGGGCGAGTCGGCTCGGCGCACGCCTGCATCACTTCCTCGAACGCGGTGTCGACCGAGATCGAGAACTTGCGGCGCGAGCGACGCAGCGAGCGGCTCTCGCGGAACGCGTCGAGCGGCACGACACCACGCGGATCGGGCGACCACCACGCGATCGGTCCCCCCCGACCCACGCGCATCGGGAACAGACCGCCGCGGTAGGCGGCGAGCAGCGTGCCCGGTTCCAGGTCGGCACCGACCCCGACGATCTCTGTCTCGTCCGCGCTCCCGGCCGGTGGTAGAAGCCACGACGTCGGCGGCGGCTCGATCGGCACACCACCAGGGTCGCACGGCCGCGCCCCCTGCGTTGGGTCACAAACACCGCGCATAGCGCCGGTTTCCGACCCAACGCGGCAGGGTCAGCCGAGCAGGCCTCGGGCGATCTGGCTGACCTGGATCTCGTCCGTGCCGGCGTAGATCTGGAGCACCTTGGCGTCGCGTGCAAGCTGTTCGACCTCGTACTCGGCCATGTAGCCGTTGCCGCCGAACAGCTGCACCGCCTCGAGCGCGACCTCGACCGCCGCTTGCGCGCCGTAGAGCTTGCACGCCGACGCCTCGGCCAGCGTCATCTGCCGGTCGGCCGACGCCATCTCGATCTGCCGGAACACGAGGTTCTGGAGGTTCACGCGCGCGACCTCCATCCGCGCCAGCTTGAGCTGGATCAGCTGGTACTCGGCGATCGGCTTGCCGAACTGCACGCGCTCCTTGGCGTACTCCAGGCACAGCTCGAGGCAGCGGTCGACGATGCCGAGCGCCATGGCCGCCACGCCTGTGCGCTCCATCGTGAACGTCGCCTTGGCCGCGTCACGCCCGCCCGCCGGCAGGTCCTCGGTCTCGCCCAGGATCCGGTCGCGTCCCACGCGCACTTCGGAGAGGAACAGCTGCCCCGTCGGCGAGGAATGCAGCCCCATCTTGCGCAGCGGCTTACTCTGCTCAAAGCCCGGCATGCCCTGGTCGAGCACGAAGTGCAGGACCTTGCGGTCCTCGGGCGGACCGCCGTCGTCGAGCTTGCAGATGAACACGGTGGTGTCGGCGTGCGGGCCGTTCGTGATGAATGTCTTCGAGCCGTTGAGCACGTACTCCTCGCCGTCACGTCGCGCCGTCGACTGCATCCCGCCGAAGGCGTCAGAGCCCGAGTTCGGCTCTGTGATCGCCCATGCGCCGATCTTGTCCATCGTCAGGAGGTCGAGCGCCCACCGCTCCTTCTGCTCGATCGTGCCCTTGCTCATGATCGAGGCCGGGGTCAGTCCGACGCTGACGCCCATGGCGGTGACCATGCCGGGCGAGCACCGGCACAGCTCGATGATCGGGATCATGAACATCGCGCCACCGCCACCGGACGACCGCTCTTCGTCGTCTTCGGGGGCCGCCGGCCGGCCCTCGCCGGCGGAGCGCTCCCGCTCGATGCGCTTCTTGAACTGCTCACGGGCGAGCGAGTCGAGGCCGAAGGTACGGAACATCTTGCGGAGGACGTCGTAGGGCGGGACATCGCCGAATTCGAGCTCCTCGCGGTGCGGACGGATCTCGTTGTCGACGAACTGGCGCACGGCGTCGCGCACCATCGCGTGCTCCTCACTCCACTCGAACATCGCTCCCCCTCCCCGCCGCCATGGCGGGCTCGAGCTTGGCGTACGACGCCAACAGCAGAGCGGTCGCGGCGCCGATCAGCAACACCAGCGTGACATTCGTGTGGCTCGCCAGGAGACCGCCGACCAGCACCCCGACGGGAACGATGCCGCCGAAGCCCATGATCCACAGCGCCATGATGCGGCCGCGGATCCCGTCGTCGAGGTTCTCTTGGAGCACGGTCGCCAGCGACGTGATGACGAGAAAGTAGGCGACCCCGAGCACGAACGCGAGTGGATACGCCGGTGCATCCGTCCGCAACAACGCGAATCCGGTGAGGAGAACGGCGAACGCGATCAAGCCGAGGCGAGGGACGGGTGCCTTGGATCGTCCCGCCAGCAGGGTGCCGACGCTGATCGCACCCGTGGCGGCGCCGAGCCCGAACGTCGCGTACAGCAACCCGTACTGGATGCTGCGCGGTCGGATCCCGAGGTTCTCTGCTGCGACGGCGGGCATCAGCCCGACGAAGCTCAGGGAGAAGAACGAGAAGATCATGAGGATCGTGAGGATCCGGCGGATGAGCGGGTCCTGCCACGCCAGCCGGAACCCGGACAGCAGGCGCGCCAGTCCGGTCTCTTCGACCTCGCCCGGTGCGTACTGCCGGTAGCGCGCCAGCACGACCCCGGCGACGGCGAACAAGTAGGTGGCAGCGTTCAGAGCGAAGACCGGAGCGGCGCTGGTCCGTGAGTAGATGACGGCGCCGATGGCGGGACCGATCACGCGCGACAGGTTCATCTGGACCGACTGCAGAGAAACCGCGCCCGGGAGATCCGCCTTGGGAACGAGCGTCGGCAGAATCGCGGCGATCGCCGGCGCGCTCAGCGAGTTGCCGACGCCGATCGCGAAGACGCACGCCACGAGCGCGACACGCGACGGGTCGTCCGTGGCCGCCAGCCCCGCGAGCACGCCCGAGAGCACCAGCTGCTCGATCTGTGTGATGAGGAGCAGCTTGCGCCGATCCACCACGTCCGCGAGCACGCCGCCGAGGTTCGCCATGAACAGCAGCGGTCCGAGCTGGGCGAAGAACAAGATGCCGACGAACGTCGCCGATCCGGTGAGCTCGTAGCCGAACGCGCCCAGCAACACGTTCTGCATCCACGTACCGATGTTCGAGGCGAACGTGCCCCCCCAGAAGATGCGGAAGTCGCGGTTTCGCAGCGCGGCCATGGCGGTGCCGCGCCGGTACGGGACGTCGCCCTCGATGATCGCTTCGGTTGTCTCCTCGGCGTAGGGATCGTGCGACCGAGATCGGCGAAGCGACACGGATATGACCCTAGAGGGGCCCCGGCGGCCCGCTTGCGTGCATTCGCTCGGGCCGGTTCGATGGCCGAAGTGCCGTCCAAGGCCCGCGTGGTGCGCGCATTCCAGAAGTACGTCCTGAACCCACCCGTTCGCGCGCTGTTCGCGCTCGGCGTCGTTCCACCCACGCACGTGCTGCTCGAGACCACGGGCCGGCGAACCGGCCACCCGCGCCAGAACCCAGTCGGGAGCGGGCTCGACGGCGACACGCTCTGGATCGTCGCCGAGCACGGCCGCCAGGCGAGCTATGTGCGCAACCTCGAGGCCAACCCACGGGTCCGGGTGAAGATCGGCCGCCGCTGGCGCTCCGGCACCGCCACGCTGCTGCCAAACGACGACCCGCGGGCCCGACTCGACCGGATCGGCAGGCGGGTGAACGGCTTCATGGTCCGGGCCGTGGGCACGGATCTGCTCACGATCCGGGTCGACCTGGACCCCTAGGACGACCGGTCGGCGAACGGACATTCGCCCCCATTGCCGCGGACGGCCCCTGCTGACTAGCGTGCCCGGCGACCCGGTACACCCTGAGCGTCGTCGCGCGGCCGACTAGGCGGAGGTCGTCACCGCGCCCAGGGCATAGAGGAAGGGAGCGGTTCCTCTGCGCCGATGCGGCCCTGAGCACCGTCCAGGGAGAGTTGTCACCTGGTTGCGAACCGGCGCGCTCGCCGGCGTTCTCGCGACGCTCGCAGCAGTCTTCGCCGGGCCGGCGAATGCGCAACAGAGCGACCCCGGGACCGATCCGGCGGTCGCGGCCGCGGCGGCGCGTGCCGACCAGTCCGGCAACTCCTACCTCGACGCGCTCACGCGATCCAAGCAGATCGACGCCGAGGTCGCCCAGCTCGAGCAAAACATCGCCGGGTTCGAGCAGCGGGTTGCCGAGCTGCGCGACCAAGCCCGGGGGCGGGCCGTCGAGGCGTACAAGCGGTCGGCGACCCCGGTCGTGCTGCATGTCGGTCAAGGTGTGACCGCGATGGACAACACGCGGCGGACAGTCCTGCTCGAGACGCTCAACACGCGGGACGTCGATACGGCCTCCAAATTGCGCGACGCGCGCAATCGCCTCGACGAGCGGCGGCAGCAGCTGAAGATCGTGCAGCAACAACAGGCCGATCTCGTGAACCGCCTGTGGGAACGCGAGCAGCGCCTCAACGCCGACCTGGGAGCGGCGCAGGCCCAGCGGCGAGCGGCGGGAGGTCAGACCGCTGACCCCGCCCTCACACCGGTAACCAACTATGTGCCGCGCGCTGGCGAGCATCCGCAGCACAACGACCCGTGGATGGTCTGCACGCGCCGCATCGAGAGCGGCGGCAACTACCGGGCGTACAACGCGTCGGGGCCCTACTACGGCGCGTACCAGTTCACCCAGAGCACGTGGAACTCGACCGCCAACCACGCCGGGCGGGGCGAGCTCGTGGGGATGGATCCCCGGGACGCGTCCGAGTACGACCAGGACGACATGGCCTGGACGCTGTATCAGTGGAAGGGCAAGGGTCCCTGGGGCGGCCGGTGTTAGGACCTTCGGCCGCAGCGGAATACGACGGATGCACCGCGCGAGCCGGGGTCCACGGAAACCTCCGGTTTCCGTGGGGTGGCTTAGGGGCGAAAGACCCTTTGAAACCATCCTGTTGCGCCTAGAGTCCATCCCACCGGGTAACTCTGGAGGGCAGGTGACCGAGCAATCTCGTAACGACGCAGGAAGGCATCCGATCGCGCCACGACGGATAGCAGTCGTTCCCGCCTACAACGAAGAGCCGACCGTCAAAGGTGTGCTCGAACGGCTGTACCCATTGGTGGACGAGCTCCTCGTCGTGGATGACGGGTCAACCGACAACACCCGCGAGGTCGTCGAGAAGTGGCTGCCGGAACACGACGACGCCTGGATGCTGTCGTTCGACGACAACCAGGGCATGTCGGCGGCCTACTACCTCGCCTTCTCCGATCTGCGTCAGCGCCTTGCCACCGGCGAGGTCAACCCCGAGGATCTCGTCTACACGGTCGACGCGGACGGCCAGCACGAGCTCAGCGTCCTCGACGAGCTCCGCGACATCGCCGTGGGCGAGAGGCTCGACGCCCTGATCGTCCAGCGGGACCTGTCGACGTATCCGCCGTACAAGCGCTTCGGGAACTGGCTTGTGAGCGCCTGGGCGTCGTTCTGGGCGGGGCACCGGCTCCGCGACGTCGAATCCGGCTACCGGATCTTCCGCGCCGGCGCGCTCGCCGACGCCCTCGACTACTACAAGGGTTACAAGTACAGCGAGACGGTCGAGGTGGCCGTCGTGCTGTGCCGGCTCGGGTATCGCGTGCGCAACGACGTCAAGGTGCCGGTCCCCGTGTTCCGCTCCCGTACCCGTCTCGTCGATGCCGTCATCGACCTCGCCATGATCCCGGTGGCGGCGTATCGCGCCGCCCGCCGCCGGCGTCGGCGCGCTCGTTCTTGATGCGTTCATGAAGCCCCGCTGAGGGGGCTTCATAAAACGCGTCGAGCCCGCGTCAGCAGTGGTCGCCGTAGCCGCGTTCGTCCAGCAGCGCGTCGAGTCGCACGGGCTTCAGTCCTTTGCGTTGCAGCCCGTCGAGGATCATGGGCAGCGCACGGACGACCACCGCGCGGTCCGCCGTGACGTTGCCGTCGAGCCCATCGTGCAGGACGATGATCGAGCCGGGCTGCACGTCTTCGTTGACACTGCGGGCGACCGCGCGCGCGTCATGCGCCTTCCAATCGCCGGCTGAGACATCCCAGCCGACCATCGTCATGCCGTGGTCGTCCAGGACGCGGACCATGAACGGCGTGTGCTGGCCGTGCGGAGGCCGGAAGAAGGTCGGACAGACGCCCGCACGACGCCGCACCGCGCGCTGTGTCCGCTCGAGCTCCGGGTAACGCGGATCGAGCCACCGCCAGGAGTCGTGATGGTACGAGTGGCTCCCGAGGAGATGGCCGTCGTCTCTCAGCGCGCGCACGATGTCCGGCCGCGCGTCGACCGCCTTGCCGACGACGAAGAAGGTCCCCTTGGCGTCGTGTGCGTCGAGGATTCGCGCGATATCGAGGGTGTACGGGTTGTTGGGACCGTCGTCGAAGGTGATCGCGACCTCGCGCCTGCCTCGCGGCCCATGCGAGACCTGCGAGCCGAACCACGTCTCGGTGGGCGAGTTCGCACCCACCCACAGCGTCGCCGCGATCAGCAGCACCGCGGCCAGCCCCGTCACCCACCGCACTGATTTCGCGGCGTGCTCCCGATGCGTGCCCCCCGCCCGCGCCGCGGCGATCACCACCGACGCGCCGTAGACCAACCCCGCCCACGCGATGCCGTGCGTCCCGTCGATCGCGACGAGCACGGCCAGCACGCCGATACCAGCCGCCGCCCCGGCGGCGCCGGCGCGATCGCGCAGCGCCTGAAGCCCTCCGCCCCCGATGCCCACGCCGGCGCCGAGGCCGACGCCGAACAGCAGAGTGTTGAGCGAGACCTCGCCCTGGGGCAGTACCCAGCCCACCAGTGCCACCAGCAGCCCGCCGACGGTGGCGAGGGTGAGCCCAGGCCGGGGAGCCCGGGCGGCGACCCACCACGCGGTGGCGACGGCGATCACCACGGCCAGGAGGGCCAGGGCGAACCAGGACCAGGCGCGGGTGTCCGCCACCGGCAGCACGGCCGGCAGGGCCAGGCCCGCGGTGGCGAAGCCTGTTACGGCACGGGACGACGGCGAGTCAGACGCCAGCGATTTGGCGTTCGTCACGGCTATCGTTCGTCATCCTGGTCTTGCGGGCAGGCTGGGCAGGATCGGACGGGGTCGGAAGGGAGATCGGAGTTGCAACGGCCTTTCGGCGCAGGGCGCCTCCGGCTCCGGCCGGCCGGGTCCCCCGCGGACACGGCCACCTGGGGAGTCACATCGCCCGCGAAGACCGTGGCGGCGATCGTCGGCATCCTCTGGGCGATCGTCCTGGTGCTGATCCTGCGCCACCGGGTGTTCGTGTCGCACGACTCGATCAGCAACTACGGCCACGTCTGGTGGGTCAGCGACCATCTCTGGAGCGGAGACGGGCTCCCCTTCCGCATGCCGGTCATCGGGCACGGCAAGGCCTTCGCCTTCCCGTACGGGTTCCTGCCGTGGTTCACGGCGTCGCTCCTGTACCCGTTGTTCGGCGATTGGGTGGTCACGCTCTGGCTCGTCCTCGGCTTCGTGGGCCTCGTGGTCGCGATGTTCTGGGCGTTCCCAGAGATCCGCCGCGGGTGGTGGGCGGCGACCGCGCTCGTGAACCCGGCTCTGGTCATCGCTCCGATTATCGGGCAACTGCCGTTCATCTGGGGTTCGGCGTTGCTGATGGCGGCCGTCGGTTGCTGGCGGCGAAAGCGCTACGTGGAAGCGGCGGTGCTCGCCGGGCTCGGCCAGGCGACCCACCCTGCGGTCGTCCTGCCGATCGGGCTCTTCCTGGTGCTCGGCCGCCTGAACTGGGAGCCAGACCGACGACAACTCTTGCGTTGCTATGCGATCTCGCTCGTCATCTCGCTGCCCGCGACCTGGATCGTGTTCGTGTCGCCCGTGTTCGTCGACAGCTCGACGTGGGTGATCATCAGCAACTTCTTCGGCACGCTCATCGTCCGGTCGTTCGTCTTCGTCGCCCCGATTCTGTTGGTGGTATTCCAGCGTGTGAAGAAACCGTGGCTGCCGGTCGCGCTCTTCATCGGCACGCTGAGCCTCAACGCCGCGCTCGGCGGTGTCCTGGACACCCGCTACGCGTGGGGTTCGTTGAACCGGAAGCCCAACACCAATCTGATGCAGTTCATCAACTCGCCCAAGTTCGAGCCCACGAAGACGTACCGGCTCGTCCGCGCCGGTGACGGGAAGGTCGGCATGTACCAGATCGTGCGCAAGGGCGGGCACCTCGACTCCGAGTTCTTCCCCGAGAGCATCGACCGCCGCAGCTGGCATGACACCGCGGCGTACTCGAAATTCCTGCGGCAGCGACGGGTCGACTTCGTCATCGTCTTCGACAGCTACGACAGGACGTACCGTACGAACGAGCACGTGCTCCTCGACGGGCTGTCGGCGAGGGGCGTCGATGGTTGCGGCGCGCAGCTCGTCGGGGCAGCACCGCTCGCGCACGCCGAACACTACGACGTCTACACGATCCGCCGCGAATGCTGACCCTGCGGCAGCCTGATCCGGGCTCGTTTCTCACTGGCGTCTCATGGTCGCACTCGCAGTCTGGGCGCGTGCCCCCACGCCCGGTCCGCGTCGGGGTACCACCGACGAGAGGCGGTCAGGCGTGAACGTGCCGGCGGCGAGGACGGTCTTCTCCGATGACGACCGCGCCGCGGTCCTCTCGATGATCGACGAGATGCTACGCACCGGCTCGCTCACCCTGGGGCCACACACCCGAGAGCTCGAAGAGTCTTTCCGCACCCGCCACGACGCGCCGTACGCGGTGGCGGTCAGCAGTGGGACGAGTGCGCTCGAGATCATCCTGCGGACGCTCGGCGTCGCGGGACGCGAGGTCGTCATTCCCGCTAACACGTTCTTCGCGACCGCGGCCGCGGTACTGCACGCCGGAGGCTCGCCGCGCTTTGCCGACGTCGCACCGGACACGTTGGCGCTGTCGGCGGGCACGGTCGAAGCCGCGCTCACGGAGAGCACCGCCGGCGTGATCGTCGTGCACATCGGCGGGCTCATCAGCCCCGAGGTCGAGGAGATTCGACAGCTGTGCGACGCGCGCGGCCTGTTCCTCGTCGAGGACGCCGCCCACGCCCACGGCTCCAGCCTGGATGGTCGGGCCGCTGGTGCATTCGGCGTCGCCGGCGCCTTCTCGTTCTATCCGACGAAGGTGATGACCACCGGTGAGGGCGGCATGATCGTCACCGCCGACGAGCGCATTCGTGACGACGCGGTGATTTACCGCGATCAGGGGAAGGCCGGGTTCCTCGGTGGCGACCACGTCCGCCTTGGGTACGCGTGGCGAATGAGCGAATTGCAGGCGGCGGTGGGGCTCGTCCAGCTCCGGCGACTCGACGAGTTCATCAAGATCCGCCGCGAGGTTGCCGATCAGTACGATGAAGCGCTCACCGCGATCGACGGCATCACACCCCTCGTTCGCCCCCCGAGCTCGGAGACGAACTTCTACAAGTACATCGCGATGCTGGATCCCGACATCGACCGGCAAGACTTGAAGGCCGCCTTGCGTGAGGAGCACGGCGTGTCGCTCAGCGGCGAGGTGTACGCGTCACCCCTGCACCATCAGCCGGTGTTCGCCGGCTTGCACGAGGGCAGCTTGCCCGTGGCGGAGGACGTCTGTCGTCGCCACGTCTGCCTCCCCATCCACTCCGACATGACCCGGGACGAGGCCGCACACGTGGTAGCAAGCCTGCACTCCGTCCTCGGGGCGGTCGGCTGACGAACGGAACACCATGAGAATCGCAATCACGGGCGGCTCGGGATTCATCGGATCCCATGTGGTCGATCGGTTGATCGACGCCGGCCACACCCTGTTCGTGCTCGACACTCGCCCGCCGCACCGGCCGGACGTCACGTACCGGCACGTGGACCTCTCGGATCTCGGCGGACTCGTCCAGGCCACCCGAGACTGCGACGTCGTGTTCCACCTTGCGGCAGTGTCGAACGTGAACGACGCCTACGAGCACCCGGTGGGTACCGTCCGGATCAACATCACGGGCACCGTGAACGTGTTCGAGGCCAGTCGCCGCAATGAGGTGAGCCGCACGGTGCTCGCCAGCACGGTGTGGGTCTACGCGGGCGCGCACGGAGACGCTCCGCTCGACGAGGAAGCGCCGTTCCACCTCCCCAGCGCGGGCCACATCTACACGTCGTCGAAGATCGCCAGCGAGCTCATCGCCCAAAACTACAACGAGCTGTACGAGACGCCGTTCACGATCCTCCGGTATGGCATCCCGTTCGGGCCGAGAATGCGCGAACAGCTCGTGATCCCCCGGTTCCTGCGCATGGCGCTCGACGGGGAAACCATCACCGTGCACGGCGACGGCTCGCAGTTCCGTAACTACGTCTACGTCGAGGACCTCGCTGACGCCCACGTCCTCGCGCTCTCGGCCGACGCCGAGAACGAGGTGTTCAACCTCGAAGGCGCCGAGCCGATCACGATCCGCCGGGTCACGGAGGCCATCCGCGACACGCTCGGCATCCCGGTGTCGGTCGAGTTCGGCAAGACGCGCCCTGGCGACTACGCCGGCAAGGAGGTGTCGGGCGAGAAGGTGAAGCAGGTGCTGGGCTGGGTGCCGACGACAAAGTTCGAGGTCGGCATGCGCCGCTACGTCGACTGGTACCTCGCTGAGATCGAGGGCGCGAGTGAACAGGTCAGCGAGGCGTAGCTCAGTCGCCCGTGACCGGCTCGGGCAGTAGCTGCGCCAGCATGCCGCGCATCATCTCCTCGTCGCTGGCCTTCCGCCACGCGTCAATCAGTCCCGCGCCCATGGGGTCGCACCCGTAACGCATCGGGCCGTCGTCGTCGAGGATGGCGTCGACGATGAGCCGGGCCGCGTCACCCGTGGGCTGGATCATCGTCGCCACCATGCTTTTGTTCGAGTTCATGTGCTCTGCCTGCAGCTGGTACGGCTGGCCAGCAGGACGGATCTTGGTCTCCTGCGAATGCCGCAGCATGTCCGAGTCGACCGGGCCGGGCATGATCTCGACGACGCGAATGCGTTGCGGCGCGAGCTCGGCGCGCAACGTCATGCTGAGCGCGCTGACGGCCGCCTTGCTGGCACGGTAGGCGGCATAGAACGGCACCGGGGCAAGAATCGACGACGACCCGATATTGCAGATCACGCCGCCGCCGGCGGCGCGCAGCTTCGGTATGGCGCGTCGCGTGACGTCGACGAGCCCGAACACGTTCGTCTCGAACATCTCCCGCCAGAGCTCGAGCGGCGTCTCTTCCAGCGGCAGGTGCTCACGCTCCACGCCGGCGTTGTTCACGAGCACCCGCAGGCCATCGGGCAGATCGATGGTCTCGGGTCGGGTGACGTCCAGCTGTTCGACGCGGAGCCGGACACCGGCCTCTTGTGCCACGCGGGCGAGCTCGCTGCCCGCGGCGGTGTCGCGCATCGTCGCGACGACGTCGAAGCCGCGGACCGCGAGCTCGAACGCGACTGCTCGCCCGATGCCGCGGCTCGCTCCCGTGACCACCGCGACCCCGTCCGCCTGCATGCCCCCCCTTCGGATGCGTATCTCACCGTCGAATAGCGACGGTGAGATACGCACCGATAGTAGAGACGTAGGGTGGGCGCGTGGGTCAGCCCGCGCACGATGACGCGTTCGCCGCAATGAGCGACGTCGTGCTCGCCGTCGCGGGCGAGCTGCGACTCGACGCGGTGTTGCACCGGGTCGTCCACGCCGCGCGTGAGCTCTCGGGTGCGAGTTACGCCGCGCTGGGAATCCCCGACGAGACCGGCACCGAGTTCGACCAGTTCCTGCACGTCGGGATGAGCGACGACCTCGTCGCCAAGCTCGGCCCGCTCCCCCGCACCCACGGGATGCTCGGCGCAATGCTCTCCGATCCGCGCCCCTTCCGAACCGACGACGTCACCAAGGATCCGCGTTTTCGTGGCTGGTGGCCGGACGCGCACCCGATGATGCGGTCGTTCCTCGGCGTCCCCATCGTCGCCAAGGGCGACATCATCGGCGCCTTCTACCTGACGGAGAAGCAGCGCGGCTTCGACGAGAACGACGAGCGGCTGATCAGCGTGCTAGCCGCCCACGCCGCGATCGCGATCGAGAACGCAAGATTGTTCGAGGCGAGCCGCGAGCTCAGCGTGATCGAGGAGCGGAACCGGCTCGCCCGCGAGCTCCACGACTCGATGACCCAGAACCTCTTCAGCCTGACGTTGACCGCCGAGGCGGCGTCCGAGCTCGTCCACGCCGACCCCGCCCGCGCCGAAGCCGAGATCGACCGCATCCGGGCGCTGGCGCGCGACACACAAGCCGAGCTGCGGTCGTTGATCTTCGAGCTCCGACCGCCGCAGCTCGAGGCGGACGGGCTGGTCGCCACCATCCGCAAGGACCTCGAGGTCCTCGGACGCGCGCACGGCTTGAAGGCAGACCTGCGCGTCCACGGCACACCGGAACTGGACTCGACCGTCGAAGTCGAGCTGTACCGCATCGTGCAGGAGGCGCTGAACAACGCCCTCCGGCACGCGAAGGCCGACACCGTCGAGGTCGAGCTCGACGCGCGTGAAGGCGTCATCACCATCATCGTGCGAGACGACGGCGTGGGCTTCGACCCCAGCGCCCGCGCTATTCGTGAGCGTCGCCTGGGCCTCACGTCGATGCGCGAACGGGCCGAACGCCTGGGAGGCACGTTCCGCGTCGAGTCGTCTCCGGGCGCCGGCACCACGGTGAGCGTGGAGGTCCCTGGTGGCTGAGACGCCGATCCGGGTTTTCGTCGCCGACGATCACCCCGTCGTGCGCCAGGGGCTGCGCACGTTCCTGGATTCACGTGACGGCATCGAGGTCGTCGGCGAAGCCGGCGACGGTGAGTCCGCCGTGGCCGCGGTCGAACGGCTGCGTCCCGATGTCGTGCTCATGGACCTCGTGATGCCCGGGCTCGGCGGCGTGGCCGCCATCCGCCGCATCCGCGAGCGTGTCCCCGACACCCGGGTCATCGTGCTGACGAGCTTCGCCTCCGACGACCAGGTCATCCCCGCAGTGCAGTCCGGCGCAGC
>JBKOWY010000191.1:0-35061 GCA_046724655.1 Actinomycetota bacterium
TGGCGGTGGGCGGCGGCGGTGAAGAGATCTTCGAGGTCGTCGAAATGGACGTATACCGACCGAAGCGACACACCAGCGCGCTCGGCGACCTGGCGCGCCGTGGGCCGGAAGTTGCCGTCGTCGAGCAGGGACAGCAGCGCCTCGACCACGGCGTCACGGGTGCGAACGGCGCGCGCCGAACGCCCGTCGGTGAGGCTGGTGGCCGCCACGACCGCGAACGATATTGTTCTTTCACTAGCTGTGCAATCCAGCTCCGCCGGACGGGGGAGGGCGGAAATGGCCGACGGAACGTGGGATCCGGCCTTCGACGAAGTGGTCACCACTCTCGAGGCCCAGGTCGTGGAGAGCGGCGGCGGCGCCGCCATCTGCGTGTATCACCACGGTCAGCCCGTCGTCGATGCCTGGACGGGCGTGGCCGACACGTCGGGATCGCCGTGGCAGAAGGACACGCTTGCCGTGTCGTACTCGACGACGAAGGGCGTGACATCGACTGCCCTGCACATGTGCGTCGACCGGGGGCTCCTTGACTACGACGATCGCGTCGCCGAGCACTGGCCAGAGTTCGCGAAGAACGGCAAGGATGCCATCACGGTGCGTCAGGTGCTCTGCCACGAGGCCGGCCTGTACGACGTGGCGTCATTCCTCGAGCGACCGGAGCAGATCACGGACTGGGACGCGATGGTCGCGGGCATCGAGCGGATGACGCCGGCGCACGAGCCCGGAACGGCGAACGGGTACCACGCGGTGACGTTCGGTTTCATCGTCGGCGAGATCGTTCGCCGAGTCTCGGGGTTCGGCATCAAGGACTTCGTGTGCAGGGAGATCGCGGAGCCTCTCGCGCTCGACGGCTGCTACGTCGGGTTACCGCGCGAGGAGTTCGGGCGTCTCGCGCAGATCGTCTCGGCGCCCGACGCCCGCGAGCTGACGCGCGACCCGGCCGCGATGGTGCGCGTCGCCCAGCGCCTGGGGTTCACGCTCCATCCCGAGCTCATCGCGGCCGCGTTACCGCCGGCCATCCTCGAGCCGCGCCAGGATCCGGCGTGGCTCGAGGAGCCGATGCCGTCAGGGAACGGCTGCTTCACTGCGCGCTCGCTCGCGCGGATGTACGCGTGCTTGGCCGCAGGCGGCAAGCTCGACGGGGTGCGACTCCTGTCCGACAAGACTGTCGCGCGCGCGATCGAGCCGCAGAACAACCGACCCGACCTCATCCTCGGTTTCCCGATGCAGTGGCGTCTCGGCTACCACGGCGTGCTCACGTCGGCGGCGGTGCTCGAGCGGGGCTTCGGACACAACGGCTACGGCGGCTCGGGGGCGTGGGGCGATCCCGATCGCGAACTCGCCGTCGGCTACACGATCAACGCGCTCGGCAAGAACCTCGCCGCCGACACCCGGTTCATGGATCTGGGCGGCGCCGTGGTGCGCGCCGCTGAGCCGTGACGTTTTGGCGTCGCTGTACGGTTATATCCCGGTGCAGCGACGCCAAAATCCCGAGCAAGAGGTGACCACAGTCACTCGCCGTACTGGTCTGATCGGACGATGATGCGGACATGGCTTCGGAGCTGACGCTCGAGGCCCCGCCTCACCCGACTGTCCGGGTCACGTCTCGGTCCGGCAGCGTGTCGGTGACGGGCGAAGAGCGCGCCGATGTCGTCGTCACCGGGGCCCGGCGCGCCGAGGTGGTCGCCGACGGCTCGGTGGAGGTCAAGGCTGGGTCAGGCTCGGTCGCTGTGCGCTGCCCCGAGGGCAGTGACGTGATCATCGGTGCCGGTTCGGGCAACGTCGAGCTCCGAGGCCGGTTGGGGCACGCGCGCGTGACCGTGGGCAGCGGCAGCATTTCCGTCGACCGCGTCGAGCGCCTCGACGCCCGCACCGCTTCGGGCTCGTTCGACGTCGCCGAGTGCACGGGGGAGTGCCGGCTGAAGACCGGCAGCGGGGGGATCAGCGTGACCCGCGCCGGCGCCGCCGACCTCGCGACGGGTTCGGGAACGGTGGAGGCCGACCTGGTCGACAGCGCGTCGGTCAAGGCAGGGAGCGGAAACATAGACGTCGGATTGGCCGGGGCCGGCCACCTCGACGTCAAGGCCCTGTCCGGGTCGGTGACGGTCAGCGTTCCCCGCGGGACGCGACCCGCGACACGGCTCAAGACCTTGAGCGGGAAGGTGCAGTCCGAGCCGGTCGCCGGTGACGACGGCGAGATCCGGGTGAAGACGCTGAGCGGGAGCATCCGGGTCGTCCAGCGGTGAGCACAGCACCGGCCGGCACGGTTGTCTTCACCGACCTGGTCGGCTTCACCGAGTTCACAGCCGAGCACGGCGACGACCAGGCGCTCGCGCTGCTCGAGCGTCAAGAGCTCGTCGTGCGCGAGGCGCTACCGCCCGAGGCGCGCGTCGTCAAGGACCTCGGCGACGGCTTCATGCTGTGGTTCCCGGACGCCGTGAGCGCGCTCCTGGCGTGCCTCGCGCTGTCCGAGCGCTTCGAGGAAGACGCCGCCACGGACGTACCGCTGTGGGTGCGCGTCGGGATGCACTGGGGTTGCCCGACGCGACGCGGCGACGACCTCGTCGGCCACGACGTGAACCTGGCGTCCCGCATCGTCGACGTCGCCGGGCCCGGCGAGGTCCTGTTGTCGGAACCCGTCCGGGAGCTCGTCGACGGACGGGTGCGGGACCTGCGGCTCGACGAGCTCGGCCCCGTGGTGATGAAGGGCATCCCTGACGCGGTTCCGCTGTACCGCGCCACGCTGTCGGAGATCGGCGCTCGGTAATCTTCGGCTCGATGCGCCGGTTTCGAGGCGTCGCGCTCGTGCTCGTGTGCATGGTTGCAGGGGCCGCTGCGTGCAGCGGCGGTTCCGACACGCTCGACGGCAAGGACGTCGAGAAGACGATCGGCAAGCAATTGCGCAAGGACTTTGCCGGCGCGCCGATCGGCGCGACGAAGTGCCCGAAAGAGATAGAGAAGAAGTCCGGGAAGCAGTTCGAGTGCACCGCGACGGTCAGCAACGAGCCCGTCCCGTACACCGTGACACAGACCGACAGGGACCCCGGCTATCGTGCCGTGCGTCAGGTCGCGGTGCTCGACGTGGGCAAGGTCCAGAACTTCGTTCAGACGCAGTACGACCAGACGGTTGGCGTGCAGGTCAGCGCCGCGTGCGCGCCGGGCAGGACGGTCCTGGCGGCAAAACCACAGACGACGATCCCGTGCACCGTGACCGACGCCGTGGGCACGACGGACACCGTGCAGGTCCAGGTCAACGACATCGCCGGCAACATCTCGATCGGCACGATCTAGTGGTGCGTCCCAGCGGAGACTATTTGGGTCCGATGGGACGCATCGTTGTACTGCCTACCCCTTGACGAGCTTGGCGCCCCGGTCGCGCAACTCGTACTTGAGCACCTTGCCCATCGCGTTGAGCGGGAGCTCGTCAACGATCTCGACGTACCGCGGAGCCTTGTAGTTGGCCATCTCACTGCGACACCACGCGGCAAGCTCGTCTGTGGTCGTCTGCGCGTCCGGTCGGAGCACGACGAACGCCATCCCGACTTCGCCCATCCGGTCATCGGGAACGCCGACCACCGCCACCTGGGCGACGTTCTCGTTGCGGAGCACGAGGTTCTCGATCTCGGCCGGATAGGCATTGAAGCCGCCGACGATGAACATGTCCTTCGTGCGGTCGGTGATCCGTAGGTAGCCGCGCTCGTCCATCACGCCGACGTCACCGGTGTGCAGCCAACCGTCGTCGTCGATCGTCGCCGCCGTCTCCTCGGGCTCGTCGAGGTAGCCGAGCATCACGTTGTAACCGCGGATCACGACCTCGCCCGGCTCGCCCCGTCGGACCTCGATGCCCTGCTCGTCGACGATGCGTACGTCGACGCTCGGGATCGCCCGGCCGGACGTGGTCGCGATGGTCTCGGGATCGTCGTCGTAGCGGCACATGGTGGCAATGCCGCACGCCTCGGTGAGGCCGTACCCCGTGATGATCGTTTTGAAGGTGAGCTCCTTGCGCATGCGCATGATCAGCTCGACGGGGATCGCGGCCGCACCCGTCACCGAGAGCCGCAGGCTCGACAGGTCGTGCTCATCGCGGGCGGGGTGGTTGAGGATCGTCTGGTACAGGGTCGGTGGTCCGGGCAGCACCGTGACGCGGTCACCCGGTACACGCGCCAGCACCTGCTCGGCGTCGAACACCGGCTGGGGGAGCACCGTGGCTCCCATCATCAGCGACGCCAGCCACCCCGCCTTGTACCCGAATGCGTGGAAGAAGGGGTTGACGATCAGGTAGCGATCGCGGTCGCGCAGCCCGACGACCTCGCTCCAGTCGCGATAGGCGCGCAGCGTCTGCGCGTGCGTGAGCATTGCTCCCTTGGGATTCCCGGTGGTTCCCGACGTGAACAGGATGTCGGACAGGTCGTCAGGCTCCACCGAGAGCGCGCGCACGCCTGCCTCGGCACTGCCGACGGCAGTCCCGGCGGCCAGGAACTCGGGCCACGATTGCGTGCCGTCGGGCGCATCGCCGCGCAGGACGACGATCGCCTCGAGGTCGGGGAGCTCGGACTCGATGTCGACGGCGTCGCGCAGCAGCGCCACGTAATCCGTGTCGAGGAAGCCGGTGATCGTGACGAGGGCCTTCGCCCGTGACTTGCCGAGGATGTACGCGGCCTCGCGTCCCTTGAAGCGCGTGTTCAGCGGGACGAGCACGCCCCCCGCTGATTGGAGGCCGAGCGCGGCCACGACCCATTCCCAGATGTTGGGCGCCCAGATCGCAACCCGGTCGCCCCGCTCGATGCCCAACGACATGAACGCGCGGGCGGCGTCGTGCGCGGCCGCCGCGAGCCCGGTGAACGAGAGGGTGGTGCCGTCGCTCACGTCTACGATCGCCTCCCGTGCCGAGAAGCGATCCGCCGAGCTCCGGAGGAGACGGGGAATCGTGCCCCATTCGCGGTCGCCGCGGACGCTTGTCTCGGTCACCGGCGTCACCTCCCGCGGATCTGACGGCCCGTCAGGTTATCGCCGTAGGCCCAGGGTGAGCGATTCACTCGTGCTCCGCACCGGCCCGGAGAACGGGGTCGCGACGCTCACGCTCAATCGGGCGGAGAAGAAGAATGCGCTGTCGATCGCATTGCGCGACGCGCTCTCTGATGCCCTCGATGCGCTCGGCGGCAACGACGCGGTGAAGGCCGTCGTCATCAGAGGCGCCGGCGACGTCTTCAGCTCCGGCTTCGACCTCCGTGAGTTCCAGCAGCCCGAGTTGACAGATCAGCTCTGGGCGTCGAGCGACCGGTTTCATGCCACGGTGCTCGGGTTCCCGTTGCCGCTCGTCGCGGCCGTCAACGGCCTGGCGATCGCGGGTGGCTTCGACCTCGCGGTGATGTGCGACCTGCGCGTCGCCGCTGACACCGCGCGCTTCTCGCATCCCGAGATCGAGTTCGGTGACGTCGTGTACGGACCCTTGCACGATCTCGTCGGCGGTGCGGTGGCACGGGAGTTGTGCTTCACCGGCCGCGTCGTGGAAGCGCCGGAAGCGAAGGCACTCGGGCTCGTATCGAGCGTTGTTGCGCCGGGCGAGTTGATGGACGAGGTGGCGCGCTTCACGGACCAGATCGTGCGGGCGCCTCGCGATGTGCTCCTCCGCACGAAGGCCAAGGCCGTCCGGCGCGCCGGCGTGGTGGGCAAGACGCTCGATCTGTAAATGCCCGCGCCGGGTAGCCGCCGCGAGTGAGGATGACGCCGTGGGCGATTTGGCCGCCGACACCGCGATCGAAGGGTCCGACGGGCAATATCGGGCGCGCCTGTCCCGCGACTGGGAGATCTGGGGACCGAACGGTGGTTACCTCGCCGTCATCGCGCTCCGGGCCGCCGGTGCCCGTACCGCGCTGCGCCGGCCGGCGACGTTCACGTGCCACTTCCTGGGCGTGGCGGACTTCGGCGACGTCGACCTCGATGCGCGGGTGGTGCGCGAGTCGCGGCGGGCGGCGTCGATTGCGGTCTCGATGACCCAGGCCGGCAAGCCGGTCCTCGAGGCCATGGCGTGGGTCGTCGGCGATGTCGACGGGCTCGAGCACGACGCGGCACCGATTCCGGCGGTGACGCCTCCGGACCAGCTCCCGAACATCGACCAGCTCATGGCGGGTCAAGCGCGCGGCCCGTACCACCGCTTCTGGAGCAACTTCGACGAGCGCCCGCTGCAATGGTTGCCTCCGACGGCGTGGGCGGCACGGGAGCCCAGCGACCCGACCTTCCGCTCGTGGTACCGCTACGTGCCACGAGATACGTTCGATGACCCGTTCGTCGACGCCGGCCGGTCGCTGCTGCTCGCTGACACGGTGGGATGGCCGGCAGCGGTGCGCGCGTACCGGAGCGACCTCCCGTACTACGCGCCGAGCATCGACGTCACCGTGCGGTTCCACGCAAGCGCGCCGGAGTCGCCCTGGCTGCTGGTCGAAGGGCGTTCGCCCGTCGCGCGGGACGGGCTCGTCGCGAGCTCGGTGTCCGTCTGGTCGGCGGACGGACGGCTGCTCGCCAGCGGGGGGCAACAGATGCTCTGCCGTCCTGCGGCACTGCAAGGGGCGTAGACGGCGCGCAAGCCGATCGAGCGTCTGGTCCGTAAGACCTTATGGCCCGGAGCGTTCCGGAAGCTCGGATCGGGAGGGAACCGTGAAGAAGCTGCTGACCGCCGCCACGGTGCTGCTCGCTGCCGCCGCGCTTTTCGCGGCATGCGGCGGTGGAGGCGGTGACAACAAGGAGACAAAGAAGAAGAGCGCACCTGCGACGACTGCGGCGGCGACCGGTCCGGCGACGGTGAAGACCGCGCAGACGGGCATCGGGACCGTCCTAGTCGACGCCGATGGCAAGACCCTGTATCTCTTCGCCAACGACCAGGGCACGACGAGCGCGGTGCCGCCGAACATCCTGCAAGCCTGGCCGCCGCTCACCGTGACCGGAACGCCCGTCGCCGGCGCCGGGTTCGACAAGTCGAAGCTCGGCACCGCGCCGCAGCCCGACGGGCAGACGTATGTGACCTTCAACGGCCACCCGCTGTACCGCTTCACCGGTGACACGAGCGCCGGTCAGACGAACGGTCACAAGCTCGGCAACGTCTGGTACGCGGTCACGGCAGCGGGCGACCGGGCGCCGTGACATAGAGCCTCGTCAGGCGGGCTCGAGCAGCACCTCGTCGAAGTAGCACCACGCCCAGTTCTCGCCCGGCTCGAACGATGCCGCGATCGCGTGGTCGTCGGCGAGAGCGTGCTTGTGAGCGTGCTTGTTCCTCGAGGAGTCGCAGCAGCCGACGTGCCCGCAACTCAGGCAGAGGCGCAGATGCACCCACGTGTCGCCGATCGCCAGGCACTCCTCGCACCCGTTCGGAGTGTGCGGCTGCACGTCGTGGATCTGGTCGAGGTGGGTACAGACGGCCACGGCGCGCACAACGCGATCCGCATCGGAATCCTTCCCGCCTTGGTTGCTCGATACGGCTCCGATGCGCCCAACGGCCATACGCACCTGCCGAGGGTGGACGAACGGGTCGCGCTACGGTCTTGGCCCATGCGACCCCGGTTGCTCGCTCTCGGGCTCTGCGCGCTCGTATTCGCTTCGTGCGGCGGTGGCGGGAGCGACGAGAAGGAGTCGACCCCGACGACGAAGTCCGCGCCCACGACCGCGCCCGCAAGTCCCGTAGACCTGAAGGTCGGGGACAAGGTGACCCCTCAGGGAACGCAGCTCGCCAACCCGGCGAACCTTGATACGCGACAGATCGACCCCGAGCTGGCATGCCGTACGTTCCTCGAAACCCCCGACGGGAGCTGCGAGATCGTGATGATGGCAGGCGGCAACGCCCTCTGGACCGTTGACCCGGTCCCGGGCAGCGGTTTCGGCGAGCGTGCTTGGCACGTGCGCATCCGTGTGCGGTCGAAGACGATGCCCGACGGCGGATGGGACGTCGCCCTCCAGCTGCCGGAGAACGCGCTCTTCGCCAACGTCGGGGGGAAGGCGGCTGACGTGAATGGCGACGGAAAGCCCGAGTTGCTCGTCGGCTACCGGGCTGGTGGCACGGGCCAGTTCGAGTCCTACGACGTCATCACATACGAGCCCGGCAAGCCGCTCCAGGTTGCCGCGCATCGGGAGGGCCTGCACAAAGGGGCGGTCTCGCTCGACGGCACGAACATCATCGACTATTCGGCGGACAAGCAGTCACCCGAGTGCTGCCCTACGCAGGCACGCCGCACGGTCATCCAGGGTGCGCAGAGCACGTTCCGCGTCACCGCAGTGAGAGACGTTCCCTTCGACCTGGTGCCGCCGGACCTGTTCGCCTGATCTCAACCGTTTTGGCGTCACCCACCCACGTATAGCGTGGGTAATTGACGCCAAAATCCGTTAACCGCGCCGGCCGACGTCTTCGAGACGGTCGTCGACCTTCCTGATGCCCTCGGTGCGCTCGGCGATCTTGACCGCGATGTCGTGCACCTCGGGGTCGACGATTCCCTTGAGCACCGTCACGCCGTCGCGCACCATGACCTCGAGCCCGGGCGCGCGTCGGGTGCGCCGGTCCTTCGCGAGCGCCATCCGCAAACGGGCTTCGGCCTTGACGTCGTCGGTGTCGCCGTTCACGAGGCTCTGGGCTGACCGAACGCCGAATGCGGCCCAGTCGACGACGTCGTCGCGGTTGCGCCACGCCCACAGCGCGAGCGCGGAGCCGCTCAGCGGCAAGTACCCCTTGAGACGACTCGTGAGACCCACAGCGTGAGCGTACCTACCCGCGCGGTTCAGCCTTGATGCGCGGCGACCGCCGCGATCAGGGCATCGAGTGGGGCTTGCGCGGCGCCCGAGCCCTCGCCGTTCACGATCACCGAGAACACCATGCCCCGCCCACTGGCGGTCGTCCCGTACCCCGACAGGGCGATCCCGCCGATGATCGTGCCTGTCTTCGCTCGCACCGAGCCCTCAGCCGGGGTCCCGCGAAATCGCGACGCGAGCGTGCCACTGCGCCCCGCGACCGGCAGCCCGTCGTACAGCTGCGGCCACCATGGCTGCGTACGCGCCGCTTGAAGCAGCTGACGCCATTCGCGCGCGGAGCGACCGTTCGCCCGGCTGAGCCCCGAGCCGTCGTCGTCGACGCCCGTGATCGAGACACACAGTGGCGCGAGCGCGGCGCGTGTGGCTGTCAGCCCGCCAAGGGTGGAGCCGGGCATCGCCGACGTGTGCCCGACCTCCTTGAGGAGCTCCTCGGCCGCCATGTTGTCGCTGCGGAGCAGCGTGTCCGCCAGCAACGCCGACACCGGGGCCGATGTGACCGACGCGACGACCGCGCCGCCTTCCGCGGCCGTTCCGTGCACGGTCGGGCCGGCGACGTGGACGCCGTGCGCGGCGAGCCCGCTGCGGAACCGGTCACCGTGCGCGAGGCCCGGGTCGGCGAGGAAGGCGGGGTCCCGGCGGTAGCGGTTCCGGTCCACCATGAACGCGGACAGCGGGCCGGCATACGTGGGGAACTGCCAGTCCTGCCAGCCGGCGGCGCGACGCATCGCATCGTGGCGCGAATCGTCGACGACGAGCGCACCCGGGACCGTCGTGATGCCGGCTGCCCGGACCTGGGCCGCGAGCGCGTCGAGGGAGTGCGGTCCCGCGCCGGCGAGCGACGGGTCGCCGCCGGCGACGACGACGAGGTTCCCGCCCGGCGCGGACCGCACCTCGGTGGTGAAACGGGCGTCCGGGCCGAGCACGGCGAGGACACCCATGGCCATGAGCAGCTTCTGATTCGACGCCGGGAACAGTGGGACATCGGGCTCGTGCGCGCCGACCTCGCCGATGCCGTCGATCCAGACCGACAACCCGAACCGGTTGGCGGTGACCCGAGGATCCGTCGCGAAGCGCTGTACCGCGAGTGTGAGGTCGGGCGGGACTGCGGTTGGCGGCGAAGACAGTCCCGGATCGGGTGTGCATGGCGCGGTGGTCGGGGGTGCGGGCGGCGCGGTGGTCGGTGGCGGAGGGGGTGTGGCCGCGCTGCCCCGCGGTGCCGCCGTCGGCGTCCCGCCGTCGCGGCAGGAAGCGAGCCCCGCCAGTAACGCCAGGGCGAGCACGACTGTGCCGGGGCGTCTCACGGTCCCGATAGCCTCACACGTCGGCATGCCCGTGGACGTTCACCAGCTCGTCGCGCCCGGCCACACCGCGCTCGTGCTGCAAGAGGTCCAGAACGGTGTGGTGGGGGAGAACTCGGCCCTGCCGATGCTGGCGGCCGAAGCGGCCAAGGTCGGCGTCGTGGCGCACTGCGCGGAGCTGGCTCGCGCGGCCCGTGCCGCCGGCGTGCCCGTCGTCCACTGCACGGCCGAGACGCGGGCCGACGGCAAGGGCGCGAACCGCAACGCCCGGCTGTTCATGGGCGCGCGCAAGTCGCCGGTGGCACTCACGCCGGACTCCGATGCGGTGCAGCCCCCGGCCGAGATCGGTGTCGACCCCGGCGACCTCGTGTTGCCGCGCCATCACGGCCTAGGCCCGATGACTGGCACCGAGCTCGATCCGATCCTTCGCAACCTCGGCGTGACGACCATCGTGGGCGTCGGCGTGTCCGTGAACGTCGGGATGACGAACTTCGCGTTCGACGCCGTGAACCGCGGTTACCAGTTCGTGTTGCCGCGCGACGCGGTCGCCGGCATCCCTGCGGACTATGCGGAGGCCGTCATCGAGAACACGCTGAGCCTGGTCGCGACGCTCACGACCACGACCGAGGTCGTCGCCGCATGGGGCAGGTCCTAGCATCCCGGCAGTGACTGACACGCCGTGGCTCGGCGACGCATGCTCGTTGGTCGACACGTTCCGTTCCGGGGAACGCAGCCCGGTTGACGAGCTCGAAGCAAGTCTCGACGCTATCGAGCAATCCGAGCTCAACGCGTACTCGTTCCTCGATCCTGAGCGCGCGCGCGAAGCCGCAGCTCGCGCCGACGCGCACGCGCCGTTCGGCGGTGTTCCGGTCGGCGTGAAGGAGCTCGACTCCGTCAAGGGTTGGCCCTACACGCAGGCCAGCGTGCCGCTGAAGGACCAGGTAGCGGCGCAAGACTCGACGCTCGTGAGCCGGCTGCGGGACGCGGGCGCCGTGCTCGTCGGGCTGACGACCTCGAGCGAGTTCGGCGGCGTGAACCTGACGCGCACCAATCTCAACGGCATCACGCGCCACCCCTGGGAGCTCTCGCGCACGCCGGGTGGCTCCACGGGAGGCGGCGCGTCCGCAGTCGCAGGCGGGCTCGTGACCATCGGCACCGGCGGCGACGGCGGTGGCTCGCTTCGCATCCCCGCCGGCTTCACCGGTCTCTTTGGGTTGAAGTGCACGTACGGCCGAATCCCGAAGGGCCCCGACATGCTCGTCGGTTCCTTGACTGCGGTGCTGGGCTGCGTGAGCCGATCGGTGCGCGATACCGCCCGGTTCATGGACGTCACGAACGGGTTCGACCATCGCGACCCCTACAGCTTGGCGCGCGTCGACGGCTGGGAACACGGCCTCGGCACGCGCGATCTGCGTGGCAAACGCGCCGTGATCGCCCCCGACCTCGGCGTTGCCGTCGTCCACCCCGACGTCACCGCGATGGTCGTCGAGCACGGCGAAGCGCTGGCGCGCGACGCCGGACTGGAGCTCGTCGACGTGCCGGTCAAGCTGCCCGAGCTCGGGTACGAATGGGCGCTGTCGGGGCTGTCCGAGGTGCTCGCCCTCCTCGGCGACCGGTACCCCGACTGCGAGGCCGACCTGACGCTCGAGATCGGCTTCGGGCTGAAGGTCGCGACGGACGTCTACAACCTCGAGGCGCGCGCCCGGATCGAGAACCGCCGCACGGCCATGAACGAAGCGCTGGCCGACATCTTCGACCAGGTCGACTTCGTCATCGCCGCCGCCAACCCGGACGTCGCGTTCGCAGCTGAAGGCCCGCTCCCGACGACGGTCGGTGAGCAGCAGGTCGACCTGGGCAACAACGGCGCGCTCACGATCCCGGCCAACGTGTTCGGCAGCCCGGCCTGCTCGATCCCGATCGGAACCAACCGCGGGCTGCCCGTCGGCCTTCAGGTGATGGGACGCCACCACGAGGAGCCGCTCCTTCTCGACCTCGTGCTGGTGGCCGAGCGCGAACGCCCCTGGCCGCTCGTCGCTCCCGGTTCACCTGTGTGAGTGATCGATGCGCTCCTGAGCGACGCTCATCGTCCCTCACGAGCGCACCATGGATCAGCGGATGTACTCGCCTGCGTTCACGAGCAGGGTCTGGCCGGTGACCATGCGGGCGCGGTCGGAGGCGAAGAACACGACGACCTCGGCGACGTCGCCGTCACTCGGGATCTCGCCCAGCGGCATCTGCGCGGTGATCCGGCCGACGATCGTCTCCGGATCGACGTTCTGGGCCTTGGCGGTCATGCTGACGTAGGCCTCGACCGGCGGACCCCACATCCACGACGGCACGACCGTATTGACGCGGATCTTGTACGGCCCGAGTTCGCGCGCGAGATGCGCGACGGCGCCGAGGATGGCGGACTTCGAGGCCGCGTACGCGGTCTGCGGCACCTGGGACCAGTACATGGCCTGACTGCCGATGAAGACGATCGATCCGCCGCGCTCCTTGAGGTGAGGGATCACGGCCTGGGTCATCTGCATCGTGCCGAAGAGGTTGATCTCGAGCGCCTGCCGCCAGCTGTCCCAGTCGGCGTTCTCGAGCCCGCCGAACACGGCGTCGAGCGCGGCGCAGTTGACGAGCGCGTCGACGCGGCCGAAGCGATCGATCGCCGTCGCGGCGAGCCGCTCGCACTGCGCGGGGTCGGTGATGTCGGTCACCGCCCAGGTCACGCGCTCGCCCGACGGGTCAATGTCAGCCGCCGCCTTCTCGAGGTTGGCCTCGGTGCGCGCGCCGAGAACTGTGTTGGCGCCATCTCGGGCGGCGGCCGCCGCGATCTCGCGGCCGAGGCCAGGGCCGACACCGGACACCACCACCGTCTTGTCTTCCAGGATCATGACGCGGTCCTTCCCGACGCTCGGCGCGTCGCTCGAGAGGTAGTTCCGGTCCCCGTACGTGCGCGCGGCGACGCGTTCACCCCGACACGACACTTCAGGACGCGTTGTCCGTCCCAGGGGTTGCGCCCGCCTGCTTGCGCAGTGACGCGGGCGGCGGCCGCGTGCACGGCCGCGCCGTATTCGATCAGCTCGTCGTAGGGGACATGGCTCCTGAAGACGAGCAGCCCGAGCAGCAGATCGGGTCTGCCGTCGGCGTCGAAACTGGGCGATGTCACGAACGTGACCGCGTAGTCCCGACCCGGTCGCAGGTGGCGCGCGACGTAGTGGCGCCCCGCGAGGTTCGAGACCATATTGACGAGCGCGTCGGCCGCGGGCGCAGAGATGTCGTGGCCGTCGAGGCCCGCGAGCAGCGTGAGCGCGCCGACCGAGACGTCACTCATGCGCTCGACGATGTATCCACGCTCGCGAGCGGTATCGACCAGCGCGCGCACGTGCTCGAGGCTCGCGTTCATCGAGACCTCGGGATAGTCGGCGAGCCACTGCTCGATGGCGGCGTCGTTCAACCAAGCGGCGAGCACCAGGCCACTCGGTGGGGTGTAGGGATAGCGCTGGCCTGGCTGGAGCATGCGATCGAGCTCGCCCTGCGGCCCCGTCCGGTCGAGCAGAACGATCTTGTTGCCCACTAACGTCGCCACACTGGCTGCCAACCCGACTTCCTGGTTCAGTCGCCGCAACTCCGGGCGCACGAGCGCGAGCGACGAGAACGCCTCCGAGGCGGCGCGGCCCAGACCGATGAGCGCGGGTCCGAGCGTGTACGTCTTCGTGTCCTCGGCCCGCACGAGGTAGCCCGCGCGCGTCAGCGCGCCGGCGATCCCCAGGCCGGTCGCCTTGCTGATGTCGAGGCGTCGGGCGAGCTCGGAGAGCGAGAGACCCTCCGCGGGCTCGCGGGCGAGCAGGTCGAGCAGGCCGATGACACGCTCTGTGGGTGGCGATTGCCGTACCATGCCGGGCCCCTTGACTTCTGACGGCCTATCAGAAACCCTTTCATATTGGAACGTCTCGTTGCAATAGTGCACCGGCAGCAGTAGTGCACGGCGTTCGATGGGGGGACATTGGAGTTCGGGATCTTCGTCCAGATGTTCCTGCCCGGGGCCCAGGCGCACGATCCGGTCTCCGAGCACCAGGCCGTGCTCAACGAGCTCGAGTTGATCCGCGAAGCCGATCGGCACAACTGGAAGTACGTGTGGTGCACCGAGCACCACACGTTGACCGAGTACTCCCACCTGTCGGCGAGTGAGTCGTTCATCGCGTACGCGCTCGCGCAGACCGAGCGCATTCACGTCGGGTCCGGGATCTTCCCGCTGAACCCGATCACCAACCACCCCGTCCGCGTCGCGGAGCGCGTGGCTATGCTCGACCATCTCTCCGAGGGTCGCTTCGAGTTCGGCTCAGGCCGGGGCGCGGGATCGCACGAGCTCGGCACGTTCAACATCGATCCGTCCGAGACCAAAGCGAACTGGGACGAGGTGATCTGGGAGTTCACGAAGATGTGGGACTCCCTCGAGTACTCACACGACGGAGCCGCGTTCTCGACACCGCCCCGCAACGTCGTCCCGAAACCGCACGGCGGGGGTCGCACGCATCCGCCGATGTGGGTGGCGGCCGGCAATCCTCCGACGTACGAGAAGGCGGCCCGCCACGGCCTCGGCGTGCTCGGGTTCAATGTTGCCGCCATTCACGACATGAAGGAGCACGTCGACGCGTACAAATCGGCGATCGGCGAGGCGACGCCCGCGGGTCTGTACGTCAACGACAATGTGATGATCACGAACGGTCTCGTCTGCCTCGAGGACGGTCATAAGGCGCGTGAAGCCGCCTGCAACATGCAGATCTCGTACCTGCAGTCGCTGGTGTTCCTGTACCACGATACGTTCCCGGTCCCCGAGGGCTTCACGGCGTGGCCGAACGTGATGCCCGAGCCGACCCTGGACGACATCGAGGGCCGCATCGAGGCCGGCTTCCTGCTGTGCGGCGATCCCGACGAGGTCACCGAGCAGGTGCGCCGTTACCAGGCGGTCGGCTGCGACCAGGTCGCGTTCGGCCTCCCGGTCGGCCTGCCCCAGCCCCTTGCAGTCGAGACCCTCCGGCTGTTCGGGCAGGAGGTCATCCCCAAGTTCGATCAGGACTCGGTGCACCGCAGCACGCACATGCGCATGGGCGAACGGGCGCTGACCGAGTGACGGCGGTCGAGAGCGCGCACACCGGCAACACCGCGACTGACGGCATCGTCCTGGCGCTCGAAGACGTGAGCGTGCACTTCGGGGGCATCGCCGCCCTCACCGACGTGCACCTCACCGTCGACGCCGGCGACGTGTGCGGGCTCATCGGCCCGAACGGCGCTGGCAAGACGACACTGTTCGATGTCGTCTCGGGCGTCCGCATGCCGGACACCGGACGGGTCAAGCTCGACGGCAGCGAGATCACGCGGTGGTCGGCGGCGCGCCGAGCCCGTGGCGGGTTGCGCCGCACTTTCCAGCGCGTCCAGACGTACGGCTGGCTTTCGATCGAGGACAACGTGCTCGCCGCACTCGAGTGGCGCGGAGGTGGCGGCGGGCTGCCTGCTGACCTGATCGGTTCTCCGATCCGCCGTCGCCGCGAGCGCGAGCGTCGCGATCGCGTCGCGCACGTGCTCGAGTTGTGCGGCCTGACCGCCGTGGCCCGGCAGGCTGCGGGCTCACTGCCGATGGGGCTGGCACGCATGGTCGAGCTCGCGCGGGCGATTGTCGACCCGCCGCGCGTGCTCCTCCTCGACGAGCCGACATCCGGGCTCGGCGAAACCGAGATGACGCGACTGGGGGAGCGGATCCGGGCCATCCAGGCCGAGGAGTCCTGCGCGGTGCTGCTGGTCGAACACGACGTGGGATTCGTCATGGAGCAGTGCGACCGCATCGTCGTACTGAACCTGGGCGAAGTGATCGCAGTCGGGACGCCGAAGGAGATCCAGGCCGATGCCGGGGTGCGTACCGCGTATCTCGGCGAGTAATGAAAAACGGGGGGAGTTGACGTGAATCGAAACAAGCTGGTGGGCGCGAGCATTGTGCTGGCGCTCGTGCTCGCCATGAGCAGCATGAGCGCCGCGAGTTCGTCCGGACGTCCCGATCGACCGACGCGCGGTGTGACGGACACCACGATCACCGTCGGTGGCCTCGGGTATGCGGCCTTCTATCAGGATTCAGCCGTCGGGGCCCAGGCCCGCTTCGACAAGGCGAACAACAACAACGAGATACCCGGGGGCCGGAAGATCAACTTCCTTGGCTTCCGTGACGACGGCAGTGACCAGAGCAAGAACCTCGACGAGGGCCGAAAGCTCGTCCAGGAAGACCAGGTCTTCGCCGTCGTGCCGGTGAGCACCCCGTTCCTTGGCGCGAGCGACTTCTTCGCGCAGAACAAGACCCCCTTCATCGGATGGGGCATTTCCTCCGGCTTCTGCGAGAACCCCTTCGGCTTCGGGTTCAGCGGATGCCTGACGCCCGAAGATCCGAAGACGGCCGCCTCCACCTGGGGGGACCTGATCAAAAAGGGCAACTTCGACGGCAACGCGAAGGGCAAGACGGCCGCGGTGATCGCCGAGGACAACGATTCCGGTAAGGCAGGCGTGAAGGTCATCACTGCATCGGCGAAGGCAGGCGGATTCAAGGTCGTCTACAACAAGAACCCGATTCCGCCGGCGCCCGCAACGGTGAGCGACTTCACGCCGTTCGCGAACGAGATCATGACGAGCAACAACGGTCGCCCGGCGGACGTCGTGTTCCTGACCCTCGCTGTCAACAACGTGACCGGACTCAGCAACAAGCTGTTAGAGCTCGGATACCAGGGCGTGCTGACGAACGCCGTGGGTTATGACCCGCGGCTCGCTTCACAATTCGTCGGCTCGTCGGTGTTCATTCAGTTCAATGCGTTCGAGTCCGCGCAGCAGGGCAACACGGCCATGCAGCAGATCATCGACGAGATCCGGGCGGTCAAGCCGGATCAGATGCTGACGCAGCCGGTGCTCGCGGGTTACCTGTCGGCCGACATGTTCGTGCAGATGCTCAAGAAGACAGGGAAGAACCTGACGGAGACGAATTTCGCGAGAGCTGCGAACAAGAACTTCAAGTACGAGTACAAGAACATCGCCGGCGCGATCACGTTCCCCGCCGGTCACCGCACCGGGAACACGTGCGGAACGCTCGTCGAGAGCGACGGCACCAACTACACGATCAAGGTGCCGTTCGCCTGCTACAAGAGGGTCAAGGTGTAGTCAGGACATAACGAAGGAGCCGCGCTCGAGATCACGAGGGGCCAGCATTGGAGAAGTTCCTCAACCTCGTGATCTCGGGCGCGGTTTCAGGCGCCATCTACTCCGTGATGGCGTCGGGGCTCGTGCTGACGTACCAGAGCTCGGGCATCTTCAACTTCGCGCACGGAGCTGTTGCGTTCGCGACGGCGTACTTGTTCTTCCAGTTGCACCAGGCAACATCGGCGGGCGGCCTCGGCTGGCCGATCGTCCCGTCCGCCATCGTGGCGATCCTCGTCTTCGCGCCCTTGCTCGGCCTGCTCCTCGATCGGATCCTGTTACGGCGGCTCGCCGACGCACCCGTGTACGCCCGCATCGTCGGCACGATCGGTCTCCTCGTGGCGCTTCCGGCGCTCGTGCTCTGGCTCGTGGAGACAGTATGCAACTCGGTCCTCGAGTTGGGTCTCCCGACGAACACGCCCGGCTTCCAACCGCCCGGGCTGGGTCCATACCCCCGCGAAGTGGTCTGGCGACCGCTGAGTGGCGTCGCGATCAACTCGGACCAGCTGGCGGTGTTCGTTGCCGCCGGCGGGGCGGCCCTGCTCCTGTGGGTGGTGCTGCGGCACACGCGCATTGGGCTGGAGATGCGCGCCGGCGTCGATCGGCGCGAGCTGGCAGGGCTTCGTGGTGTGAGCGCAGGCAAGACCTCGGCGGTGACATGGGCGCTGTCGATGGCGCTCGCGGGGTTGGGCGGCGTGCTGATCGCCCCGCTCTTCGGCCTGGCCGACGTGGACTACACGCTTGTGGTCCTCGGCTCGCTGGCGGCCGTCGTGGCGGCCGGATTGCGCTCGATCCCGATTGCGTTCGTCGCCGGACTGCTGCTGGGGGTGCTGCAGAACCTCGTGTTCGGGTACGCGCCCGGCTTCCTGACCGACATCTCCGGCTTTCTCTCCGCGATCCCGTTCATTCTCACCGTCGTGCTCCTCTTTTTCCTCGGCTTCGACCGCGCGCGTGCCGCGGGGTCCGTTGCGGACGAGTCGCCGCCCGAGGATCACCGCGCCGGGCTGCCTGCTTGGCGCCGGATCCTCCCGTGGGGCGTCGCTATCACCGCCCTCGTCGTGTACGAGCTGTGGTTCGCGAGCGAGTTCTGGTCGAGCTTGATCGCGAAGGGCATCGTGCTCGGCATCGTGTTCCTGTCGTTCGTGGTGATCACCGGCCTCGGCGGCATGGTGAGCCTCGGCCAAGCGACGTTCGTCACGGCCTCCGCCTTCACGGTCGGCTACCTCGTCAACACCAAGTTTGGGTTCACGATCCCGTTGGTGATGCACGACGGTCGTGTGGCGTTTTTCTTCGCCGTGCTCGCGGGCGCCGCGGTCGCCGCCGCGGTCGGAGCGATCATTGCCTTACCAGTACGACGCCTCGGTCCGCTGGCGCTGGCGCTGGCGACCCTGTCGCTCGCGTTCGTGGCGGAACTCACCGTGTTCCAGCTCGAGGAGGTTCGGAACGGGTCGCGGGGCTGGCCCGTGCCGCCCCTCAACCTCGAGACCTTCGAGGCTGAGCTGCCGCTGGGACCGTTCGACTTCACGCAACCGCGGCAGTTGGCGATGCTCGCCCTGATCGTGTTCGGCCTGATCACGTTGGTCATCCGGAACCTGCAGCGGTCGGCTTCGGGCAGGGCGATGCTTGCGGTGCGGAGCTCGGAGGTCGCCGCCCGCACGTCGGGTATCGGCGCCGACTGGGCGAGGGTCTCGGTGTTCGCGGTGTCAGCCGCGATCGCCGGCGTCGGCGGGGGGCTGCTCGCCGTGGTGAGCAGCCCGGTCAACAACCGCACTGCGCCCGCGTTCATCGGCCTGATCTGGCTCGCGGTCACCGTCACCTTCGGGATCCGCCGCCCGGGGGGCGCGCTGATCGCGGGCTTGGCGTTCGCGACCTTCACCGACCTGCTCCAAGTCGTGACCGGATGGGGTTTCATGCCCTCCTGGGCCGCGAGCCTCACGAACACGACCCAACTAGCGGCGATCCTGTTCGGCATCGGCGCGATCAACCTGGCGAAGAACCCCGACGGCGTCCTCGCCCTTGTCGGGACGCAGCGCCTCGAGCGTCGCCGGAAGCGCGAGCAAGCTGCGAAGGAGCGAGCAGCACCGGTGACGACGGTGCCCGCACCGGCGCCGCTCGAGACGGCGTCGGCCGACGGCGACAGGGAGGGTGTGCGCCCGACCGAGCCGACGGCGCTTCGACTCGAGCGCATCGTGGCCGGCTACGGCGAGGTGGAGGTGCTGCACGGCGTCGACCTCGCGGTGCCCACCGGGCGGGTGCTCACGCTGCTGGGGGCCAACGGCGCCGGGAAGTCGACGCTGTGCGCGGTCGCGGCGGGACTGCTCGCGCCGACGTCAGGCCACATCCTCGTGGACGGCCGGGACGTGACCACTGAGGCGGCGTTCTGCCGCGCCCGGCGCGGGCTGCTGCTCGCGCCCGAGGCCCGGGGGATCTTCCCGGGACTGTCGGTCGACGAGAACCTGAGCTTGTTGCTGCGCTCGTCAGCCGAACGAGACCAGGCGTACGAACGCTTCCCGTTGCTCGCGCAGCGTCGGCGTCAGCCGGCCGGGCTGCTGTCGGGCGGGGAGCAGCAGATGCTGGCACTCGCGTCGGCGCTGGTGCGGCCGCCGAAGGTGTTCGTAGCCGACGAGCCGTCGCTCGGCCTGGCGCCGTTGGCGAGCGACGCAGTGTTCGGCGCCCTCACGGAGCTCCGCGAGCGTGGAAGCTCGCTGCTGCTCGTCGAGGAGAAGGCGCGCGAGGCGCTCGGGCTGGCCGACGTGGTGGCGGTGATGGAACTCGGACGCATTGCGTGGACAGGTCCGCGACGCGATGCCGACGCCGACCGGTTGGCCGCGGCCTACCTCGGCGTACGGGTGTGACCGGCGCTAGCGTTTGCATCCGCAGCCGAGGCTAAGGAGGCACGATGAGCACGACTCCACCGCCGGCCGATGCCCGGGTCACGACGATCGATCTGCGTCGCAGCTGGGGGTTCGTGCTCGCGCTCGGCATCGCGTGCGTCGTCGCAGGCGTGCTCACACTCGTGTGGCCCGGTGTCACGATCCTCGCCCTGGTCATCGTGCTCGGGGTGTTCCTGCTCTTCGCCGGCGCGTCCGAGATCGGATGGGCGCTGGCGGAACGTCAGACCGAGGGGTGGAAGCTCATCCTGGCGCGCGGGGTCATCGACGTGATCATCGGACTCATCGTCCTCGTGTGGCCTGACGTCACGGCCCTCGCCCTCGCGCTGATCCTTGCCGCGTGGTTGTTCGTGTACGCGGCGATGACGCTCTGGTACGCGTACCAGCACCGGGGCGAACAACCGCGGCGGGGTCACTTCGTGCTCAAGGGAATCGCGGCGCTGATCGCCGCGATCATCACAGTGGCGTGGCCGAGCATCACCGTGCTCGTCATCGCGATCGTGATCGGCGTCGAGCTCATCTTCTACGGCGCGGTCTTGATCCAGCTGGGGCTGCGCATGCGCCATTTGCCGGCTACGTGAGGCCGCCCCGTCGTCGCTCTCGTGGTGACGGCGCCGACCATTGAGCCGCGGCGCGCTCCTCACGCTGCTGCTCGTCGTGGCGGCGGTGTTGGTTCCGTTCGCGCTCGTCGGCCTCTGGACCCATCAAGTGCTGCTCGATCGCGAGCGGTTCACCAATCTTGCTGATGATCTGCTCGATCGGTCGGCGGTGCGTCGGGGCCTCGCCGACCAGACCGTGGCGCAGGTCGAGCGCGCCCGGCCCGGCCTCGTGGCCGGCGAGCCCGCATTGCGGGCCGGTGTCGAGAGTGTGCTGACCTCGCCCGACTACCGACCCGTGTTCAAGCAGACGCTCGGCGACGTGCACGACCAGCTCACCAACGACGAGGACACGCTGCAGCTCGAGGTCGGCCCGACTGTCGATTTCGCTCGCACCCGCCTGCCGGGCGGCCGGGCTTTGCCTCCCGGCTCGCAGGTGCCACCCGTTGTCATCGCCCGCCGAAGCGAGGTACCCGTCCTCTGGGGCGCGATCGACGGCGCCCAGCGGATCTCATTGGTCACGCCGTTGATCGTGCTCGGCCTCCTCGCCTTGGCGGTGGCGATGGCCCGGCGGCGGTGGGTCATGCTGGGCGTCGTCGGGAGCACCGTGGCGGGCGTGTCGCTGCTGCTGCTCGGGGTCATGGCTCTGGCCAAACAGGTGATCGGTCGCCGTCTCGACGCGGCCGTCTCGCGCGACGCGTTCGACGCCACATGGGACGTAATCGCCCGGAGCCTCACCAACAGCACGCTGATCATCGTGCTGGGCGCGCTCGTCGTGGCCGCCGGCGGCTTCGTCGTGCACGCGATCCTGACGCGCCGCCCGTCGCCGGTGCGCTCCTGAGGGACGCCTGGCGTCCTCCAGGAACGCATCGTGTCGATCTGACGGACCGTCAGGTCTAAGCTCGCCCGCATGCCTGAGATCCCCCTGATCATCTCCGTCGACGACCACGTCGTGGAGCCGGCCGACGTCTGGCAGAAGCGTCTGCCGAAGAAGTACCTCGACGTCGGGCCGCGGGTGGAGCGAGCACCGCTGGGGGAGATGACGTTCGTCGGCGGCAACTTCTCATATGAGAAGGGCAAGGGCCGTCCGTGCGACTGGTGGCACTACGAGGACAAGAAGATCCCGCAGACCCGCCTGAGCGCGGCCGTCGGGTTCGACCGCGACGAGGTCAAGATCACCGCGATCACGTACGAGGAGATGCGCCCGGGCTGCTACCACCCGAAGGCGCGCCTCGAAGACATGGACGTCAACTGGGTCGAAGCGTCCCTCTCGTTCCCGACGTTCCCGCGCTTCTGCGGTCAGACGTTCATGGAGGCGAAGGACATGGAGCTCGCCGACCTGTGCGTCAAGGCGTACAACGACTGGATGTTCGACGAGTGGTGCGCGGGCTCGAACGGCAGGCTGATTCCGCTGCCGATCATCCAGCTGTGGGACTCGCAACTCGCGGCTGACGAGATCCGGCGCAACGCGGCGCGGGGCGGGCACGCCGTCGCGTTCACAGAGATCCCGCCGTTCCTCGGGCTGCCGTCGGTCCACGACGCCGACGGCTACTGGGATCCGTTCTTCCAGGCGTGCGCGGAGACGGGCACGGTGGTGTGCATGCACATCGGGTCGTCGTCGAAGATGCCGTCCACGTCGAAGGACGCGCCGCCGGCCGTGGGATCGACGCTTACGTACATGAACGCGGCGATGTCGCTGACCGACTACCTCATGTCGGGCGTGTTCGAGAAGTTCCCCGACCTCGTGATCGCGTACTCGGAGGGCCAGATCGGCTGGATCCCGTACGTGCTCGAGCGGGCCGACGCGGTGTGGGACCACAACCGGGCGTGGGGCGGTGTCGCCGACAAGGTGAAGAAGCCGCCGAGCCAGTACTACCGCGAGCACGTGTACGGCTGCTTCTTCGACGACCCGCACGGCTTGCGCTCGCTCGAGGACATGGGCGTCGACACGATCACGTTCGAGACCGACTACCCCCACAGCGACTCGACGTGGCCGAACAGCAAGGAAGTCGCCGAGCGGCAGATGAAGGACCTCGACGACGAGACGATCCGCAAGATCGTGCGCGGCAACGCGATCCGGATGCTCCAGCTCGACTTCGCGGAGTAGCGGCGCGGCTACGAGGCCTGGTCCGAGCCCTTCGGCCTCATCACCAGCACGGTGCCCTGGGCGATGCACACCTGACGGCCGTCGTTGTCGACGTCGATGCGGACGACGGCGGTGCGCTTCGTGAGCGAGATGATCTGCGCCACCGCCGCGAGCGTGCCGGTCGTGACCGGCGCGAGGTAGTTGAGCTTGAACTCGGTCGTCGCCGCCCACGCGCCCTTGGGCATGACGGGGTAACAGACGGTGCCGAGCACGTGGTCGCACAGCGCCGCCAGCACACCGCCGTGCAGGTTCTTGAATGGTGTGAGCAGCTGGTCGCGTACGTCGATCTCGGCTCGCATGCCGCCCGGCCATGTCTCGGTCAGGCGGATGCCGAGATAGCCGGGGAGACCGTCGGCCTTCTCGTGCGCCTTGACGAGGCCGTCGGCAAGGCGCTCGTCGTAGGTCTCGAATTCCGCCACGTGGGGGACCCTAGAGCAATGCCGGCGCGAGCTCCCGCCAGTCGTCGATCGGAACGGCGGTGCGTTCAGGTTTCAGGACCTGCACGGCGACGTGGTCGGCGCCGGCGTCCAGGTGTGCCTGCACGCGAGCGCGGATCGCATCGGCGTCGCCCCATGCGACGAGCGTGTCGACGAGCCGGTCGCTGCCGCCGTCGGCGATGTCGTCGTCGGTGATACCGAAGCGGCGCAGATTGTTCATGTAGTTCGGAAGATCGAGGTACGTCGCGACATGCTTCCGCGCGATCCGTCGCGCCTCGGCCGGGTCCGTCTCGAGCAGGACGGCCTGCTCCGGCGCGAGCAGCTTCCCGGGACCCAGAATCTCGCGGGCGCGGCCGGTGTGCTCGGGCGGGACATTGTACGGGTGCGCGCCATCGGTCCGCTCGGCGGCCAGGGCGAGCATCTTCGGTCCGAGCGCCGCGAGCACGCGCCGCGGTGGCTCAGGCGGTTCGGCTGCCATGAACAGCGCGTTATCCATGCGGTCGAGGTACACGCGCATCGCCGTCAGCGGAGGACCGTACGTCTGGCCCCGAAGGCCCTCGATCATCGGTTGGTGGCTCACGCCGAGACCGAGCACGAACCGGCCCGGGAATGCCTCGCTGAGGGTCTTCCAACCCCCGTTCATCGTCATCGCGTCGCGCCCGTAGATCTGCGCGATCCCCGTCCCGACTGAGATGCGTGACGTGGCGTCGAGGAGCAATGCCGCGTGCACGAGCGGGTCGCGCCCGACGGCGTCGGGCACCCAGATCGCCCCGTATCCCAGCTCCTCGAGCTCGGCCGCGAGCTCGCGGGCGCGGTTCATGGGCTGGAGGTCGAGGACGAAGGTCCAGATACCGACGCGGCCTAGGCCCATCTGGTCACCACCGCTGGACATGAAATGAGAACACGTTCTAGATTGGCAATCGTAGCGGGGGAAACGACATGAGCGTGACGACGGGCGAGCGGCTTCTCATCGGCGGTGAATGGGTCGCGGGCGGAGACGGCGGCTATGACATCGTCAACCCCGCGACCGAGGACGTCGTCGGTGTCGCGCCCGAGGCATCGGTCGAGCAGGCCGGCGACGCCGCTCGCGCCGCACGCGAGGCCTTCACCTCTTGGTCCCAGACGACGCCGGAACAGCGCGCCGAGTTGCTGAAGGCGGCGGCGCGTCGTGTGCGCGATCGAATCGAGGACCTCGTGCCGCTCGTCATCTCCGAGACCGGTTGCACGGCGACCGTGGGGCGGTCGATGCAGGTGCCGGTGGCGGCGAGCCGCTTCGATCGCTACGCGCTGGGGGCACTCGAGCCTTCGGTCATTCCGTTGCCGCCGCAGGAGATGCCGTCGACGCCGCTGGCGCCGGGTGGCTTGATGGGCGCGCTGGCGCGCCGGGCGCCCGTTGGTGTGGTGGCGTGCATCACGCCGTACAACTTTCCCATCGTGAACATGGCGGGGAAGATCGGTCCCGCGCTGGCCATGGGCAACACGGTCATCGTGCGGCCGGCGCCGCAGGATCCGCTCGCGGTGATCGAGCTCGTGCGCATTCTCGAAGAGGTCGGCTTTCCGCCGGGCGTCGTCAACGTCGTCACGGGGTCGAGCCCGGAGACCGGCGAGGCGCTCGTCGAATCGCCCGACGTCGACATGATCAGCTTCACCGGCAGCACCGCGGTCGGCTTGCGCATCGCCGAGACCGGCGGACGCACGATGAAACGGCTCCTCCTCGAGCTCGGCGGCAAGGGCGCGTGCCTCGTGCTCGACGACGCCGACCTCGACGCCGCCGTGACCGCCGTCGGCTCAGTGTGGACGTTCCACTCGGGCCAGATCTGCACCGCGCCGACGCGTGCGATCGTGCACCGGTCGCGTTACCAGGAGTTCGTCGAGCGCCTGAGCAAGATGGCAGCTGTCCTGCCGATCGGCGATCCGCTCGACGCCAAGACGGTCGTCGGCCCGCTCATCACGGGTGCGCACCGCGAGCGGGTGGAGGGGTATGTGCGCGCCGGGGCCGACGAAGGCGCAGAAGTCGTGGCCGGCGGTGGTCGTCCGGCACACCTCGAGCGCGGCTTCTACGTCGAGCCAACCTTGCTCGCCGAGGTACGAAGCGACATGCGAGTGGCGCGCGAGGAGATCTTCGGACCGGTGATCGTCGTCGAGACGTTCGACGACGACGAGGAAGCGATCACCCTCGCCAACAACAGCGACTTCGGGCTCTACGACTACGTGTTCACCGGCGACTCGGCCCGCGGGATGCGGACCGCCCGCCGCCTGCGCGCCGGCAACGTCGGCATCAACACGATCCAGCGCAACCACGAGACGCCGTTCGGGGGCACGAAGTACAGCGGCGTCGGCCGCGACGGCGGGTCGTTCGGCCTCCACGCCTACTCGGAGCTCCAGAGCATCGTCTGGCCCGGGTGAGCCGCCGCAGATGAGCGTCGCCGACGAGCGGACCGATGTGAGCGATGACGTCGTCTCGATCGTTCCGACCGGGAAGCTCGTGTTCGGCATCCAGCTGCCGACGGTCGCGCTGAGCACGATGGTGGCGGCGCCGTGGGAACGCGAGCACGGCGCCGGGGTCGCCGACCTGGTGCAGGCGGCGCAGGCGGCTGACCGCGCCGGCTTCTTCTACGTCGCCGTGTGCGACCACGTCGCGATCCCTCGCCAGCTCGCGCCAGCCATGTCGACGACCTGGTACGAGCCGATCTCGACGCTGGGCTTCCTCGCCGCGCACACGTCGAGTACCCACCTCATGACGAATGTGTACGTCGGCGGGTACCGGCACCCCCTCCAGACCGCGAAGGCGTTCGCGACGCTCGACACCCTGTCGGGTGGCCGGGTCATCCTCGGGATGGGCGCCGGCCACGTGGAGAAGGAGTTCGACGCGCTGGGGTTGTCGTTCGCCGACCGCGGTCGGCTGCTGGACGCGGCAATCGACCGCGTGAAGGAGGCCTGGCGCGACGAGTTCACCGGCGTCGGTGACGACGCGGTCGGGATGCGTCCGCGCCCCATGCAGCAGCCGCGCCCGCCGATCTGGATCGGCGGGTCGACCCGACCCGCGCTGCGGCGCGTCGCCGAGCGGGGCGACGGATGGATTCCGCAGGGAACGCCGCGCAAGAAGATGCCGGATTCGATCGCGTACCTTCGCGCCCATCGGGACAAGGTGCGGCCGGGCGCCGAGCCCGAGATCGGCGTTATCACCGAGGCGATGTACGTGGGTGAGCCCGACTGGGAGGTCGCGCGCGGCACGATCACGGGCCCGCCCGAGGAGCTGGCCGAATCGATGAACGAGTACGGCGCGATGGGCGTCTCGCACCTCCAGGTGCGCTTCCAGTCGCGTTCGATCGACGAGTTGTGCGACCAGATCGAGCGCTTCGGCGCCGAGGTCGGGATGCACCTCAACCGCTGACACTGGAGTCGCGTTATGGCGATGCTCGGACTTCGTTACGACCTGCGAGCGCCGACCTGGGGGTCGGCGTCACACGCCGACCTGTATGCCGCCTGCCTCGATCAGGCGGCGTGGGGTGACAAGCTCGGTTTGGACTTCCTCGTCCTGTCCGAGCACCACGCGGCCGGGGACGGCTACATCCCTGCGCCCGTCACGATGGCAGCCGCAGTCGCCGGACGGACGAAGCGGATCGGCATCAACATCGCAGCAATCCTCGTGCCGCTGCACGACCCCGTCCGGCTGGCCGAGGAGCTGACGGTGCTCGACCTCGCCAGCGGCGGGCGCGTCAGCTTCGTCGCCGGGACTGGCTACCGGTACGAGGAGTTCGAGATGGCCGGCGTGGACCGGAAGCAACGGGGCAAGCTGCTCGAGGAGTACGTCGACGTCATGCGCAAGGCGTGGACGGGCGAGCCGTTCGAGTGGCGGGGCCGGACGGTGCAGGTGACGCCGACGCCGATGACCAAGCCGCACCCGATGATGATGATCGGCGGCTCGACAGAGGTCGCGGCGCGGCGCGCGGCGCGTCTTCGGCTCCCGATGTTCCCCGCCATCGGCGATCCGGAGCTGGCCGAGATCTACAACGACGAGTGCGCCAAGGTCGGCTTCGAGCAGGGGTTCATCAGCCTGCCCGCCGGTCCCGGCTTCGTGCATGTTGCGGAGGACCCCGAGGCGGCGTGGGCGAAGATCGGTCCGCACGCGCTGCACGAGGCCCAGGTTTACGAGAGCTGGCAGACCCCGGGGCAGCGCTCGGCCGTCGACGTGCACGCACAGGACGTTGACGAAGTGCGCAAGAGCGGCGTCTACCGCGTGGTGACGCCTGACGAGTGCGTCGCGCTGGCCGAGGAGCTCGGCGACTTCGGCACGCTGCTCCTGCACCCGTTGATGGGCGGCATTCCACCGGACGTCGCGTGGGAGAGCCTCGAGCTGTTCGAGCGTGACGTGTTCCCGAGGCTGCGCCCCGCCACTGGTTGACTGGTTGCTCGGTGGGCACTGCACCGTTGCCCGACGAGCTGCGCAATCCTCACCCGACTCGGCTGCCGCCGTCGACGCCAGGCTACGACGCGATCATCGCCGCGCACGAGAACGCGATGGTCAAGGGCGAGCCCGGCTACCTCGATCCTGTCACCGGCCTCTTCGTCATGACCGCGGCGTATCTCTGGGAGCGCGGCGAGTGCTGCGACTCCGGCTGCCGCCACTGCCCGTACCTACCGCGTTCATGATGCGTCCCTCGAACATCACAGTGATGCTCCAGGGACGCATCTATCGGAGCTCATCTGTGTAGCGATCGGTGCCGGGGACGGTCGCAAGGAATGGCGAGACGAACAGGATGCGGCCGAGGCCGCTGGCGTCGAACTCCTTGCCCAGACCGCCGAAACGGTCGTCGAAGACCTCCACCGGGTCCTCGTCGAGGAAGTAGAGCTGGAGGAACCGGTCCGCTGCCTCGTTGCGGGGCACGTCGCTGGGCGCGTCCTGGAAGAGCGGCACGGGCGTGAACGCCACCATCACCTCGGCCGAGCACGGGCGGGCGCGGAACCAAGCGACGACGTCGTCGTGTGTCTTCCCGTCCGACACCTCGCCGATGACGGCGACGACCCCGCGGAACGGATGGTCGAGCGCGAGCTCGGCGGGCACGCCGTCCGCGTCGGCGCGCTGCTCGTCGAGGAACCGGTACATCAGCGTGTGGATGTGATCCCGGTGCGGGAACATCCGATCGTTGGTGTGCAGCCACTTCACCTGCTCGGTTCCCCACTGCATCCACTCGCCGAAGCGGCCGGCGAGGATCCAGTAGAGCGCGAGGTACGAGCCGATCATCGGGTCGGGCGTGATCGGCGAGTCGGACGGATACCGCTTCTCCTTGCACACACGGGTCGCGACGTACCGCGCGCCCGACAGCGTCCACGCGCCGATCATGCAGCCGGCGTAGAAGTGGTCGCGCTCGTACCAACGGTTGTACGCGGCCTCGTGACCCGGGTGCGGCTCGACCATGGTGAAGAGCGCGCCCCCGACCTTGATCGGCTTCTCGCTCGTGTCCCCAGTCCCGAGGGGCTGGATCGTCGCTTCGGTCGTCATCACTCCTCCGTTGTCCGCGCTGCGAGCACACGTTTGTCGACCTTGAGCATGGATGTCAGCGGCAGGTCGTCGACGAGCTCGAGCCGGTCTGGTGCTTTGTAGTCGGCGAGGCGATCGCAGCACCAAGCACGCAGCCCGTCCAACGTCGGCACGGCTGCGCCCGGGACCGCCACGACGAACGCGACGCCCACCTCACCGAGCACCGGATCGGGAACGCCGACGACCGCCACACGCGCCACCGATGGGTGCTCGGCGAGCGCCGCCTCCACCTCGGCCGGGTACACGTTGTACCCGCCTCGGATGTACATCTCCTTGAGCCGTCCGACGATGCGGAGGTTGCCGTCGGCGCCGACGACCCCGAGGTCGCTGGTGTGCAGCCATCCGTCGGCGTCGATTACCTCGGCCGTGCGGTCCGGGTCGCGCCAGTACTCGCGCATCATGGCCGGCGACTTGCAGCACACTTCGCCGACTTCGCCCATTGGTTGCTCGCCGCCGCCGGCGGGGTCGACTATGCGCAGCTCGACCTCGGGCGCCGGCCGCCCGACTGTGGTAGCCACGATCTCGTCGTCGTCACCAACGAGCGTGCTCGTGCACACGCCCGCCTCCGTGCTCGTGTAGCGGGTGACCACCGGGCAGCCGAGCGTCTTGCGGATCTGACGCACGAGCTCGGGCGGGATCGACGCGCCGCCGAGCGCCGCAACCCGCAGGCGCGAGAAGTCGGTTCGATCGATGTCGGGATGCGAGAGCACGAGTGACCACTGCGTCGGGACGCCGGTTGCCATCGTGATGCCTTCGTCGCGAATCAGCCGCAGCGATTCTTGCGCCGACCACGGCTCGCCGACGAGCACGATCGTCGTGCCGTTCGCGAGCTCGTCCCACATGCGGGTCATGTAGCCGACGTGGGCGAAGGGCAGCGCGAGCAGGCGGCGGTCGCCGGGGTGCGTGAGCTCACCGATGTTGCGGGAGATCGCCGCCATCGTCTCGTGGTCGAACACCGCGCCCTTGGGCTGACCGGTGGTGCCGCTCGTCCACACCACGCACGCCGGATCCGTCAGCGCCGGTGAAGGCAACGACGCCGGTGGGTCAGTGGCGAAGGCGTGGCCGAGCGCGGAGACGTGAACCGTCCTGCCAGCGCCGGCGCCCTCGGGGACCTCGACGTCGTCGCCGACGACGGTGACGACGGGTTCGGTGCGCCGGAGGATGCTCGCCTTCTCGGCCGGTCCGAGCCGCAGGTTCAGCGCTGACGTGATGGCGCCAACGCGGAGCGCGCCGAGATAGCACGTCGCAAACTTGATCGTCGACGGCAGCAGCAGGCACACGACGTCACCCGGCTGCACGCCGTGATCGAGGAGCGTCGCCGCGAACCCGTCAGCAGCCCGATCGAGCCACGCATACGTCACCCGCTTCTCGCCGTGGACGTATGCCTCCCGGTCAGGGTGCGCGGCGGCCGCGTCGCGCAGCAGTTCGGCCGTCGTGCACGGGGTTGCGCCGGATGTCACCACAAATCGGGACCGTACCCGAGAGCCTGTTGCCTAGTTGATGGGCCTGAGCGCGTCGACGACGACCGCCAGATTCAGCCAAAGATAGAGGAACAGCACCGTCGTCGTTATCCGCTCTCCGCCTTACGAGGGCGGCTTAGGAAAAGGCGTACGCGAACCACCAGACGGCGAACGCGCTCCATACCACCCCGAAGACCCAGCATCCTTGGCAGGCGCATGGCGGTCCTCCTACGAGACTCTCGCCACTGGAGTGGGCGCTACCCGGGATGCCGAATACCCGAGACCTCTCGCTCTACACCCAGGGTCGGCATGAAGCGCTTCGTGAGCGCCGCCCGGCCCCCGTCCTGCTCACTATTGGCCAGTGGCGGCAGATCGTGGGCCAGTTTGGGTGTGCCTCTCTGTCGGTAATGCTCAACGGTGAGCGGAACGACGTTCAAGCCTCCCAGGCTCCGCTCGCTTCGTTCCGCTGGAGCGCCTCCGCCGGCCCAACCTCTTCGGGGGCACTCCGTTTGCGCGGAAGGCGGGAGGCCGGCCGATTCGACTGGCCTCCCGCTCTTCTATCCCCCAAGAGCCGCGGATTTTTGGGGCGGTTTGGGCGGTCTCGAGAGGTACAAGTAGTGTTTGCCGGGAACGAGACGAGATAAATGTCTTTGACTGCGGGCTCCTCAGCGACGGGATCGAAGCACGGACGGCGTCCCTGGGACCGTGAATCCCGCATGAAAAGACGATGCCGCGGACGGTGCGGACGAGCCCAGATGGTGCTCGCCTGGACGGAGCGTTAGAACCTCGCGGCAGCACTCGGAGGGCATTAGCGCAGGTCAGAGCGCCTACTGACCGTGTCGCCCAGGGACCGCGGTCAGGAATTGGTCACGGGAGCGTTCGGGCAGCGTTCTTCGACGGAGTCGGCGAGGGGGCCTCTCGTTTCCGTGATTCCTTCGTTTCGGCCCCTCATCGAGTTCTGGGATTCGTCGGCCCACGGGATGACTCCTCGGGTCAGCTCGTCGAAGTTCTCCTCCTGCATCGCCGGAGGCAACCGGCGGCCACACCATCATCGCCCGATCGGTCTTCGTGCCCATCGTCGTCAGACCAGGCCCAACAAACACCGTGCCCGCCTCACACTTGGACTACGAGGAGCCCGATCCCTAACAGCACTGCGAAGACGTTTGGCCGTTCATTCTCTGCGGTCCTCGGAACGAGCGATGAGCCTCTTCGCGACAAGTGATTCGGTGACGGCGTCACGGCACGCGAGTCGCACGCAGTGATGAGCGGGCGGCTGGAGATGCTCCATGACTAGCGTGCAGTCTTCAAGTCGGCCGACGACTGTTTCTGGCTCGAAGTATTCGAGAGCGAGCGTGGTCTTCGACGCCCATGACGCGACTTCGAGCTGCTGCACAGGGTCAAAGTCTCGTTCGCTGTCCGCGAACCATCGGCTCAACCAACGGCTTCGACCGCGACTCGAGCGCAGACATCCACCCGTTGTTGCACGTTTCGCAGACGCGTCGCACAACTACGGTCGTCCTCGATATCGCACGCTGCTTATCGTCTTCGACAAGCCCGCCCGCCAGTAATGGAGACGCCACTCGGCTTCGGGATCGCCGGTTCCATATCGTGCAACACTCGAGCGAGCCATTGTGGAATGGCGTCCCCACGCGTGAGAGGACCGTCGCTGCCGCAGAAGATGCAGCGACCGTCAATAGTTGCCATCGTTCGCCCCCTCGACCAACGTTTTCGATCCGGGTCGCGCTTCAGCGCCGAGCGTCGGCAGCAGGTGCGCGTAGCGATCCAAGCTGAACGACGCGCTTGGAATGACCGACACGCTCGACGATGGCGCGGACGTGCGCATCCGAGGCGACGAGGTGCGCGGCGTGGCTGTGACGTAACCCGTGGAGCGAGATCGTCGGCAGACCGGACGTCTTGACGAGATGCCGGAACTCGGCGGTCACCCATCCCGGCCGTAGCGGCTGGCCGTCCGCTTCACAGAACACGAGGCCGTCGTCCTCACGTCCGAGACCGAGAGCGATGCGGTCCTCGAGCTGGTGTGCTCTGCAGGAAAGCAGCGTTCTCGTCAATCGTATTTACCAGGCCTCCAGCCGCTCCAGGGCGAGCTTCACGATGTCGGCGCGAGTGCGTCCGTCGTGATCGGCGGCGATGAAGTGGCTGCCGATCCATAGGGAATAAAAGACGAAACACCGGACCTCGACGTCGCTCTCATCACGGCAGAACGCGCGGAACAGCGAGCGCAGGTAATCCATGCGCCGGTTATCCACCCGCCTAAGGCGTCTAGCCACGTTCCTGTCGCGCCGTGCCCAGTCGCGAACTGCGAGGTCGATCTTCAGAGGCTCGCCGCGCCGTGAGACGGCGAGCACGGAAAGCCGCCGGAGTTTGGCCTTGGCGTCACCACCGCCGCCCTCGACGCGTTCGATCACCTCGTCGACACCGACCCGCTCCCACGTGTCCAGCATCTCCTGCAGGAGGGCGCGGCGGTCATCGAAGTAGCCGTAAAAGCCGCCCTTGGTGACGCCAAGCGTCCGCGCCAACGACTCGATGCTGACAGCGTCAGGGCCACCGGCGGCGAGGGCCTCGAGACCCTCGTCGATCCATCTGCTGCGAGGCGTGCGGGCTAGCGCCATCGCCTACCTGTGTGGGATGCGCTCGGCAAGAAACACCTTCCCGGAGGGTGCTAGCCGAGTATACGTAGCCGTATAGACGCCCGTGCCCGACCGTGATACATTTATACGACGCCGTATATAACTTGCGGTCCCCCAAAACCAAGGACGGATGGCTTGAACCGACACCACGATACGGACGCGAGTCTGGAAGCGGGGCAGAAAGTCGTGCCCGCGGGTACGGACGGTCCGAGCGGCACGCGGGTGGAGGCGCCGGGCGAGGTGCGCGAGGTCGCACTCTCGCCGGTGGAGCGAACGGTCAGCACGCTCTCCCGGGTCGACTACACGGACGCCTTCCTCCTCGAAACCGAGCGGGCCCAGGACAGGACTGGTGAGGAGTGGACCCGAGCAATCCTGGAAGACGCTCCCGCCGCGACTCGAAGGAAGCTGCGGCGCGGTTGGTTTGCACTCGGCGTGCGGCTTGGTTCAACCGAGGACAGCCGCCTCGTTCTCGGATGGGAGGTGCGCCGCAGCACCGAGGACGTCGCCCTCCTTGCTGCCACCTCGCTAATCGGGATGGATGCGGAAGTGCTCTGCAAGCGCGAGCAGAACGCCCTGCTCGTGGCAACCTTCATGCAACTGAAGAACCCGGTCGCCCGCGCGGTGTGGGCGGCATTCGCGCGTCGGCACCGAAAGGTCCTGCGCCACCTCATTAGGCAGGCAGGCCGACGATCGGACATGAACTCAACGTGAGCAAATCCCGGTTGCACGAGGGGTAGAGCCTCCGATGAAGCCCCCCACCAGCACCAAGAACAGGAACACCACCCCCGCGAGCGCGCCGTACCGTTCCCAATTCACATCGTTCATGACCGCCTCCTTGCGGGCGCGCCAACCGCGCCGCCGAAGTCATGGTCGGCTGACGGCCGTTTGAAATCAACCTTCTGTCAGGTGACGTCTCGGCGTAGCCGGCGCCGTGCGCATGGTCGTCGTGATGGTTCTAGTCGTCCCGGTCGCTCCAATCCTGACCGCTCACGAACGAATGACCCTGCACGCTCGCCGAAGGTCCAACGACATCTCCAAGCAACGTATTTGGCAACGCCCACCGAGCGCACCGAAGGTGCGGATAATCAGCGACCGTCGAAAACGGATCGGCACTTCCGCGTGCGCGGTAGCGACCTAAACAGGCAATCTGAGGGCGTGACCGACGCTCCTGGCCGAGCGTTGGTGTGGTGCGGCGGTTCGCACCTCAGGGCCGCCGGCCCGCGAAGCACAGCAGCTCGACTGCGGCGTCCGCGCCGGGTGGCGGGTCGATCTTCGGGCCAAAGGTCCCGTGCTGGGCGGAGGATCTCGTCGCTCGGCTCGAGGAATTCGAGCACGACCGCGGCCGTGTCGACGTCGACGTGCTCGTCGCCGCCGGTGGCGCGGGCGAGATCCCACATGTGGATGATCAGGTCGGACGGCCGCGGGATCAGCGCCATCTCGACCGGCACCTCGCCGCCGTGCCCCGGCATCGTCCGCTCGAGCATGCCCGGCTGGCGCAGCGCCTCCGCGGCCGCGGCGGTCTTCTTGGCATCGGACCCGCGGCAGCGATCAGCGGAGTGGTGGTCGACCTGACCTGCGGGAACGCGGTGCGGGCGCAACAGTTTGGACAGGCACTCATTGGCGTCCTCGACTAGGAAGCGCGGACGTCAATGAGGCATGCCTACGCCACCGCCGGCGCGGCCGTGGCTCTGCATCGGTAGTCCAGGACCGCCACTCCGAGGCGACGCCCGGCGGCCCGGCATGGAAGACGGACTGAATCCAGCCTCGAATACGGGCTCAGTTCCTCGAGGCTCCTCTCGGCGATGAGTTTCCCCTATTGGGGCGGTCGTTACCTGGACAACTACAAAGGAGGCGCGTATGAATCTTCCCGAGGTCGTTCCAGAGCAGGAGTGGGAGCGTGCCCACGAGGAGCTGCTGGCCAAGGAGAAGGCCCACATGCGCGAGGGAGACCGGCTCGCGGCAGAGCGCCGGCGCCAGCCGATGCACGAGATCACCAAGGACTACCGCTTCGAGGGTCCTGACGGAGAGGTGATCC
>JBKOWY010000069.1:0-3320 GCA_046724655.1 Actinomycetota bacterium
TTTGCCGAGACGGGCGAACTTCTCGCCAAGATCGGTGACTGGGCTCACGTCGCCGAGGACCCATTGCAGGCGCGTCCTTACGACTGGGAACGAGACCACTGACGGGTACTGAAGGCACTGCGATAGCGGTCCGCGGGTGCCCTCGTCGGAGTCGCCATGAGTCATCGCAGCGTTCGCAACCCTGTGTCCGCCTCGGAGCCTCGGACTCTTCAAGACTTGGCTGCTTTGCTGCAGAAGCGGCGGCGGGGCGCCGCGTTGTGGATGATGTCCCTATCGACCATGAACCGGATTCGCGAGCCGATGTGAAGGCGAGGTCGCCGCAAGAGAAACCCCGGGCGCGCTAGGGCAGGGAAAGCGCGCCCGAGGTTCCCCGTCCTGCACCTGCTGCTACGTGACCGCCGCCCCTGGCTCTACGACGACGAGGAAGTCCTCGACGAACTCGCGAACGTCCGGCTGCGCGAGACGACCCCCGGCGTGCTCAAAATGGACCACGACCCGGACCGACACGACGACCGTGCAATCGCGCTCAGCCTCGCCGCGTTCGCGCTCGTCGAGAACCCAGTCTCCGGTCAGGTCGGGACAATCCTCACCGACATGGCACCGATACAGCGCCACCCTGCCGGGAACGGCGGTGCCGCCTACAACCCGCTCACCGCGAATCCGTGGGCACGCGCGAGGAGCCGACGGTGACGGTCGTGCACGTCGCCGCCGCGCCGGGTCTCGAACCGGGCACGTGCACGCGGTGCGGCATTCGGTGGCGGCCGGGTGATCCGCCCGTCGTCTACGTATGAGGGAGATGCTGCCCGGCTTCCCGGCGCGCTGGCTCGGTAGAGCGCCGCGCACAGATCGCCGGTATGTGCGCGGCGGAGCCGCCGCCGTCGATGTCGTTATGGCGCGGATCGGCTACGGCAGATGCGGCATCGTGCGCCGGCAGATCGGCCAGAACAAGGCGAACGTGTGGTTGGGGACGGCAGCCGAAATCACACGCTTGTAATTCTAAGCCAACTAGTGTGACGCCGATGAAACCACCTAGCCGGTACGTGCAGAACCGCATGGCGCAACGGGAGATCACGGAAGCCGACATCGACATGGCTGTGACTCATCCCGAGACGCAGTACAGCCCCAAAGCTCACTCGGACAGAACAGTGATTCTGGGGAGAACGACGTTTGGCGGTTGCCTGAAGGTCGTCGTGTGCACTAACGAGCCCGAGTCGGTCATCACAGTCGCGGAGCATATGGACGAGCAGTCGCGGAGTACCTGGACGAGTAGCGAGTCAACGTTCGCCGAACACGACCTGTTGGCAGGTAGCACTTACGTACAGTTGTCCGAGGCTCCCGTCGCCAGGACCCTGCTCCACATCTCGGACGTGATCATGGTGGACGTGGACGACTATGGGAGGCCCGTTGGCGTCGAGGTCGTGGCGCGCCTGGACACGATCGAGCGAGAGGACTGGTATGCGCTTGCGAAGGTCGTGCCTGAGGTCAAGCAGATCTTCAAGGAGTACTTTCCGCTCTAGCCAGTCGTAGGGGGCGCCGGGGCGGTCGGCGCCATCGCTCGGACACATCCTCTGCTTCCACCAGTCCGAGACGTTTACGCCCGGTCGGGCCGCCAATCCAGACTGCCGGATCGAGCGGGTCAAGCGGCAGCTCGAGGCGGCGGAAGCTGCAACCGGATTACAACCGAACGCAACCGCAAACTTCACGCGCTCGCGCCTGCGGGTGCGCCAATTCGCCAAAACGATGCGCGGACATCGTTTCGCCGGACGAGTGCCGCTCCCAGCAGCCCCGTCTCCCCCGGTCGTCAGAGAGCTTTAAGCCGGCCTTTAGCGGCGGGTGCGAGTCTCGCCTGTCCTCTCCGAGGGAAGGGCCAACGGACCCTCGGAGAAAAGGAAGGCGGGAGACCTGAGGACCGCGGTCTCCCGCTTTCCGCGTGCGGTCTCAAACTGACCCACTACGGCCGCCATTAACGTGACCGCGGAGGGGTAGCGCGGTCCTCGGCCACTGGCGGGCGGCCATGGCCGATGCTGCCCCTCTCTCGAATGCGGTCGATGCCCACTCCGGCCAGGGTGGACTGATAAATCGGAGAAACCGTTGACCTAGTTGTAGATCCCAAAGACGTTCGTCAGCCCGGGCCTCCTTGGAGACTGAAGGTGCCTAACGCCAACAGTCCCAAGGAGGGGCCCGGTGCATCTTCACGGTAACGCCAAGCTCGTCCCGTCGAATCGTCAACTGCTCGTTGCTCGCGTGCTCGAGCAGCTTTGGAAGGTCGCTGATGCCGCGGCGGCGTTTGGGATCAGTGAACGGACCGTCTATCGGTGGTTGGCTCGCTGGCGGGCTGGCGACCTTCGGCTCCTCGACCGATCCTCAGCGCCCGAGCGGGTGCCTCGCCGCACGCCACGCGCCGTGGAAGCACTGATCGAGCGGCTGCGGCGGCTGCGGTTGACCTCGACGCGCATCGCGGCGGAGCTCCGCATGGCGGTCTCGACGGTGGGCGCGGTGCTGCGCCGCCTTGGGCTGCACCGGCTCAACCGACTCGAGCCGCCCGAGCCCCCGAACCGCTACGAGCGCCGGCGTCCCGGCGAGCTGGTGCACCTCGACATCAAGACACTCGGCCGCTTCGATCGGCCCGGCCATCGAGTGACTGGCCGCGCCGTGCCCGGGGCACGCACCGGCGCGGGCCGACACGGCTGGGACTTCGTCCACGTCGCCGTCGACGACTACAGCCGCGTTGCCTACGTCGAGATCCTCACCGACCAACGCGCCACCACGTGCATCGGGTTCCTCGAGCGGGCGCTCAGTTGGTTCGCCGAGCGCGCCGTGCGCGTCGAACGAGTCATCAGCGACAACGGTTCGGGCTACCGCTCAGCGGCCTTCGCCACCGCCTGCTCGAACCACGGCGTGCGGCATCTGCGCACCCGTCCCTACCGCCCGCGCACCAACGGCAAAGCGGAACGCTTCATCCAGACCCTGCTGCGCGACTGGGCCTACGCCGTGCGCTACAAGACCAGTCAGCACCGAACCCTGGCCCTCGGCCCCTTCCTCGACTACTACAACCACCGACGACCACACAGCGCCCTCGGTCACCGAGCACCCGCAACGCGGCTACCCGCCGCCTGACCAACGTGCCTGGGATCTACACCTAGTTCAGTGGCTACCAGCGCGTAGACGGCGTTCTCGGTCACCATGCCGTTCAGGCGCCGACATCAGCAAGTCCCGCCTGTTTCAAATCCCGAAGGACCAACGCGCAGAGAGGACCATCGGCCGTGAGTTCCGGGGAAGCGGCCTCAAATGCGGTGGCGCCGCCAAGAAGCGCAGGCGAG
>JBKOWY010000008.1:0-12073 GCA_046724655.1 Actinomycetota bacterium
GCCGAGAAGCGCCTCGTGCCGTGGAGCGGGCACGGGCACGTCTCACCGCCCAACCGGACCCGACTGGTGACTCACCGGCGGCGGCCGAGTGCTGGCTGCTGCTCGAGGGTGGGCTCATCGTGTGCGCCGGCGTCACCGCAAGCTCGTTGCGCGACGCCGTCGACGGCCTGATGGTGCGGCTTCGACGACGCCTCGGCGTCGTCGACGCCGAATGGCGCAGTCAGCGGATCGACAGCTTGCCGGCCAGCGCCACCTCGTTGGTCTCACTCACGAGCGCGCGTACCGTCAGCGACCAGTCGCCCGGGATCGGGAGACTCACGCCGGGCGCGATGTAGTGACCGGGTGAGATGCGCCGGACCGGGATCTGAATCGCCGCGATGCCGCGGCTCGGCAGGCTCGCCGACACCTGGAACTCACCAACCTGATCGAGGCCGCCGACCGTCGGCAGCGTGAGCGGCCCGCCTTGCGGCGAGAACGCCGTGAAGTGCAGCTCGTTGCGACCGGGTCGTCCGGGGATCGCGCTGACGTCGACTGTCGCCTCCGCTGACCGCAGCGTGACCCCCGCGGCGCCGGAGTCGTTGACGGACACCGCGGGTGCAGCATTCACGAGCAGGGACGCGATCGAGAGGATGACGACCGCGATGACGACTTCGAGGGCCACATGTCGTCGCAGGTTGCGCGCCTCCCACGCGTCGACCTCGGCCTCGTCGACGTCGTCATCGTCAGCGTTGCCTCCGCCGCCGTCGGGCGGCAGTGGCGCGCCGCCGGTGGTCACGGGGACACGTGGCTGCGGATCCGGGGCGGGGCGGCGCGTGGCGAAGCGGCGGTTGACGATCTCGCGGCTGAAGGCAGCCGTGATGATCAGCGCGCCGAAGGCGAGGAGCTTCGCGGCCAAGAGCTTTCCGTAGTCGGTGTCGCGGAAGTTGCTGAGTGAGCCGAGCTGGCGCCAGGCCTGGAACGCGCCGGTGGCGACGATGACGCACACCGCCGCCAGCGCGAGCTGGGAGAACCGCGGCACGACGGTGCGGAGCTCGTCGAGATCCTTGCGGCGCAGGACAACCGTGACGAGCACCGCCAAGCCGCCGAGCCAGAGAGACACGGCGCCGACATGGAGCGCGTCGGCGAGCAGCGCGAAGGGCACGAGGTCGCCGGTGCCGGCGTGGCCGCTGAGCCCCGGCGTGAACAGGAGCGCGGCTCCAACGACCGCGGCCGCCCGGCGCCACCAGCGCGGCAGGGGGTACTCCACGACCGGGCGGCGGTTCACGAGGAGCCGCAAGAGCGGTACGGCAATGACCAGCAGCACGAGCCGCAGCAGCCAGACACGACCGAAGCGAGTGTCGAGAACGTCACCGACGACGCTGGGTTTGAACGCGTCACCGAGTGGAAGCGCGGCCGCGTAGGCGCCGTCGAGGGCGATCCCGACGGCGGTGGCGACGAACGCGCCGATCCAACCCGCCCACACGAGTCGGCCCGCGCCCTTCGATTCCCGACCGCGCGGCCAGATGAGAACGAGGAACGCCGCCGCGCCGACCAGGAGGGCGAGCGATGCGAACACCGCGAAGCGCGCCACGGCGTAGAAGAATCCGACGGTGTTGTCACCGCCCTGGTTGACGAGGAGGCGCTCGGTGAGGCTCTGCAGGTTCCCCGCCGGTGCCCCCGAACCAACCTGGAACGTGAACGCGCCGCTGACGGGGTGGGAATCGGCGGAGATCACGCGCCAGGTGACGACGTACGAGTCCTTCTCGAGCTTGGGGAGCGAGACGCGCACCTGACGCGGCTCGCCGCTCGGATGCGAGGCACTCCCGACGTCGAGACGGTCGCCGCGACTGTTGAAGACGCGGATCGCACCCAGTGCGACCTCGACCGATTCGTTGAACCGGAGCGTGACCGTCTTCGGGGCGGTGTCGAGGACCTGGCCCGCCGCCGGCGTTGTTTCCTCGAGGGTGGCGTGCGCAAACGCCGGCGCTGCGGCGACCGCGACCATGATCGCAGCAAGCACCGCGACGACCGCGGCCCGAGCGAGAAGACGACGCCGTGACGTCATGACGAGGTCATGGTGTCCACAAGCGCGGACGACGCCAGGGCAGCGGATGCGCGAGCAGCCACGCCGCAGCCAAGCCGATGACCTCGACGAAGTGCTGCGTCTCGGAGAGCGCGCCGGTTCGGCCGTCGAGCAGGTCGAGGACAGACGTGCCCACCAGGCACGCGACGAGGGCGGTGACCACCGGGAGCAGACCCGGAAGGCGAGACGGCCGCCACGCCGCGAACACGAATCCGACGGCGAGCGCCAGATCGAACGAGCCGATGTGCCGCGCCGCGTGCACCGACACCCCGGCGTCATCGCCGAGCACGAGCGCGGGCACGGCCGCGATGAGCTGGACCACCCCGACGACCGCCAAAGTCATCCGGAGCGCCCGGTCGTGGCCGCCCTGCCGGCGCGTCTCGGCGCCGATCGCGGCGAGGATCGGCGCCGTCAGGTCGGGGACCGCCGGGGCGCGCGCCATCCGCGCGTCGCGATGCATGCCGGCAGCATCGCGCTCGAAGTCGCGGCATGCCGCGCACCCCTGAAGGTGACCGTCCAGAGCATCCGGTTCGACTCCGAGGTCTTCGCCGTCGAGGCGGGCCGAGATCGCGTTTCTCGCTGTATCGCAGTTCATACCTGGTAGTCGACCGACGGCTTCCAAGGGTTCCCGGTATCGTCCGGCCGATGGACCAGCTCACGGGCCTCCTGGTCCAGGCCCGCGACGGGGACCGCCTCGCCTTGGGGGCCGCGATCCGGCTCAGTCAGGCAGAGGTCTGGCGGCTCGCCGCCCACCTCGTCGGGCCGGACGAGGCCGACGACATCACCCAGGACGTGTTCCTCCGTGCGTGGCGAGCACTGCCGAGCTTTCGCGCGGAGTCGAGCGGGCGCACTTGGCTCCTCGTCATCGCCCGGCGAGCGTGCGTCGACGCCGTTCGCCGCCAGACGCGCCGGCGCAGGCTCATGACCCGCCTGCAATCGGACTCTGCAGCCGGCCTGACGGGAGCACAGGCAATCGAAGAGCTGCACGGCCTCGGTGATCTCATCTCGTGCCTCGCCCCCGACCAACGGGAGGCGTTCGTGCTGACCCAGATCACCGGGTGCTCCTATGCAGAGGCGGCCGAGCTCTGTGGAGTTCGCATCGGAACGATCCGCTCACGCGTCGCACGGGCCCGCGCCGACCTCGTCGAGCTGATGCGTCAGTCCCAGGCGGGCTGAGCCGAGAGCGATCCGGGCCGCGCCGGGGTCGGGCGCGATCATCTCAGGGTGCGTGTGCGTGCCGGCATCGCCGCCGTCGTCGGGCTCGCCGGCGTCTTCGTCGTCGCATCCGCGCAACCGGCGGCGGCCCACAGTGTCGGCGGTGTGCAGGCGTCGAATTACGAGACCACCGTGAGAGCGGTGAGACCAGCGGTGCGCGGGCTCGAGGTGACCTCGGTCGATTTGGGGAACGAGCTCGAGCTGCGCAACGAGACGGGCCGCGATGTCATCGTGCCGGGCTATCAGGGCGAGCCCTACCTGATGGTCGGCCGGCAAGGCGTCTTCGAGAATCGTCGCTCGCCGGCCGTGTACCTCAACCGCACCCGTGACGGGAAGACGCCGGTTCCATCAAGTGCCGATGCCGCGGCGGCGCCCGAGTGGCAGAAAGTCGACTCCGGCACGACCGCGCGCTGGCACGACCACCGCGTGCACTGGATGGGAACCAGCGATCCGTCCGTGGTCTCTCGTGACCCGGGGCGCCGTCATCTCATCGACCGCTGGCAGATCGACCTTCGCCGCGGAACGCAGACGATCGCGGTCACGGGCGAGCTCGTGTGGGTGCCCGGGCCAAGCCCGTGGGGCTGGGTCCTCGGCGCGCTCGGGGCTGCGTTGGTCCTCGTCGGGTTGAGCCGCACGCGGGTGTGGCGATGGGCGCTGGCCGCCGCGCTCGCCATCGTCGTGGTCTCGGAGACCGCCCATGTAATCGGTCAGTGGAGCGCGAGCACGGCGTCGTTCGCCACCAGCCTCAGCGCCAGTGTGTATGCGATCGGCGGTATCGCCCTGGCCGCCGTGGCGTTGGTGTGGATCCTCGTCCGCCCGCCGTCGAACGCCATTCCCGCGGTGCTCTTCGCCGGCCTGGTCGTCGCGGCGGCGGGCGGCCTCGCCGACCTCACGGTGCTGACGCGTTCTCAGATTCCGAACGACCTCCCCACTGGGATCGCCAGGCTCCAGGTCGCGGCCGCGCTGGGGCTCGGCGTCGGCCTCGCCGTGGCGGCTGGGCTTCGTCTGCGCCCGCAACCGCCACCAGCGATCGCGCGTCGCGATCGCGAAGTCGCGGAACCGGTGCCTGTGCCTTGAGGAGGACGCGCAGTCATTCCCCAGCCGCCTGCCGGTAGCCTGCAAGGTTCAGGATCAACGGGAGCAACCATGGGTCGACGGTCGCGCTTCGCGCTCGTGGCCATCTTGGCCGGCGTCGTGACGCTGGTCGCGTGCGGTGGCAGCTCGGGCGGCGGTGGTGAGGCCATCGCGCACGGGTCAGCCCAGAAGGGCGTGGGGCCTGCCGCCCGGGAGGTGTGCGAGCCGATGGTCCGTGACTCCGTTCCGTCTGCGGTCGGCGCGCCGGTTGTCGGCCAGCCCGTGTCGGCTGTACGCGGCGACACTTTCTCGTGCAATTACGCCTTCGAGGGTGGCGGTCTCGACCTGTCGGTCCGTGATCTGCACACGCTTCGTGCCGCGCGCGAGTACTTCCGTGACTTGCGCAGCCGCGAGGGGGTCGGGGACGCGCTGTCTGGCCTCGCCGGAGGCGGCTTCACAAAGGCGGACGGCTCGGTCGTCGCGATGAAGGACGCGATGATCCTCACCGTCGACGTCACCCAGCTGCCGCCCACGCGGGTCGACAAGGCGAACGTCGGGATCGAGGTCGCGTCCACCGTCCTGGGCTGCTGGTAGCCGGCGCCGCACTTGCCCGACACTCCTAGGGGCGATCGGAACTTTCTCGACACTTCGGACGACTAATGACCGTCCAGCCCGGCCGAGGAGGTTCTCACACCATGAGCAGCTGGCGTTCCATCCGCCGTTTGGCCCTCACCGCACTCGTCGCGCTCGGTCTCGTCGCGCTCGTGGCCGGCCCCGCGGCCGCCCACGTGGAGATCGAGCCCGAGAGCGCCCCGAAGGGGTCGACTTCGAGTTTCAGCTTCCGGGTCCCGACCGAGAAGGAGAATGCTTCGACCGTCGGGCTCGAGGTGACGTTCCCGGCCGATCACCCCATACCGAACGTCAGCGTGCTCGTGAAGCCGGGATGGACGTTCACGGTCGAGAAGCAGCCGCTGCCGAAGCCGATCAAGACGGAGTTCGGCGAAGTGACCGAGGCGATCTCGAAGATCACCTGGACCGGAGGACAGATCCCGCCTGACGGATACGACCTGTTCACGGTGCGGGGAGGCCCCCTGCCAAAGAACGTCAGCAAGCTGGAGTTCAAGGCCGCGCAGACCTATAGCGACGGCGAAGTCGTCCAATGGAGCGAGCCGACCGTGAAGGGTGGTGCCGAGCCCGAGCACCCGGCGCCGGTGCTAAAGCTGACGAAGGCCTCGAGCAGCAACTCGCACGGCTAGGCACCTCGTCGCCCTCAGCCGCGTCGAGCCAGCGTGCGCAGTCGCGCGCTGAGCTCAGGGTTCGCGGGCGCACGCCATTCGGCGTCGAGAAGGCCGAAGGTCTCGCGCGCCCCGGCCGTGCGCGTGCGTCCCGCCGACTGCGTGCCGTTGACCGGCCACCAGCCCCAGCCGACGCCCGTGCTCTCGAGCGTGGCAAGGATCTGATCGAGCCACGGCTGCGCGGGCTCGGTCGTGTTGGTGCCGAACTCGCCCAGCCAGATCGGGACCGGCCGCGCGCCAGTGAGGAACGGCGCCCACGCCGCCTCGAGCGAGGACGGCAACTCGGACGCCGACGCGCTCCAGAGCCACGGGTAGGTGTGCGGCGAGACCACGAGCCGGTTGGGCACCGCGAGCTCTATGGGCGAGACGCCCAATGGGCCAAGGTCGACTGCGAAGGCCAGGCCTTCAACGATCACGAGCAAGTCGCGATCTTCGGCGAGCACGGCGTTGCCCGCGGCGGTGGCGGCGCGGCGCCAATCGAGCTCCTCCGGCCCCGACGCCCATCCCGGGGAGACGGTGGGTTGGACGACCGCGTCGGGCCGGACCTCGTTGCGCAGGTCGACCGCGACAACCTCAGGCTGCTTGCGGAACCGTCGCACCATCGTGCGCCAGTCCTCGATCCAGTCGGCTTCGGTAAACGCGCCATCCGGACCACACGGTCCGACCGCTCCCGCGGCGCAGTGCTCGCCCGGGAACTGGTCGAACCAGAGACTGCTCCCGTCCGCGGATACGCAGCACCAGTCGTTCGCCGTCATGTGGTTGTCGAGGATCACGAGCAACCCGTGGCGGGCGAGTGAATCGACGACCGCGCCGTAGACGTCGATCGGCCGGGCCGCGCGACCACCGGGCCGGGTGAGCAGCTTCCGGTTCTTGCGCACGAATCGGCTTGTGACCTCAGGCGCGACCTCGGTGAGCGGTCGCCTCTCGCGCACGAGCGCGTTCGAGAACGGCAGGCGCACGCTATTGAAGCCCATCGCGGCGATGCAGGCCGCGATGCGGTCGAGGGGTTGGTGATCGAGCCCGCCGACGACCTGGTCCCGTTCCTCGGCGCCGTACCAGTTGACTCCGGCCAGCTTCAGGCGTCGACGCTTCGCGTCGACGATCCATCGACCGTCGGTGCGCAGCGGCGGCTGCATCGCCGGTTTCGACCGGCGCCGGCCTTCACATGTTGGTGCCTTCGCCTGCTCGTTGTGCGATCGCGCCGCCGAACTGTCGACGAGTACGCCCGCCGTCGCGAGCAGGCAGAGCCCCACCGCCAATGGCCTGGCACGCATGCGCGGTGTGTCTACACCGACGAGGCGCTGCCGTCTTGCGGTGCCGGGCCCGAGCGAGTTGGCTTCCCGCCATGACCTATCGAGTCGCGCAGTGGGGCACCGGCAATGTCGGCCGGCTGGCGGTCCGAGGGATCCTCGAGCACCCCGACCTCGAGCTCGTCGGGCTGATGGTCCACAGCGCCGACAAAGCCGGAAAAGACGCCGGCGAGCTCGCCGGTCTCGACCCCGTGGGCGTCGCCGCGACCACCGACGCGGCAGACATCCTCAGCCTCCGCCCCGACTGCGTGTCCTACATGGCGAGCGGCGACCTGCGGCCCGACGAGGCCGTAGCCGACATGTCCCGCGTGCTCGAGGCAGGCACCAACGTCGTGTCGACTTCGGTCGTGCCGCTCGTCTACCCACCCTCCGCACCGGCGCGATACCGCGAGCCCCTTGGCGCCGCGTGCGACGCCGGCGGCGTGTCGTGCTTCACCTCAGGCATCGACCCCGGCTTCGCCAACGATCTCGTGCCGTTCGCGTTCCTCGGCGCGTGCGAGCGCGTCGACTCGGTGCGCGTCATGGAGATCCTCGACTATTCGACGTATCTCCAAGCCGACGTGCTCTTCGACATCATGGGCTTCGGGAAGCCGCTCGACGAGCTTCCACTGCTCCTCCAACCCGGCATCATCGGCCTCGCCTGGGGTTGCACGGTGTCGGTCCTCGCCGCCGGTCTCGGGACGCAACTCGAAGACATCCGCGAGGTGCACGAGCGCGTGCCGGCGGCGCGTGACTACGAGACGCCGCTCGGAACCATCGCCGCGGGCACGACCGCGGGCATGCGCTTCGAGGTCCAGGGGATCGTCGGCGGCGAGCCGCGGATCGTGCTCGAGCACGTGACCCGCATCAACGAGGAGGTCGCGCCCGAGTGGCCGAACCTTCCCGGGCAGGGTGGTTACCGCGTCGACATCGAGGGGAACCCCTCGCTGCACTGCCACTTCCACTTCGAAGGCGAGGACGGCGACCACAACACCGGCGGCCTGACCGCCACGGCCATGCGTTGTCTGAATGCGATTCCGGCGGTGTGCGACGCCGAGCCCGGTCTGCTCTCGGTGCTCGACCTGCCGCTCGTGACCGGGCGAGGCTTGCGTCGCTGAATCCCTGGTCGCACTTGCTTGCGCAAGTGCTCCGCCGGCCATCGTCTCGATCCGGCGCCGGGGGAACCCCGGCGCCTGCCCGAGGTGCTCATCGCCCTCAGCGCTAGATGCCCTTCATCGCGATCATGCGGTTGTAGACGCCGATCACCTTGGACGCGTAGTTCGGGTCTGTCGCCCAGTTGCCGCGGCCCATCAGCCGCCACGTCGGCGCCCATCCCTTGGCGAAGAACGTGTCGAAGTCCCGCACCGCCGTCCCCGGATCCGACCCGTACCAGTACGGCGATGGCGGATGCGCCAGATCGGTGGCTCGCGAGCGACGGTCGGCGTAGTTGCGCAGGTGCTGGATCTGGGCTCGCACACCGTCGAGGGCGGTGGGGAAGCGACGCTGGCCCGAGCAGCCGTCGCAGGCGCCCAGACCCGAGAAGTTGTTCTCACTGCCGCCCGTTCGGAACCCGCCCGTCTCGTGGTACGCCTGCGCGAACGCGAAATCGCCGCGCACGTTCTCGGCCAGGCCCTCGTCGATGTACATCTGCGCGAGCTCGTCGACGGTGACGCCGCCTGACAGGCGAGGCGACGAGCCGGTCGACCGGTACCACGCCACGAGCTCGGCTGCCGACAGGACGGGCGGGCCCATCACGGGTTCGCCGAGCGCTCGTAGCGCGCCGATCTCCTCGGCGACCTGGAGGGCGCGGTTGGCCTCCGCCACCTTCTGCTCGAACACCGCCTTCTCCTGGTCGAGCCGTGTAACCAGGCGGTCGAGCTCGGCTCGCTTGTCTTCGAGCTGGGCTCGCTTCGCGTCGAGCTCGGCTTGCATCTTCTGCACCAGGTCGGCGGTCTCGAGCAGTTGCCGGGCTCGTTCGTCGTCGAATTGGTCAGCAGCCTCGGTGAGCTTGGTCTTTCGGCCCGCCCGCATGCGGTCCCTGGCCGCGAGCACTTCGAGGCCCTCGGCGGGGTCGGTGTGCTTATAGAGGGCGGCGGCGCGAATACCGAGCAGGGCTCGCAGCAGGGTCTCTTGGGCTCGCAGGTCGGCCTCTTGGGCGCGCAGGACGGGGATGGCGGCTTCGAGCTCGGCGATCTCCGCCTGCGCCTGGTCGCGTTCGTCGATCGCCTTCTCGTAACGGGCATGCGCGGCGTTGGCCTCGGATTGGGCCTGTTGCAGCCTCTCGCGGGCACGCGCGATTGCGGGGTCTTCTTGGCCTGACGCTGCGGGCGCGAGCGCCATGAACCCCGCCAGGACGGCGGCGAGCGCCGTGATCAGTGTCAGTATCGCCAGCGGTGACCTCGGCGCGGTGCGGAGGAAGCGAAGCGGTGACACCGGCGTCCTCAGGGACTCCGCCGTAGGCTCACGGTCGATGTTCGACGAGTTACTGCGGTACCCCGGCGTGATCGAGGAGTCGCAGTTGCGGTCGCGCTTCGGGTTTCTTGCGTTCCATGGCGGGAGCCTAGAGCGAGGCACCGCGGAAATCGCGGCATCTGCCGCGGAGCTCGGGCGCGCGTCGCTCTACGCCGTCCGTCAGCCCGAGGACCTGCGCTGGCACATCCCGTCCGCGCTCGTGGACCCGGGTCTGTCTCCGGCGCTCAGCACGTTCCTCGATTACGTCGACGTCGTCGTCTCGGTCCACGGGTACGGCCGCAGGGGCTATTCGAACGTCGTGCTCATCGGCGGCTTGAACCGCGAGCTCGCGACGCAGGCAGCCGCGGCCCTGCGCGCGGTAGTGCCGTCGCACCGATTCGTCGACGACTTGCGCGCGATCCCGCCCACGCTGCGGGGCGTACACCCTTACAACCCGGTGAACCGGACGCGGGGAGGAGGCATCCAGATCGAGTTGCCACCGACGCTGCGTGACGGCGATGGCGCGGCACCGGACCGCGACGCGCTCGTCGCTGCGCTCGCGACGCTTGCATAGGCGACGAAGGGAGTTGCACGTGGGACGACTGGCCGTCACAGGAGGCCACGGCATCCTCGGCACCGCCTTCGCATCTTCCGCGGAGCGCATCGACGTCGACACGCCCTACGGCCCGGTGGCGTTGCTCGACGCCGGTCCGTACGTCGTGCTCCAGCGGCACGGACTCGACCGCTTCACTTCGGCGCCGTACATCAACCACCGCGCCCATGTGCGTGCCCTCGCAGACCTCGGGTGTGACCGCGTCCTCGGCGTCGCATCGACCGGCTCGCTGCGTCGCGACCTCCCCGTCGGCTCGTTCGTCGCGCCCGACGACTTCATCGCGCTGCACCTCGGGATCTCTTTCTCGGGCGGCGACGAAAGCCACCAGACACCCGGCTTCGACCGGGTATGGCGGGCAGGCGTCCTCGAGCGGTGGGCCGAGCTGACCGACGTGCCGCTCGAGGACGGTGGCGTCTACTGGCAGACGATCGGGCCCCGGTTCGAGACCCAGGCCGAGATCCGGCTCCTCGCGGCCCACGCCGACCTCGTCGGCATGACGATCGCGAGCGAGTGCATCCTTGCCGGCGAGCTACGGCTTCCGTACGCGGCGGTCTGCGTCGTCGACAACCTCGCCAACGGTGTCGGGGACGCGCCGCTCACGGTGGGGGAGTTCCGTGCCGGTGCCGTCGCCAACCAGGCCCGTCTCCTGGACGCGCTCGACAGCCTGCTTCCCATCCTGGCCGTCGAGGTGGCGTCCTCGTGACCCTCGCCGTGCGCGACGCGGTGCTCGACGGTCAGTCCGTAGGCCTGCGCGTTGAGAAGGAGCGGATCGCAGCGGTCGGCCGGGACGTGCACCCCGCGCCCGGCGATGACGTCATCGACGCAGCGGGCAAGGTGCTGCTGCCCGGGCTGGTGAACGGCCACACGCACGCGGCGATGACGCTCATGCGGGGCTACGGCGACGACCTCCCCCTGATGAAATGGCTGCAGGACCGTATCTGGCCCACAGAGGCCAAGCTCACGGCCGACGACGTGTACTGGGGGACACGACTCGCGTGCGTCGAGATGATCCGGTCCGGGACGGTTCGTTTCTGGGACATGTACTGGCAGCCCGAAGCCGTGGCCCGCGCCGTGGAGGACGCCGGCGTTCGCGCTGCCGTCGCCCTCCCGCTCGTCGACGGCCTCGATCCCGACAAGTCCGACGCGCTGCGCGCCGACGCCGAACGAGTTCTCGACGCGCTCGCCGGCAGCGGCCCGCGCGTCACGCCCACTCTTGGCCCGCACGCGATCTACACGGTCAGCGAGAAGTCGCTCCATTGGGTCGCCGAGCTGTCGGCCGAGCATGACCTGCCCGTCCACATCCACTTGTCGGAGACCGAAGGAGAGGTCCACGACTGCGTCGCGACTCATGGCGTGCGTCCGGCCGCTTACCTGGATCGCATCGGCGTTCTCACGCCGCGCACGGTCCTCGCCCACGGCATATGGCTCGACGACGACGAGCTCGCGCTCGTGGGGGAGCGGGGCGCGACGGTCGTCACGAACCCGGTGTCGAACCTCAAGCTCGCCGACGGCGGCGTGTTCCCCTACGCCAAAGCACGAACCCACGAGATCCCGGTCGGGCTAGGTACGGACGGCGCAGCGTCCAACAACGCGCTCGACCTGTTCCAGGACGTGAAGTACCTGGCGTTGATGCAGAAGCACGTAGCTCGCGATCCGGCGGCGATGCCGGCGCCGGAGGCGTGGGCGGTCGCCAGTGGACAGCGCGCACCGTTTCTCGGTCAATCCGGCCGCGTCGCCGTGGGAGAAGCGGCAGATTTCCTGCTGGTGCGGTCAGATGCGCCCGAGCTCACGCCCGGAGACCTGACCGCGAATCTCGTGTACGCGGCGACGGGCTCGGTTGTCGACACCACCGTTGTCGCGGGACGCGTGCTCATGCGCGGCGGCAAGATCGGCGACGAGCACGAGGTACGAGAAGAGGCCGTCGCGAGCGCGCGCCGCCTCGGCGTGATCCCCTAGGCGAGGCGCGCGCTCAGTGCGTCGAGGGCGCTTCAGCGAGTGGAGCTAGGAGGCAACGGTGTTCGCGGGAGTGTTGCCCGTCGTGGCGTCGCTGGATGCCTTGCTCGCGATCGTGTAC
>JBKOWY010000122.1:0-3356 GCA_046724655.1 Actinomycetota bacterium
TACAACATCATCGCAATCCCTCTCGCCGCCGGCGCACTCGCCTGGGCCGGCGTCATGCTGCCGCCGTGGTCGGCCGCCGTGGTGATGAGCTTGTCGACGATCATCGTTGCTCTCAACGCGCAGACGCTGCGCCGCCTCGACCTGCGACCCGAGCGCATCGAGGCGGCCCTGACGAAGGAAACCCGCGAGCCCGAGAAGGTGGGCAGCCATGCCTGAGATGTCGCCGTTCGAGCAAGGCTTCTGCCGCAGCGCTCCGTGGCGCTGGTTCGCCCGACAGGTGGTTGTGCCCTGGGCACTCCAGGGGGAGCGGCTATCGGGCGACGTGCTCGAGATCGGCAGCGGGAGCGGCGCCATGGCTGCCGAGCTGCTGCAGCGGTTCCCGGACGTTCGACTCACGGCGACGGATTACGACGACTCGATGGTGGAGGTCGCTCGCGATCGGCTTCGCGAATTCGGTGATCGGGTCGAAGTGAAGCAGGCGGATGCCACGCAGCTGCCGTTCCCGGACGAGTTGTTCGACGCGGTGGTGTCGTTGATCATGTTGCATCACGTGATCGATTGGGAGAAGGCCCTCGCGGAAGCGGTACGCGTGCTGCGACCGGGCGGACGCCTGCTCGGCTTCGACTTGCTCGCGAGCCGCCCGACGCAGTGGCTTCATCAGGCCGACCGCTCGACGCACCGCATGGTCCGTTGGGAAGAGATGCGACGAGCGACGCAGGATCTCCCGCTGCTTGGGTTTCTCAACCGCAGCCCGGCTGGTCTGATGGTTCGCTTCGACCTGCAGAAGCGTTAGCGACCGGAGGGAGCCCCCATGGCCCGCCCCGACTTTCCCGCGCCGGAACAAGGCATCCTGCTCACACATTTCCTGATCGTCTCCGACATGGATCGGTCGCGCGAGTTCTACACGAGGCTGCTCGGCGGCACCGTGGTCAACGAGCGCAGCCCAGTGATGATCAAGGTGGCCAACAGCTGGTTGATCCTGAACGAGGGCGGCGGCCCGACGGACGACAAGCCCGATGTGATTCTCGAGACCCCACCCGACGCGAAACGCACGAGCGCGTTCCTGAACATCCGCGTCGCCGATATCGCCGCTGTCTACGACGAATGGCGCGAGAAAGGGGCGGAGTTCCTCACCGAGCCCAAGGACCACGGCCGCGAGATCCGTGCCTACGTACGCGACCCCGATGGTCACCTCATCGAAGTTGGCCAGTCCACCGGCATCCTCGACGAGGCGTGACGCCCGCTAGCGACGAGTCGTCGCCGGTGGCCGCCGAGCGCGCTCGACGACCTCCCGGTACCACGCCGGCCGCTCGGTGCGGGCCCAGTACGGCGTGACGTCACCGCGCGTCATTCCGCGCAGCGCGATCGGGTCTCGTATCGCGAAGTAGATGTGGCCGAGCACGGCGAGCCAGATGCCGAGCGCGAACCAGTCGTGCACGAACGTGGCGCCCGTGCGCCAGTCGTTCGGGAACGGCTCGAACCATCGCATGATCGTGCCGGTCAGCAGCATGACGACGATGGCGCCGCCGAAGAACGCGGCGCTGAGCTTCTGGCCGGGATTGAACTTCCCGAGGTCGACCCGGTCCGGCCGCGCCCGGTTGCGGCGCCGGAACCAGCGGGCGTCGTCCCGGCTCCAGCGGTTGAGGCGCCCGAGGTCCTGGCGGAGGCGGCCGCCCCCGCGGCCGGCCAGCGCGACAAGTAGCGGCACCGGCAAGAGCAGCCCGGCGTACGTATGGACCTGGCGGAACAGCTCACGGCGCCCGAACAGCGCGGAGAAAGGGCCCGCGTACAGGACCGCGCCCGTCAGCATGAGCACGCCGAACAGCACCGCCGTCGTCCAGTGCGCGGCCCGCTCCACGCGGTCGAAGCGCGGGATGGCGGCCGGCGCCCGGTCACTCATTGCGCTCATGGTGCGTTGTCGTCCCGGTTGTTGGAACGACCAATCCAGGCGTCGACGTCGTAGCCGCGTTCCTCCCAGTACCCCGGCACGACCTCGTCCGTGAGCTCGATCTTGTCGAGCCACTTGATCGACTTGTAGCCGTACATCGGCGCGACGTACAGACGTAGTGGTCCCCCGTGCCCGTCCGACAGTTCCTCGCCCTCGAGCTCGTACGCGACGAGCACGTCGTCGCGGCGGGCCTGCTTCAGGGTGAGGCTCTCGCTGTACGCGCCGTCGAACGAGGTGAGGCGCAGCGCCTTGGCGCCGGGCTGGACCCCGGCGCGGTCGAGCACGTCACGCAGCCGAACGCCCTTCCACTGCACCGAGTAGACACGCCATCCGGTCACGCACTGGAAGTCACGGGTGATCCCCGATGGCGGCATTGCGCGCACGTCTTGGTAGCTCAGGGTGAGCGGCTGGTCGACGAGACCGTCGACCTGGAGGCGGTAAACGTCGTGATCACGATGCGGCATCGACCCCGTGACCGAGTAGATGCGGAACCGGCCGATGGGCAGAAAGCCGGAGAGCCCGGTGCCGTCCTTCGCCAGGTACGGGCCGATCCGCTGCTCGAGCCAGCGCTGCGCGTGGGCGCCCCAGAGGACGCCGGCCGCTCCGGCGCCCAGCAGACCCAGGAACACCCGCCGGCCCACCGGCGTTCCGTCCATGGTTCTCAGGATACGGACGGCCTCGCACGGGCCCGCATCGCGCGTCCTTACAAGTCGCGAAACGCTCGGTTCGATGCAGGGCTATGCGCCGTACTTCTGCAAGCGGCCGGCGTTGGCGAGCATCAACGCCATGAGATCCTTGGTGGGGCGGAGGCCGAGACCGCCGCGCAGACACCACCGCTCGCCGAAGCGGTCGATCTCGTCACGTCCGCAGCGCGCACTCCACAGCAGCGCGGGCACCGGGTGCCACGAGTGCGCCGCCATCTGGCTCGGCGTGGAGTGGTCACCCGAGACGGCGATCACGTCGGGGTTGAGCGCGCGCAGATCGGGGACGACAGCGTCGAGATCCTGGATGGCCCGAACCTTGCGGGCGCGGTCCCCGTCCTCTCCGGCGGAGTCGGTGCCCTTGTGGTGCACGAAGAAATAGTCGTAGTCGCCCCACGCTTCGCGCAGGATCTGCAGCTCGTCGTCGAGCGAGCCGGGCCGGCCGAGCACGTCCATGCCGAGAAGCCGGGCGATGCCCCGGTACATCGGATAGATCGCCACTGCCGCCGCACGCAGCCCGTACCGCTCGCCGAAGCCGGGGAGCTCGCGGTGGGTGTCGAAGCCGCGCAGCAGGATTCCGTTCGCCCTCGGCTCGTCGGAGAGCACGCGCCGCGCCTGCGCGACGAGCTCCGTGACGAGCTCGGCGGTGTGCTTGGCGTCGGGCTCGAATGGCTGTGGATCGAGCGGCGCGACGCCCTCGTGTTGCG
>JBKOWY010000167.1:0-6986 GCA_046724655.1 Actinomycetota bacterium
GGTCGCCGGCATGGGGACGGGGACGACCGGCGGCGGGGAGCCGGGGGCGACGATCTCGATCGCGCCGGCCCGCTCGAGACGGCGGAGCGCCGGGTACAGCGACCCGTACGAGACCCCCCACAGGAAGCCGAGGGTCTCGCCCAGGCGCTTCTTCAGCTCGTAGCCGTGGAGGGGTTGCTCCTTGAGAAGACCCAGGATGGCGAGTTCGAGCATCGGTGGCGGCTCCCCGGTGCGTATATATCGACTCGATATATCGGAGGCCCATTATGGCAGGTGAATCGTCACCGTCAAGCCGGCGGGCGGTCACCGGCCCACCGGCTGTTCACCTTGAGGGAGGGCCGCTGTGTAGGTGCCGCCGACGCGGGTCGTCCGGCCGGCGTCGTCCCCTCGCGCGCGAGCGCACGCGCTGCCGTGGCGCGCTCGTACACTGCGCCCGTGCACGTCGACTACGCACTGGCGCGCCGAGCGGTCCTGCGGGACCTCCAGCGCGGCGAGATCAGCCTTCGCGACGTCTGCGACGCGCATCCCGAGCTGTTGCGCGCCGGCCGCAACGTCGGTGAGCGCGCTCTCCACGACTGCCCCGTGTGCGGGCGCGACCGCGTGCGGTTCGTCTCCTACGTGTACGGCGACTCCCTCAAGCAGGCCAACGGCCGCTGCATCACGAACGCCGCCGAGCTCGACAAGCTCGCAGCGTCGTTCGAGGAGTTCGCCTGCTACGTCGTCGAGGTGTGCCTCGATTGCCGTTGGAATCACCTCGACCACCGCTACCTCCTCGGGCGCCGTCACGCCGGCTCACGGCCCCGGCCGGCGCGGAAGGACGAGGCGTATGAGCGCCTTCACCCCTCGCGAGCTGGCCTATCTCCAGGCTGAGCGGCGGCTGGCGCGGATCGCCACCGCGGGCGGGGACGGCACGCCCCACGTCACTCCGGTGGGCTGGAGCTACAACCCCGAGCAGGACACGATCGACGTCCGCGGTCGAAGACTCGAGCAGACCAAGAAGTACCGCGACGTGAAGGCGACGGGCCGCGCCGCGATCGTGATCGACGACTTGGCGAGTACCGACCCGTGGCGGCCGCGCGGGGTCGAGGTCCGGGGCCGGGCCGAGGCGCTCGCCCAGCCCCCGCTCATCCGCATCCATGCTGAGCGCGTCGTCTCGTGGGGTGTCTAGGGGCGGCTCAGCCCTCGTCGTCCTCGACGAGCTCGTGCGGGTACTGCGACCGGCACGAGACGCACCACAGCTCGGCCTCTTCGACCACGTGCTGAGACGCCGGCGTATCCCAGGTCTCGGGTGTCACGTAGATCCGCCGGACCAGCGCCAGCTCCTCGTCGGGGAAGGCGCAGTTCTCGCAGGCGCGCTCGGTCACACGATCTCCTCTGTCGCCCTCGCAGGACTCGGGCTCTGCTGCGGCGGCCGGCAAGCCGCCGCCACCGCGGAGGCTACGCTCACGGGTGCCGCCGGGAGCCGTGGGAGCCCTGGACGGTGGAGGTGCGGAGATGACGACCGCGTCGTCGCCCCCCGACTCGCGTGCGCCGATCAGCGCACCCGACATCAGGGCCCGCAAGGGCGACGGGCCCCCGCTGGTGATGGTGACCGCCTACGACTACCCGTCGGCTCGCGTCGCCGACGGCGCCGGCGTCGACATGATCCTCGTCGGCGACACGCTGGCGATGGTCGTGCTCGGCTACGAGGACACGCTCCAGGTCACCACCGACGACATGGCCCACCACGTGGCCGCCGCGGCCCGGGCGAAGCCCAAGGCGCTTCTCATCGGCGACCTGCCGTGGCTCAGCTACCACGTCTCCAACGAGGAAACGGTCCGTAACGCCGCCCAGCTCATCCGCGCCGGGGCGGCGGCCGTGAAGCTCGAGGGTGGCCGCAAGCGCCTCGGCGCGATCCAGGCGATCCTCGACGCCGAGATCCCGGTGATGGGCCACCTCGGTCTGACGCCGCAGTCCGTCCACGCGGTCGGTGGTTTCAAGGTGCAGGGCAAGCAGCTTGATGCCGCCCGCGCCATCGTCGACGACGCCGTCGGGCTGGCGGAGGCGGGCTGCTTCGCGATCGTGCTCGAGTGCGTGCCCGACGCAGTCGCGCGCCTCGTCACCGAGTCGGTGCCGGTGCCGACGATCGGGATCGGGGCCGGTCGGCACTGCGACGGCCAGGTGCTCGTGTACCACGACCTGCTCGGGCTCGAGGACCGAATCAAGCCGAAGTTCGTGCGGCGGTACGCGTCGCTCAAGGCCGACGCCACATCGGCTGTCGCGCGGTTCGCCGAGGACGTGCGCGCCGGGCGGTTCCCGGCCAGCGACGAGACCTACCACGTCGCCGACGACGTGGCCGAGGCCCTCGGCTTGTTCGGCGCAACTCCCGCGTGACCTCCACCCGTCGGGTGGTCACGGCGAGCGCGCTGCTCGCGATTGCAGCCGCGCTCCTGGTCGGCGGTCTCGTGCTCCTGTCGCGCGGCGACGACGACACCACCGCGCCGGCCGGTGCCGGTGCGCTCGGGGCCGTGCTCGCCGGTGCACGCCCGGCGGCGGCGCCGTTCGCGGGCCTCACCGAGGTTCGCCTCGGCATCGGCGGCGACTGCCGTCGCATCGTGGTCGCCGACGCCACCGACGAGCGCGGCGTCGGCCTCATGCGCCGCCGCGACCTCGGGCCCTACGGCGGCATGCTCTTCGCCTTCGGCGGGTCGACGCAGGGCTCGTTCACGATGTCCAACGTGCCCGTGCCGCTCGACATCGGGTTCTACGACAACGCCGGCCGTCCCGTCGACCGGCTCCTCATGCAGCCGTGCCCAGATCGCTCGGTGCTGCAGTGCCCGTCGTACCGGTCGCGGGGCCCTTACAGTTACGCCGTCGAGACGCTGAAGGACGAGCTCCCCGACGGCGGCCTCAGCGGCTGTCCGTGACCTCGCCTGCGCCGGACACCGTGAAGGAGATCGCGAAGTACAGGGCGAGCGCGGCGTAGATGATCAGGCACGCGACCGCGTTGACGAACGCCAGCGGGATCGAGAGGCCGTAGAGGACAGGGCCGATCATCGCGGCGCGGCGGGCCCGCAGCGCTCCCTCGGTGCCGAATTCGGGTGCGAGCAAGGACGGGACGCGCGCGAGGTACGTCCAGATCGCAATGAACGACAGCCCGATCAGCGTCATGTTGGAGCCGTACACGGCGGCGGCGGCGTGGGCGTTGTCGCCCTGGCGGATGTAGTCGCCGAGCAGTGCCGTCGGGAACGGGAGGAACGCCACGGTCAGGAGGAGCAGGAGGTTGAGGAACAGCAGGGGCCGGTCCACCGCCGTGATGCGCTCGAAGATCTGGTGGTGGTTGACCCAGATGATGCCGATGATGACGAAGCTCACGACGTACGCCGCGTACTTCGGCCACAGATTGGCGAGATCGCCCGCGAGCCCGCCCGCCTCGGAATGCGGCGGCCTCACCTCGATGATGAGCAGCGTGATGGCGATGGCGAACACGCCGTCGCTGAACGCCTCGGTCCTGCTCTTCGGCACTCGCAGATCGTAGGTGTGCCTGATCACCCGGCTGCCCCTCGTAGTCGTCACACCCCGTCGCTAAGGTCTGCGTCGATAGGCCACGTCGGAGGTTGCTAGCCTGACCGTTTCAACCCCAACCTGCTCCCTGCCGTCCCGCTCGCCGGGCGCAGCCGGGAGCCCACGACCCCGGAGATCGGGGTCGCGGTCCAAAGGAGGTACGAGCCCGTGCGGCCGTACGAGGTCATGATCATCTTCGACGCGGACCTGGAAGAGGAGACGATCCGGGCCGCGGTCGACCGGTTCTTCCAGCTCATCCAGTCGAAGGGCGCCGAGCCCGGCTATGTCGACTACTGGGGGAAGCGGCGATTCGCCTATGAGGTGAAGCACCGCGCGGAGGGCTATTACGTGGTCCTCCAAGCGAGGGCCGAGCCGCAGGCGATGCAGGAGTTGCACCGGGTGCTCTCCCTGGCTGACGAGGTACTCCGCCACAAGGTGTTGCGCGTCCCCGAGCAGGCCTACGGGCCTCCGAAGACGGCAGGCACCGCCGTGGCGGACGCATAGGGAGGAACCGAAGATGGCGAATGGCAACACGGTCACCGTCGTGGGCAACCTGACCCGCGATCCCGAGCTGCGCTACACCCCGAGCGGCGCGTCCAACACGCGCTTCGGCGTGGCGGTCAACCGGCGATGGATGGACCGCAACACCAACGAATGGCAGGAGGCAACGAGCTTCTTCGACGTCGTGTGCTGGCGCGAGATGGCGGAGAACGTGAGCGAGTCGCTTGCCAAGGGCTCCCGCGTCGTCGTCACCGGCCGTCTCGAGCAACGGAGCTACGAGGACCGCGACGGCAACCGACGCAACGTCGTCGAGATCATCGCCGACGAGGTCGGGCCCAGCTTGCGGTTCGCGACCGCCCAGGTCACGAAGAACGACCGCCGGGGCGGTGGCGACTTCGGCGGTGGCGGCGACTCCGGCGGCGGTGGCCGCGCCGGCGGGCGCGGGGGCGAGAGCCCCCAGCCCGCTTCGGCGGGTAGCAGCGGTGACGAATTCGGCGAAGAGCCCTTCTGACGGACGACGAGACGAGCTGACGGACGATGGCGAGAGACAAGAAGAAGTCGCAGGCGGCGGACCGTCGTCGGGTCGTGAAGAAGAAGGTGTCGATCCTCTCCTCGGAGAACATCGACTGGGTCGACTACAAGGACGTCAACCTGCTGCGGCGTTTCATGTCGGAACGGGCCAAGATCCGCGCCCGTCGCGTCACCGGCAACAGCGCACAGCAGCAGCGGGCCGTCGCGCGAGCCATTCGCATCGCGCGCGAGATGGCCCTGCTGCCCTACAGCGTTCGGCAGGTGACCCAGCGAGGGCGCGGTGGGCGTCGCGATCGTGACCGCGATCGAATTCCCGAAGCCGAGTCGGAGCTCGAGCCCGCCGAAGCCGAGGCTGCGCCCGCCGAAGCGAGCGCCGAAGGCGAGCCGGAGTCCGAGGCCCCGGTCGCGGCGCAGGAGGAAGCGGCGGAGCCTTCTGCTGACGGCGAGGCGCAGCCGTGAGGGTTGTCCTGCGCGACGACGTCGAGAACGTGGGCCGCAAGGGCGACCTGATCGAAGTCGCAGACGGCTTCGCGCGCAACTATCTGGTGCCGCGGGGCCTCGCGATGAAGGCGACCAGAGGCGTAGTGCAACAAGCCGAGGCCATGCGCCGTAATCGCGAAGCACGCGAGGCCCGCGACCACGAAGCGGCACAGGTGCTCGCCGACCAGCTTGCCGGGCGTCGCATCGAGGTGCGCGCGCGTGCCGGCGAAGGCGGGCGGCTGTTCGGTTCGGTCACCGCGGCCGACATCGTCGACGCCGTGCGCGCGCAGACAGGCGTGGAGCTGGATCGCCGCAACACGCAACTTCCCGAACCGTTGAAGCAGCTCGGCGCCGTCGACGTGCCCGTGAAGTTGCACGCCGACGTCGACGTCACCCTCTCCGTCGCCGTCGTCGCCGAGTAAAGAGCGCCGCGCGCAACCAAATTCGAGGAACCGCCTGCTTCGACGTGCCTCGACGTAGTTGTCACACCCCGTCCCCAAAATGGACGAAACACGTCCGCGGAATCCCCAGGGCTGTGGAGGGCCGAGCCCCGAATCCACAAGGAAATCGCTCTATCGATCCACAGGGCAGCGGCGGCAAGATGCGGAACGAGCTCGCATGATGCGCGGCGGACACCAGGCGAGAGGGGCAGGGCAGCCAGGGCAGGTTGGTCCAGGGCAGTCGGCGAGTAGCGCGTAGAGCGAGAGGCAGGAAGGAGCAGCGTGGTGGTTCAAGCGATTGATGAGGCGCCGCGTCGCGTCTCGGGGCGAGTCCCGCCCCACAACCTCGAAGCCGAAGAGTCGCTCCTGGGAGCGATGCTCCTGTCGCGCGACGCCATCACAGCTGCCGTCGAGGGGCACGTGGAGGCGAGCGACTACTACAAGCCCGCCCACACCCACGTCCACGAAGCGATCATGGCGCTGTACGGCCAGGGCGAGCCGGTCGACCCGGTCACGGTGGCCGAAGAGCTTCGGCGCGCCGAGCTCCTGGACGCCATCGGTGGGCGCGCCACGTTGCTCCGCATCCAGGCGGCTACGCCGGCGTCGGCGAACGCGGGGCACTACGCGCGCATCGTCAACGAGCTCGCGCTCCTCCGGCGCCTCATCGGTGTCGCGGGCGAGATCGCCGAGATGGGGTACGAGACTCCCGACGACGTCACCGAAACCCTCGACCGCGCCGAGGCCATGGTGTTCGAGGTCGCCGAGCGGCGGGTGAGCGAGTCGCTGGCAGCGATCTCGGACTCCTTGCAGTCGACGCTCGACCAGCTCGAGTCGATGTACGGCAGCGACACGGAGGTCGTCGGCGTGCCCAGCGGGTACCACGAGCTCGACACGCTGCTGCTCGGGCTCCAGCGGTCGAACCTGGTCATCGTGGCGGCGCGGCCGTCGATGGGGAAGACGAGCCTGGCGCTCGGCGCCGCCGCAAACGTCGCAGTGTCGGTGCAGCGGCCGGTCATGTTCTTCTCGATGGAGATGGGCAACCTCGAGCTCACCAAGCGTCTGCTCGCGGGGGAGGGTCGCGTCGAGGCCAAGCGGCTGTGGACCGGCAACATCCCCGAGGCCGACTGGACGCGCCTGAGCCACGCCGTCGGGCGCCTGGCCGAAGCACCGTTGTTCATCGACGACAATCCGCACTGCACAGTGATGGAGATGCGGGCCAAGGCCCGCCGCGTCCGCGCCCGGTACGGCGACCTCGGGCTGATCGTCGTCGACTACATCCAGCTGATGAGCTCGAGCGGCGCTCGGCAAGCCGAGAACCGCCAGGTCGAGGTGGCCGAGATCTCGCGTGGACTGAAGATCCTCGCCCGCGAGCTCGACTGCCCGGTGATGGCGCTGTCGCAGCTCAACCGGCAGCTCGAGTACCGCCAGGACAAGCGGCCCATGCTCGCCGACCTGCGCGAGTCGGGCGGTCTCGAGCAGGACGCCGACGTC